>JBEAUF010000075.1:0-21624 GCA_041161565.1 Planctomycetota bacterium | reverse complement strand
GGAAGCCCCCGGTTGCGAATTGCACTCTGGTGCGGGCTTCTGTCCGTGGCGTCAGCAGTGCGTAGCGAGGGCACTTTACCCGCGGGCTGCCGCCCTGCGGTTCAAGTGTGGTGGAAGCCCCCGGTTGCGAATTGCACTCTGGGGCGGGCTTCTGTCCGTGGCGTCAGCAGTGGGTAGCCAGGGCACTTTACCCGCGGGCTGCCGCCCTGCGGCTCAGTGTGGGCTGGCGCCCTGCGGCGCATGTGCGGGCTGCCGCCCGGCGGCTCGGTCTGACCGCAGCACATCCTGTTTCGCCGAGGTCAACAGCGTTTCACTTTCCCACTCTGCGGGTCCGCGTCTGCTCAGAAGTCATCCGGCAGTTCCAGTGACCAGACTTCGTTGCTGAGTGGCTGCGCGTGGCCGGCGGCGACCCAGAGTCGATCTCTGAAAATCCAGGCGGAATGTTCGTGGCGTTCTTTCCAGATCTTCCCGCAGTTCAGCTGCTGCCATTCCCGTCCGTCCCGCGAATACCACACATCTCCGTGGTTGCGGTGCGGATTGTTTGACCAGCCTCCGAGGACCCACAGGCAGCCTTTCCAGGAGACGGCGGAAAACCACAGTCGCGGATGCCACGGAGCATTTGCAGTCTCCTGCCTCCAGTGCACTCCGTCTGCGGAGCTCCAAACGTCATTGAGTGCAGAATATTCCGGCACATAGTTACCGCCGCCAAACACCCACAGCCGGCCGGCGTGTGAGACAGCCTGGTGGTAGGCCCGTGGGGCCCACGCGGCAGCCGGTGTTTCGCACTTCCATTCGCGGCCATCGGCAGACGACCAGACGTCATTTCGCAGGCTGCTGCGATCACCGAAGTAATAGTTCTCGGTGCCTCCCAGCACCCACAGACGATCCTGAAATTCCACCAGCCCGCCCGCCAGACGCGGACTCCAGCCGGCCTGCTCTGTCACCCGTTCCCAGGCCCGTCCGTCCTCCGACGCCCAGACTTCGCTGGTGGCGCCGTGGCCTTCGAGCCGTCCATTTGTCCAGCCACCCATGAGCCACATGCGGTCGCGAAACGTGATGGTCATCGGCAGATCGCTGTAACGCCACGGAGCTTCATGCTGCACTTCTTCCCACATAACTCCGTCGGGTGAACTCCAGACGTCGCGGGGTGGCGGAGAAAACGAATCGAACCAGCCGCCAAGAATCCACAGGCGATCGCGGAAGACCAGCTCACCACTGGAATCCCGTGGGCGCCAGGCAGCCGCCGCAGTCTCGAGCTTCCAGTCCCATGTTCGCTTTGTGGGTTTGATGGTGGCTTCATCAGCGGCAGTCCCGGAATTCATCGTGGGCAGACCGCCATGGAGCAGTAGAGCGGATGCCAGTGCTGCGCTTCGCCGGACAAATTCAGCACGTTTGATTTCCACCGCTCTCTCTCCGTTTTCGAGTTCGTGTCTGCTTACAGCTGACAACCCAGCAGCGCCAGGCCGTGCAGCGCCAGACTGTCCACATAGACGGCCTCTGGCAGGTGTTCTGCGAGCAATCGTCCGCCACCGCCGGTCACGAACAGCTCAGGCTCTGACCCTTCGCCGTACAGCGTGGCGGCGGATGCTGACAATCGGGCGGCCATTTCCTTCACCGCGCCCAGCTGTCCGATCAGCAGTCCGGCGCGCATGGCGGCTTCCGTGTTGCGTCCCGGCACGGCGGGCCAGCCGGCTGCGAGGTCGTCGATATCCAGCAGTGGCAGACGGGCTGTGTATTCGTGGAGTGCCCGAGCTGACAGGCGGAGTCCGGGCAGGATGCTGCCACCTCGAAACACACCGTCACTGGTGACGAGGTCCACGGTGGTTGCGGTGCCTGAATCGACCACAATGACGGCTCCGCCTTTGCGTCTCCAGTGTCGTGCGGCACAGGCATTGAGTAATCGATCGATGCCGACGCGCTGCGGCTGTTCCACGTCGGCCCGAACCGGCACATCGGCTGCACTGCGAACCAGCTGCGGCTGACATGCGGGCAACGGCCAGTCGGCCGCCAGTTCATCCCGCAGATCCGGATCGCTGCCAGCCACCATCATGCGGGCGGGCCGGCAGTCTCCGGCCGCATTCCACCACCGCAACAGTTCGCCGGACAGCTGGCTGCACGATTCAATCACGCAGGCTTCGATCCGGACGGCCTGCACGAGTCCGTCAGGGGCCGGGAGGAAGACGCCCAGCTTCATTCGCGTGTTGCCGATATCCAGCGCACCGACGCAGTTGGCGAGGGTCACTGCTTTTCCTTTGCGCGGGCGGCGGCGCGAGCGATCCACTTTTCCGGGTCTTCCTCGAAGGCTGCCTTGCAGCCGGAACAGCAGACCCAGTAGGAGCGGCCCTTGAAGACGAGCTCGGTTGTCCCCAGACCTTCGGAGATGATGCACGTCTTTTCTGCGTAATCGGTGTCACTCAGAGCGAACGACGTGCCTTCGCGCTGGGTGGAAACCGTGTCCCAGCGGGTGTAGGCGGCTTTTCCGCGGCGGCGAGCGACTTCGAGCAGGTAGCGGTTGTTTTCCTGCTGCACGAAGGCTACCTGCCATGCTTCCTGGGCGTCCGTGGAATCCTCATTCAACTCCAGCCGATACACGCGGTGCAGCTTGTCGTCGCTGCCGGTGATCTCGTGCGGAGGTTCGGTGAAGTCGCCCGAAAACCGCCGCTCTTTTCCCTCGCCATCAACCGCTGTGAGCAGAAATTTTCGCTGCTCGGTATCCCATGTAAGGCGTGCGGTGCGGAGATAGGGGCTCTTGTCGGAATTGAGTGTGAGGGCAGGCTGGGAGGGATTGGTGCGGAGGTCCCAGACCCATTCGTGACTGTCAACGGCCTTGAACGATTCAAATTCCCTTCGGGTGGTGCCACGCCACTGGCCAAGGAGCACCTGCAGGGGTTGCAGCTGGCGGATGACCGCCTGAATCTGCTGCTCGCCCGATCCCGCATTGCCACCTTTGGATGTGCCGCTGTCAGCAGACTGGCCACCCAGTGCGGTTAGGTTGAGTGGTTTGAATTCCGGAACGCCTGCTGTGTCTGCGGCGGACTGTGAACCGGACTGTGAACCAGCCTGTGGGGCGGAGTCGGCCGGTGCCGGCTGAGCCGCAGCTGGTGCTGGTGTGGCGGTCACTATTTCGGTCACGGCCTCGTCTTCGTCGCTGGAGCAGCCGCTGGCCAGCAGTGCGAAAGTGGCGAGCAGGCCGAGGGAGCTGTTGAGCAGTGCAGGGATGGGCAAGATGGAACGAAGTGCGGATGGAAGCATGGCCGGAGATTCCTGTGACGCGACAGACAGCCGGGTTCACCCGGAGCGTTATCGCTGGTAGATTGGCAGGAAGCCTTTTTCAAGCTGCAGCATCATACAGTTCAGGCTGGTGGCGTACACCGTGCCCACCTGAGCATCGGCCCAGCCGCCTCCGGACTGCATTTCCCGCAGCAGTTTTGCAGTGAGTTCAGTGCGGTAACGCTGCCAGTCTTCGCCGCCGGTGCGGTAGACGACCTGCGCGAAGTAGAAGTGCATGTAGTGCCAGAAGCCGTTGCTGGAGCTGATGTTTCGATCGGGCCAGATATTGCGGCGGCAATAGTCCCGCATGCGGGTGGTGAGTTCTGTGTCGTATTCGCCGGCGTTGAACATGGCGGCGAGTGCTGCGGCTGTGATTGGCGGGCGAGCACCTCCGCCGCGGATGCTGTACTGTACACCGCCTTCCGACGTGGTGCACTCTTCGATGTACTTCTTCGCGCGATCGATGATCTCCCGGGAAACCGGGATGCCGGCATTGCGGCAGGCACGCAGGCCCTGCACCTGAGTGATGCAGGTGGAACCTTCGTCGAAGTCATTGCCTTCGGCTGCCGAGACGTAGCCCCAGCCACCGCGGCTGGTTTGAGCATCTGCGCAGAACTGGACGGCTTTGGTGAGCACTTCGCGCAGCTCTTCCCGCCGCTTATCGTCCTCTTCCTCACCGTAAACCTGACTTAAAAACACCATTGAGTAGCCGTGGCCGTAGGTGTAGTGGAAATCGTCGCGAAATCCGATGAGTCCGTTTGGGCGACTCATCGACACGAGAAAATCGACGGCGAGTCGAATGGGTTTCGCGTAGCGGCCGGTGGTGGTGGTTGAGCCTTCGGCCAGCATGGCAGTGCCAGCGAGGGCCGTCATGGCCACACGGTACTGTCCTTCGTTGGCTTCCCAGTACCCTTGGCGTTTTTGCAGGCCGACGAGATAGTCCAGCGACTGCTGGACCGCCTGGTCCACTTCGGCCTGCTCGTCCGCGAATGCAGCAGAACCCGCCAAACAACACCACAGGCCGAGGATTGTGGGCAGCGATATCAGCAGGCTGCGGCAAACATGGAATTTGCAGAATGGCAGATGGGCCATTTTTGTCCCCGGGCTTTCGATGCGATGTGCCGCGCGTTGACCAGAAATGCCACGGCTTCGGAATGTTCCGCGAAGTGGCGGGATTTGGCAATGCCGCGTGTGGTGGGAAACCGCAGAAAAACCTGTTTATGGCGAATGACGGTGGTTTGAAAAGCCCAGCACCTGCAGCAGATTGCTGTGGTCATCCGTCCAGACAATCCGGGCTGATTTCGGTGGCAGCCCCGCTGTCTGCTGCAGGACGTCGGCGTCCAGCACCGACGCGGAGTCCGTCAGCAGTGACCAGCGGCTGCCGGGGGCGGAGATTTTCGGGCGTCCGGTGTCGTCGTCCGCGATAAATGGCTCGTCCAGCTGAATGCAGGTCATTCCCGCCGCATCAGCCAGCCCCGCGGTCACTCGGGACAGATCAAAGTGCACGTTGGAAATGTGATAGGCAAGGATCCCGCCGGGCTTCAGATGCCGGCGACAGACAGCCAATGCCTCGCGGGTGAGCAGGTGAATCGGGATGGCATCACCGGAAAACGCGTCCAGCACCAGCAGGTCAAATTGTCGCGGTTCTTCGAATTCCAGCGACAGCCGGGCGTCGCCCTCGATGATTTCCACAGCGGACGGACAGTCCTTCAGAAAGCTGAACTGTTCCCTGGCCAGACGCACCACGTCGGGGTTGATTTCGTAGAATACGAGTGTGTCATTTGGGCGGCCCCAGGCAGCGAGCGTTCCTGTGCCCAGCCCGACCAGGCCAATACGCAGTCCCCGGTCGGTCCCCGCGGACTGTTCGCGGAGCGCCGTGATCGCCCGACCAACTCCGGACTGATAGCCGTAATACGTGGTGGGAACTGCCGGGAGACCGCGGAACTGCAGGCCATGGATGATCCGGCCGTGCTTCATCAGCACGGCATCCTCGTCGGGGTAGTTTTCAATCCGCAGGACTCCGTAAAAATTCCGGCTGCTGGCAATGGATGCGGTGTATTCACTGAAGGAGGAGGCGAAGTCCAGCAGGACGGTGGAGATTACGACGATGGCAGCCGCGGCCGCGAGAACAGGCGGGCGGCGATCCGGGTGGAGCCATGCGCGGTGATCAAACCAGACGTAAAACGCCAGCAGAGCGGCAGCGAGCAGTCCCGGATGGTGTTCCCAGAGTGCCGGCAGCAGGAGCGGTGCAGCGATGCCGCAGATGAGCCCGCCGGCAGCGCCACCGGCTGCGAGTGTCAGGTAGAACAGGGTGAGTCGCTGCGTGCCGGGACGGGAACGTGCGAGTTCTCCGTGGCAGAGCATGAAGATGCTGAACAGGCCCGTCAGCCATGCGCAGAGCTGAACGAGGAAGTGCACGCGGAGACCGAACAGATGCAGCCAGCTGAGCACAGGAATGGAGACAGCCGTCAGGCCCGCGAAAATTCCGCGTCTGTACCAGCGGTCGCTTTCGAAGCAGAAAATGAATGAGAGCAGGTACAGGGCGAGCGGTGCGATCCAGAGGAACGGGATGACGGCTACGTCCTGACAGATTTCGGTGGTCCCGGCGAGCAGCATCACGGAGGCGAGGCAGGACAGACCGAACCAGCGCGCCACGGGGGCCGACTGTGGTGTCCGACCCGCCGCTACGGGGGCAGACGGTTTGGCTGGTGGTTCCGTCGGAGCGGCGGGGGTGCGGACGGCTGTGCGATGCATCCACGCGAGGCAGCCGGCACAGGACGCCGCGAAGAGCCGGAAGGTCCAGTTGAAGAGGGTTGTCTGTGAGGTCAGCGGGAGCAGCGGTTCCAGCAGGGCGGGGTAACAGAGCAGTGCGGCGAGTGAACCGGCATTGGAGAGGGCGTAGAGTCGGTGGGAACGAAGATCGGGCGCGGCCACTGCCAGCCACTTCAGCAGCAGCGGGCTGGTGGCCGAGAGCACGAAGTACGGCAGTCCGGCGGTCAGGCTGAGCAGCAGCAGAATGCGGGGAATGGGGACGCTGCTGTCCCGTGGTTTCCACAGGGGGGCGGGCTGCAGGTTGATCAGCGTGGCGGCGATGAGCAGCAGCAGGGCGTGGATGATGAGTTGTGAGCGGAGCGGGAGCCGGGTGGAGAGCAGATGGGCGTAGAGATAACCTGCGAACAGCAGCGACTGAAAGAACAGCATGCAGGTTGTCCAGACCGCCGGAGCGCCGCCGAACCAGGGGAGTATGAGTCGGCCGATGGTGGGCTGGATGAGGAACAGCAGGAAGGCGCTGAGCAGCACGGTGGTGCCCCACAGACGCAGCGGGGGCGGTGCGGCGGATGGCTGCGAGGGAGCATCTGTGGCGGGTGGGGATTGGGAATCTGGCATTCGGGAGGATCCGGAACGGCGGGGAAGTCCGACAGCGGATCCCGCCCCGACGCTCCGCGGAATCTCGCACATTTTTCCGTTTTTTCCATTTTCTTCGGCGTTTTTTGCCGAATTCCGGCGAATATGGGGCGGTGGTTGTGGGAACTGCGTGAGTTTTTCGTCGTGTAGTGATTCCTGTCCCTTTCCGTCATCCCCTCCTGAAAGAGTTCAACCATGCTGGCGTGGACTCGAAGTTTTCTCCGCCCGCGGCGCCGTCAATCCGCCCGATCCCGATCCGTCACGGCTGCCATTCAGGTTCTGGAACCCCGGCAGGTGCTCAACGCGGTCACCGTCCAGTTGTCGGCGGTCCGGGACACGACGATCTACGACACCAGTGCGCAGGCTCTTTCCAACGGGACGGGTCAGTATCTGGTCTCCGGTGGTGCATCCGGTTCGATTGCCGCCCGTCGTGGTCTGCTGGCATTTGACCTGCAGTCGGCCGGCATCCCTGAGGGGGCCACCATTATCGATGCAGTGCTCACACTGAACGTGGCCGAATCGTTTGGCAATACGCTTTCCGTGGGCCTGCATCCTGTTTCGCGCAGCTGGGGTGAATCCGCCAGTGATGCAGCGGGGAACGAGCTGGACGGCGCTGCGGCTTTGGCTGGTGACGCCACTTGGCTGTTCAGCCGTTTCGACTCCGCTGCCTGGGCGCTGCCTGGCGGAGACATTGGCGGCGCGTCCGCAACCAGTCAGGTTGATGGTCCGGGAGCGTGGCAATGGGCGGGCGGCGGCGTGGTGGCGGACGTCCAGCAATGGCTTGATCAGCCTCAGCTGAATCACGGCTGGATGCTGCGATCTTCCGAGAGCGTCGGCGACATCAAAACCTTTCACAGCCGGAATTCGTCCAACCCTGCTTTGCAGCCGCAGCTTGAGATCACCTACGAAGAACCATTCATTCCCTCGATTGTCGAAGGCCGCAAGTGGCACGACCGCAATGCTGACGGCATCCGACAATCCCCGGTCCTCGCACAGCTGCGGCTGTTTCATCCGAATGGCAACGCCTTCTTCAATTCCCTCGGTGGCCAGGAATACTGGTATCGCTCGCAGGTCAATTCCAGCTGGTACTTCCTCACTCCCGCAGGAGAACTGAAACAGTGGAGCGGACAGTCCGGAAAACTCACCGGTA
The DNA here is from genome assembly GCA_041161565.1 of Planctomycetota bacterium. Taxonomy (GTDB): domain Bacteria; phylum Planctomycetota; class Planctomycetia; order Planctomycetales; family Planctomycetaceae; genus SXXK01. The sequence continues at coordinate 13,799 of JBEAUF010000075.1, read as the reverse complement.
CCACCGTGGAAATGCTCGGCACGCGTGCCTGGCACAATCGAGCGCCCATCACCAATGCTGCCGCCATCACCGAAGAACCATGGCTGAACGGGTTCGTGTTTGAACTGCTTGATCAGGACGGCAAGGTTGTTGCTGTCACTTCGTCGCGGGACCTTGATCGCAATGGTGACAGCCTGATCGACGCCGAACAGGAACGCGGCTGGTATCGTTTCGAGAATGTCGCTCCGGGCAAATACACCGTGCGTGAGGTGCTTCCGGAAGGCTGGGTTCAAAGTGCAGGCCGCACCTCGCCCGGCGCCGCCACGGCCCGCAGTCTTGATCAGTCACTCAATTTGTCCTTCAGTGGCAACCTGTTTGAAAACTTTGGTGGTCTGGGCGAACGCTGGCTCAAAGGCGGCAGCAACAGCTGGTTCTACATCACTCCCGCAGGCCAGCTGTTTCGCTGGAATAACCGGACTGTCACAGCCACCGCACCGCTCACCGGTACCCCGATCGCTGCCCCGGGAAATGCCTACTATCAGGATGTCAGCCTGCTGCACTCCGCTGAGAATCCTGTGCTTGATGTGACCTCCGGCTCCGTGACCACCCGGTTTGACTTCGGCAACTATCAGCCCTCAGTCATCGAGGGGCGTACGTGGATCGATACGGACCCCAACGGCAATCGCAATCCATCGCGGCTGCCCACCGCTGTCGGCATCCCCCGACCAGTGGATGCCACCGTCACGTCGTCCGCGATTGCGTGGTACGAAGTCTACGCGCCGGTCACCGATCCACTGCTGGCCACCGAATCCGATCCGCCGGTGCGGCGCATTTTCTACCTCACTTCCACCGGTCAGGTGTTTGAATGGAGCAGCAGCGCACCTCCGCGGCTGTTCACTCAAATCTCCACCGTCTCCGGATCTGCCGCTGCAGCCATCTCCAGGGCAGCCTTCGCAGCCGAACCGTGGCAGAACGGGATCACCGTTCAGCTGCTCAACGCCTCGGGCTATGTCGTGGCCGAAGCCGTGACGACCGACCTTGATCGAAATGCCGACGGGCGGATCAGTTCTGAAACCGAGCAGGGCTGGTATCGCTTCACAGGACTGCCTCCCGGCCAGTACTCGCTGCGACAACTGCTGCCAACAGGCAGCGTGGCGCTCACTGAGGCTCCCGCGACCCTCCTGCAGACCGCTCGCAGCCTTGCTGATACCTGGCGTTTCGAAGCCGCGCCCAGTGACCACTTCAACTTTGGCGGTCGCAACGAACGCTGGTTCCGCAGTCGTTCGCAGGAATGGTTCTACATCCTGCCCTCGGGGGCTGTCCATCAGTGGGATCGCAACAGTGGCGGACGACTGGGACTGGTGCGTGGCAAACTCATCGCTCAGCTGTCCGGAGCCTTCTTTGTTAACCTCGGACTGATTTTCCAGCCACCCACAGCAGCCTTCAGCCTCCAGCCCGGACAGACGCTGCAACGAAGTCTGGCCCAGGTCAGGCTGCTGGACACCGTCTTCAGCTCGATCGCCGGACAGATTCAGTAGGTTCGCGGTATTCCGCCAGCTTGCGCAGTGCATGGAAGCGATCGTTCCGGTCGATCTTCGCCTGTTCCACGGCAGCCGCGAGGATCTCGATATTTCGATCGTAGGTCTGACAGTCAACGGGGAATGGAGTGCCATCCTTGCCGCCATGAGCAAACGCATAGTCGGCCCAGCGACGAGTCTGCGGTGACTGGGGTGGTGTGTGTTCCTCGTAGACTTCTGAATCTGCCACACCACGTCGGGGATTGGCAGCAGGATCCCGGTGGCAGGCCGGAGCCTGGAAGATGATTTCCGCCAGCAGTGCCAGACTGCGGACGGCAGCTGGCCCGACCCCCTCCAGCTCCAGCAGTGCCCGGTAGTCGGCCGGCTGCTGATCATGCAGCTGCGGAATCAACTGTTTGAGACGTGCGCGGTTGATATTCCGGGGGAGTACTGAATGATTGCGGGGGGCGAACAGTGACGGGCCCTCGGTCAACTGCTGCACCTCACGGAGAATCCTGTCGGGATGCTCGCGGAGCACCTGCATGGAGGCTTCCCGATTACCGGCCGCTTCACGGGCCACCATATTCAGCAGGCTGTCGGCCTCCGTTTCGTAATTCGGTTCGCCGGGTTCCCTGCGCTCCTGCTGCAAGGACTCGGCCGGATCTGCCGCAAGATTATGGATGGCGGCGTGCGGTTCACAGACAAAGTCCGTCACCGATTCACCGAGCCAGTGATAACGCCGGGCGGAGGCTGCTGCGTCGCTCATGCCCTGCTGTACCACGCACCACTGTCCCTCGGGTGTAAAGAAGAAACAGTGATGATACAGCGTGTAACCATCCTGGACGGCGGCGGAGTCGATGCGGGCGGTGATCTTTGAGCAGGCGATGAGGGACTGGGCGGAGGAGATTGCGAGTGTGTCGGCGGCAGCGGAGATCTCGGACGGGGTTTTGCGACTCACACCACCCTTGCCACCGGCGACGCAGATACCGAGGTCCGCTCCCTGACGCTGGAAGGCCTCCTTCAACGCGCCGCAGGTCACGGTAGTGACTCCGGAGCTGTGCCAGTCAAAGCCGAGTACAGACCCGAAGGCCTGAAACCACCAGGGATCGGCGAGCCTTCTCAGCATTTCAGCCGGGCCGTATTCGAGTACGATGGCCTGGGTGATGGCGCCAGCAAGCCGCGTCATTCGCTGGAAGAGCCACGCGGGGGCTTTGCCGCCATGAAGCGGAAGCTGAGCGATGCGTCGACGGGCCATCAGAAGATCCTTCTTCGTGGTGGAGTCCGGCCGTTTCAGAACATGCCGCTGATCAGGCTGAGCACCGGGGAGGCTTCGGCGTTGTTGCCGGGCTGAGTCCAGATCCACATGGTGCGGATCAGCTCCACGCCGACGACGAAGCACAGGACTCCGAGCACTGCGGAGAAGCCGATCATGGTTTTGATGCCCATGCCCCAGTCGACTTCGGCGCGGCGGCCGATGATCGGGGAGGCCACAGTGGCAGTACCGGTTCCGAAGCCCCCTTCGTCGCCTTCTTCATCGACGTCAGCGTCGCCGAAGTCTTCGTACTCGGATTCGCCGTCACCGGAGTAGTCTTCGCTTTCGTATTCCTCTGTGTATTCTTCTTCGGCGGCCGGCGCTTCGTCGACCAGGCCGGCAGAATCACCAAGTGATGGAGCGGCGATGGTTTTGGAGTCACTGAGGTCATCGTCGTCAAAAGTGAGTACGCTGGTGCTGGTGCCGAGGGCGTCGTCGTCATCGAGCCCTGCCAGTTCGAATTCGCTGTCTTTGCCGAAACCGGGGGCAGGGATATCCAGCTGGGTTGTTTGTCCGGAGTCTGCGAGCGATTTGCGGGCCCCGGGGACGACCTGCATGGGCTGAGTCCGGCTGGCGTCCATGGGAGACGGGCCGAGATCATCGTCGAGGTCCAGTGAAATTCCGCTGTCGCCGGAGTCGAGGGAGATGCCGCTGTCGTCGCGATCGGCTTTGGTGCGGCTGTCGTAGCTTTCGAGCGAGATGCCGCTGTCGTTGGCTTCGAGGCTGATGCCGCTGTCAAGTTCGAGCGAAATACCGCTGTCTGCACCGCCGAGGTTGAGCCCGGAACCCTGGGCGGCCAGAGAGCCGCCGTCGGCGTCGCCGGCACGCACGGAAGAGGGGCGGTTGATGAGTTTAAGGTCACTGTCTTCCGGGAGCAGTCCTTTGGTGGAGCGGATCGGTTCGTCTGCCAGACGGATGTCGCTGTCAGTGCGGCCACCGGAGAGTTTCACGTCGCTGTCGCTGTCGTCGCCCAGCAGATCGTCGGCACCGTAGAGCTTGACGTCGCTGTCGGAATCGAGGGATCCGAGGTCGCTCGTCGCGTCAAGGGCATCGGAAAGTCGCACGTCGCTGTCGGAATCAGAACCTTCAGCCAGCCGCACGTCGCTGTCGGAGTCGGAAAATGAGATTTGATCGTCTTTGCCCACGCCCAGCCGGGGACCTGAATCACCTGAAAGCCGCACGTCACTGCCGGAATTGACGAGATCTTTCAAATTGCCGCGGTTGGGGGCCGGTTCGTCTGCCATCAGTCGCACGTCGCTGTCGGAAGATGTCAGGTCGAGTTCCACGCCTGCGTCTTCGTCGTCGCCGGAGAGCAGCGGGAATTCGGGGGAGGAATCGGCCTGCCGGGAGCGGCGGTATTCTTCCACCTGCTGTTCGCTGAGTTTGAAGGAGGCGCCGTCCTTGTAGGCGTGCAGTTCGCGACGGTCAATGGCACGACGAACCTGTTCGGCGGTGAGACCCAGAATGGAGGCGGCTTCGTCAATGCTGAGGTATTTTTTGGCCATGACGTCTGCAGCTTTCGAGCGGTGAGGACCGGGAGGGCGAGCGGTGGAGGGGAATCGCGCACGGCGGCACTGAACGAAAAGATCCCTTGCCTGTATTATCCTGCGCAAATTTCCTCGTCGGTCAAATTTAAAGCTGTCAGGATCGCGAAGCAAGCAGTTTGTTATTGCCAGTTGAGGATTTGGGAGGGTTGTATCGAGGAAAACGAAATCCAGCGCCGCTCAGTCTCGCCGACCCCCGCCGCACCTACTGAACACTCAGCACACTAATCTCTTCGCCTGTCACGGGGTTGAGCCGCTGCACACCGAACAGCTTCCAGCTGCCGTTCTCCCGCCGCCATTGGGTTTTCCAGCGGGTAAACACACGGGTGAGCATGTCGTTCTGGCGAATTGTGAGCGGCCCGTTGGCTCGCAGCAACACTTCGGCCTCCTGTCCGTCTGCCGAAGGCCTGACTTCCACGTCCTGAATGTGAAACAGCGGCGATACACGAACCAGCTGCAGTCCCCGTTTTGCGATTTCCCGCAGTTCGGGGGCTGCCGGAGAAATCTGAGCAAACACCTGGTCTTCGGAATCCGCCACAAAGCCCTGCCGCAGTGCTTCCAGCTGTTCATCCAGCATTTCAGCGGGGGTGAGAATTGAGCCTTCGATGACGTACAGGAGGCCGGCCAGCAGCAGACAGCAGACTGTGACCCGGCCGCGGTGCTGCAAGCCCGCATTCAGGGCAACGGCGGCAATGCCCAGCAGCAGAATGACGCCCGGCCAGGGATTCTCTGTGATCCAGTGCATGTCCGTCTCCCGTCGGCTACTCAGCCGCTTCCAAAAATCGCGCCGTGGCTTTCTCGACCAGTTTTCCGTCCTTGTCGAGATCCAGAAACATGGCGTCAAAGCCGACGCGTTCGGCCAGCCTGATTCCGGCGTCGGGGCCGAGTACCATCAGGGCGGTGGCGAGGCCGTCAGCCGTCATGCAGGAGGGATGCAGCACACTCACTGCGGCCGGCGGGGCTTCGACCGGGCGACCCGTGCGAGGGTTCAGCACGTGCGAATAGCGGCGACCGTCAATCTCCCGGAAGTTGCGATAGTCGCCGGAAGTCGCCGCTGCCATGCTGGTGAGCGGGAGCACGTGCTGCAAACCGCCGAGCGGCGATTCCACTCCGATCCGCCATGGTTCTCCCGACCGCTTGGCTTCCCCGGCCAGATTCTCGCCGCCGACATCCACCACGTAACTTTTCAGCCCGCGGGCATTCAGCAGCCCAGCGATGCGGTCCGCCGCATAACCGGGGGCCAGCGCATTGACGCTGATCTGCAGCGCCGGACGAAGCTTGCGAATGGCGGGCGGATCCGGACGGACTTCCAGATGCTGCGGCCCCATTTCCGCCAGGGCTGCAGCAATCTCCGCATCACTCGGTACCCGCGGTCGACGACTGCGGCCAAAGCCCCACGCTTCGATCAACGGTGCAAGGGTGATGTCCAGAGCACCACTGGTCAGCTGATGCAGTCGCAACGCCTCCGCAGTCACCTCGGCAAACTCCCTGCTCACAGGAAACCAGTCGCTGCTGCGTGAACGATTGAATTGGGAAATCTGCGAGGCATCGTCCCAGGTGGACATCTGACGGTTGAGTTCTGCGAGCAGTTGCTCGATGTCCCGCTGCAGCCGCGCCGCATCTGCGCTGCCTGGCTGGTCGATGGTGATCGCGTAGTACGACCCCATCGTCCTGCCACTGATCCGCAGAGGTTCATCGGCTGCAGTCACAGCAGACAGAACCGCCATGCAGGCTGTGAAAAAAAAGATCCGCCGGATCATATGTTTTCCTTTTGTGGGCAGAACCGCTGAAAATTGAGCAGCCCGTGGGGTGAAGTCTAGCTGAAGGCGGATCGCGGGTGAAATCAGGCGGATGTGAGTTCCGGGACGGCGGAGGGCAGCAACCGCGTTGCCTTTGGCGCGGCTTTAACCGAGCGCACACCGTTGGCATCGGTCCCGTGAGTCCCATAGCGGTCCCGCGCGTCGGTCGGTGGCGTGTTGATCAAGGGGAGTGCAGGAAGGCTGAAGTGAGACGTAAGAAAACGCGCTGAGCCGCCGGGCGGAAGCCCGCGGGTAAAGGCCCCTGGCGACGCGATGCCGACGCCGCTGCACGAGGGGCGAGCGACGGAAGTGAGAAGTGAGAAAACGCACTGAGCCGCCGGGCGGAAGCCCGCGGGTAAAGGCCCCTGGCGACGCGATGCCGCCGCCGCTGCACGAGGGGCGAGCGCCGGAAGTGAGAAGTGAGAAACCGCACTGAGCCGCCGGGCGGGAGCCCGCGGGTAAAGGCTCCTGGCGACGCGATGCCGACGCCGCTGCACGAGGGGAGAGCGACGCGAGGCGGACGTGAAAAGTGCCAGGTGACGGGCAAGGGCGATACGGGGCCCTGAATGGGCCGATCACCGCGGGTCACGGAATGTTCGGCGTGCGGAAGGGTAGAATGTGTGCGCTGGGAGCAGCACGGAATTCGCGGCGACGTTCGCGCGATCGTCACTGACTTCAAGGGCGAACCCTGCAGGTCCTGCCTGGGCTTCACAGACGCCTGTCGGATGCGAGTTTCGGGACGGAGGAGGGCAGCAACCGCGTTGCCTTTGGCGTGGCTTTAACCGAGCGCACCTTGTTGGCATCGGTTCCGTGAGTCCCATGAGCCCCACAACGGTCCCGGGCGTCGGCGGAAGCCTCCGGTTGCGATGCGCACCGCGGGGTGTACGCGAGTGCAGGGGGTGTCGGCAGCGTGCTTCAGGGGTCTTTACCCGCGGGCTGCCGCCCGGCGGCTCAGTGCGTTTGCCGCCCTGCGGTTTACTGCGTAGCCGCGCTCATTTCTCTGCTTTCCGCAATCTTTCCACCTGCCGCTCATAGTATCTCCGTTGTCGGTCTGACGATTCCGTCGGTGGCTGGATGGAGGCGAAGTGTTGGGCCAGAAGCTGGTGGGCGGGGAGGGATTGGGGATCGAGGTTCAGGACACTCTGCAGGACGATCACTCCGTCCTGCGGGTCGCGGAACTGCAACAGCAGCTCTCCGGTGCGGACTCGATCGGCGATTGTGGGGTTGGGACCGCTGATCCGGTCTTCGAGGAGTTTGAGTTCCGCGGTGGCGTTGCGGAATTCTTCGAGGCGGGCGAAGGCGGCGTCGGCGGCCGCTGTCTGGCCGAGCTGTCGTCGGCACTGGGCCAGCACGAACAGGGCGTCGTCGGCCCAGGGACGCAGCTGGAGACCTTTTTCCAGAGCCTCGGCAGCTTCCGCGTAGCGTCCGTCCTCAAAGTCGCTGCGGCCCAGTGAAATCCAGAGGTCGGGGCTTTGGATGCCTTCGCTGAGTGTCTGCTGCAGCAGTTGACGCGCACGATCCCGATCGCCGGTGGCGTTGAGTGCTTCACTGAGTCCGGCTGCGGCTCGGGACTTCAGCGCAGGGGCCTTGAGAACGCGTTCATACAGGGGAATGGCTTCCCGCTGCCGATGGGTATCACTGAGCAGTTCAGCGAGGCTGATGACGGGTTCCAGCCAGTCCGGGTTCTTCGACATGGCTTCGCGGAAATCCGCTTCCGCCTTCGGATACTGCTGCTGCAATGCGAACACGCGGCCACGCACGTACCACGGAAACGGATCCTCGGGAACGTCCTTCATCAGGGCATCCACGAGCGTTCCGGCCTCCTGATATCGCTCGGTTCGCAGGAAACCGACTACGTAGGAAATGCAGACGTCGCGGTTATCGCCGGTTTCATCGGTGAGCAATCGTCCGAGCCAGGGTGCGGCTTCGGCCATCTCGCCGCTCTGGGCCTGAAACAGGAGCAGCTCGCGTTCCTGGAGTCGCGGCGGAGCACCGCGTTCGGCGAGCGCATCGAGTGCCTTGCGGATCATCAGCGGGTCACCGTTGCGCCGCGCTGCCTGGCAGCGAAGCAGGGCGGTATCCAGCCGCCGGGCTCCGAGTATTTCGGCGTAGTCCAGCCAGGCGAGCGCTGCTTCCGGACGCAGAGCGGCCAGCTCGCGTTGAGCCAGCGCGTGAAACCCAGGGGGCCACCACTGGTGTCGTGTCAGAATCACAGCCAGAAACAGCACAACGGCCAGCGGCCGGCGAATACGCCGGATGGAATGCCAGCCAAAACGGCTGCTTCCCGCTCGCGCGACTCGCCGACGGCGTGGGCCGGTGGCACCGCCGGAAGATTCCGATTTTCCCTGTTCGTCGCCAGCCTGATTCACGGTAGAATACACCTGTCAAGCGAAATCGCTGTGGATTTCCGCGAAAATCGAGGAACGTTGTGCCCCGTTTGCGCCCCAGATTAAGAGGTATCGACCGGATGGTCAATCACCAGCGTCTGGCCGTGTTTGCGGCTCTCTGTCTTGCCGTCGGCTGTGCCGAGCAGCCTCAGAGCAGTTCCGCGTCCACCGCTCCCAACTCAACAGTCCCCGCAAACGGTCAGGATGCGCCGCAGGCCGTATCCACCGCGTCCAGCTCCGCTGCAGACCTCGACCCACAAACCACCGCCGCCGTGCAGACCTTCTGCGGCGCCTGTCATGCTGTGCCGCAACCCTCCAGCTTTCCGCGGGATGCGTGGTATCACGAAGTGCAGCGGGGCTACCAGTTCTACTTCGATTCCGGCCGCACGGATCTGGTGATCCCGGTGCAGTCAAAAATTGTGGATTGGTTTCAGTCCCAGGCCCCCGAGCTGCTGCCGGTGGCAGACCAGCAGGCTGACGAATCACCGCTGCGGTTTGAACGTCAGGCGTTGAACCCGCGTTCCTCCGACGCCAACTCCCCCGCGGCCACCACCTTCAACGCTCCTCCGGGCGTTTCATTTGTGCAGACGGTCGGTCAGACGCCCCGCACCATCTGGTTCAGCGATATGCTTCGGGGCCGCATCTGTGAACTCCAGGCCGACGGCCTGATGCTCTTTGAACTTCGCAGCGTCGTCGCCAACCCGGCCGCTGTCCGCGTCGCGGATCTGGATCAGGATGGCCGGGATGATCTTGTGGCTGCAGATCTGGGCAGCCCGCTTCCGGCTGATCACGACCGCGGAAAAATTCTCTGGATTCCGGATTACCGCAGCGGCGCGAAACCGCTGAGCGTGCTGGAAGGTGTTGGCCGAGTCGCCGATGTGCGTCCGGGAGATTTTGATGGGGATGGTGATCCGGATCTGGTGGCCGCCGAATTTGGCTGGCACACGACCGGGGGGCTGCACCTGATCTGGAATGAAGGCCGCGATGACACCGGAACTCTCCGCTGGCGCCCGCAGCGGCTGGATTCACGACCGGGTGGCATCCACGTCCCTGTGCTCGATCTTGACGGCGATGGACGCCTGGATTTCATCGCCCTCATCAGCCAGGAACACGAGTCCGTGGAAGCGTTTCTGAACCGACCGACAGGTTTCGAGAAGGTGCGTCTGTTCGCAGCACCGGACCCGTCCTGGGGGTCCAGCGGCATCGAACCGTTGGACTTTGACGGCGATGGCGACATCGATCTGCTTTACACCGCCGGAGATACCTTCGATTCCCGTCTCGTCAAACCCTATCACGGCATCTGGCTGCTGATCAATCAGGGTGGGTTGAAGTTTGAGCCACGGCATCTGGCTGCGATGCCCGGCGTTCATCGGGCTCTGGCAGGTGATCTGGATCAGGATGGCGATCTGGATGTGGTGGCCTGCGCCATTCTGCCGGCTCAGGCCCTGCAGGGACTCGAGACCGACAGCCTGCAGGCCACCATCTGGCTGGAACAGCAGGCCGATGGAAGTTTTCTCAGACACCGCCTGCAGTCGGGAATCCCGCTGCACCCCGCGATGACGCTGGCGGATCTGGATGGGGACGGAAAGCTGGATATTCTGACGGCGGTGATGAGCGAAAACGGAGGTGCTGAAACAGCGTCGCTGGAAGCGTTCTATAACCGCGGCCGCTGAGCCGGCAGCAGATTCAGAAAACGCTCACGGCGGTCCATCTGACTTCGGCTGAATTGCCTGCGCAGCGCTACTGGCTCCGGCCCGTCACGTTGGTATGGGCCGAAAACACCAGACCGGCGGGAATTGGTGACTGCAGGTCAGCGTGAGCCGGAAGAATGCTGCCGGGGCGTTCGAGTCCTGCGGTTGGGTTGATCCACGGAGACGGGGCTGCCAGCACGAGGGTTGGGGGAACCTGCAGCAGGTCTGCGGAGGCCGCTGCGGGAATGGAAGTTGGTGGCGATGGAGTGTTTGCGAGGGCTTGCTGCAGGAGCTCCAGCAGCTCCGTGGTGGTGCGGCAGCGAGCGGGGGCTGCCAGCAGGTGCCATTCGCCGTCGGGCGTTCCGGCAGCGACGCAGGGTTGTTCGTCGTTGATGGCGGCCAGTTCCAGCGCGTCGGCGGCGGCGGTGAGTTCGTTGCCCGAGAAGCGGCAGACCAGTCCCAGAATCTGTTCTGACCGGGCTCGCAGCTCCGGGCCGGTTTGGGGGTATGCCGACGAGTACTGGAACACAGCCGGACTGACGGGCATCCCGGGGTCTTCCGCAGCCGTGATGCAGATCAGGGCGCAGGTGGCCGGGTCACGGGGGTCCGCCGGCTGGCTGGTTTCCGGGAGCAGCTGTTGTTGTCGGAGTGTGGCGTGGAGCTGACTGGCGCCGGCGACCACGAAGATGCTGCAGCGTCTGAGCTGTTGCTGGATTCGCGAGATTGCTGCGGTGCTGGTGACCGGCCAGATTCTCCAGCGATCGCCGTCGTCGCTCCAGCATTCAACGGGAGTGATCTGGCGAACGAGCAGCTGGAGGAGATCGGTCAGGGATTCGACGGGTTGAGGGTGCTGGTCCACGGCGACTGCCTGAATGGGGGTGAAGTCACCTTCGGCAGCCAGCCGCAGCTGGAGTGCCTGCAGGATGGAGCTTTCGGGGGATTCGGCGGGGCAGGCGGGACTGATGGTTCCGTCGGCGGTGATTTCCGGGCGGACCAGTCCGATGAGGCTCCAGCGTTCGTATTCGCCGTCGGTGTGGGAACGCAGAAGCTGGACGGCGTAGAAGGCATCTTCGTGTTCACGAACCAGAACCCCTTCGCGTCTCCAGAGTCGGAACAGGGCACCGGCGCGGCGAAAGCATTCTGTTTCGTCGGGGTCACCCGGTTCAGGCTGGTGATCCACGAGCCGCACTGCGTTGCAGGGGTGGCGGTGGCTGAGGGAGCGATGGAGTTGGGGGTTGAGCGGAACGGAGGTGGGTGCGAGCACATCTGTGAGGGCGCCGATCTGGCTGAGATCGTAACGCCAGCCACAGAAGGGAAGGATCTGAGCCACTGAGGAGTCCTGTTTAGTGGTTGCTGTCGGGGGAATCGGCGAGCAGTCCGAGCTGCTGCAGTTTGCGGCGGCATTCGTCGCGCTCGCGGCTGCGGCTGAGCGCGGCCCAGGCCGGATCCTGTGCGGCGAGAAAATCGGTTTCGGACCACGGGGGAGCGGATCCGGCGACTGCTGCTGCGGCCGTGAGACGCTGGATTACGCCGGTGTCCAGCCGAGTGAGCGTGGTGGAGTGCATGCGGTAATCGAGGAAGGCTTCCCAGACGACCGGAAACAGCGGAGCGACAATGCGTTCTCCGATGGTGGTGGCGTAGTTGCGGATTTCCAGTTGAGCATGGCTGTCCATGCGGAGTGCAAGGAAGTGCAGGAGGTTGTGCAGGTCGATTTTCCAGTAGGCTTCGGTGTAGGTGGAAAGCGGAAGATCCTTCCGCGCCTGCTCGCGGGCGACACCCGTTTCAATCCGTTGCCTGTACTGGTCGCGCAGCTGATCCTGGATGCGGCGTTCGTCGTCTGAAAGCTGGCGGCCGAGATCTGGCGGGAGCAGATCGCCGCTGCCCTGACGGTTGTGTTCGGCCTGACTTCGCCACTGGTCCGGAGGCGTGGTTTGAGCCGCGTCGATGGCCAGCGAGTAGCGGGTGCTGTATTCGTTGATGCTGGCCATGCGATGCCGTACCCACTGTCTCCAGCAGTCCATGGGGACGCGCACCAGAAACTTGATTTCGGCCATTTCGAAGGGAGTGGTGTGGCGGTGTCGGAGCAGATAGCGGATGAGCGTGCGGTCGTCGCTGACTCTGCGAGTTCCCTCGCCGTAGCTCACACGGGCCGCCTGCACCACGCTGCTGTCGTCGCCCATCACATCCACAAGACAGACGAAGCCCTCGTCCAGTACGGGAAATTTGTGCCAGCGCAGCTTTTCAATGGTGGCAGCCCGAGTGGCGGCGTCAGCGGAATCAGAACAGTTTTCGGTGGCAGACATGGAACACAGCAGCCCAAAGAAGAACGAGAACCTGCGGAGGCGGACAGGCAGGGACAGGATCCGCAGAAAACTCGGCATTCTGTTCCGGATGGCTGAGAAAGGCAACCATGTCGGGCGGAGGCCACGAAATTGCTGTCGGCAGCCTTATAAGTCAGAATCTCCGGTACGGGCTGCGCACGGGAATATTTATCTTCCGCAGCCAGCCCCTCCTGCCACGTCGCCTTATTTTGGCTCCGTACCCATGCAAAATCTCCTTCGCAGTTCTTCCGGCCTGTCCTGGTCCCTGCTGCCAGACAGCCCCCTGGGGCCGCTGCGGATCATCGGCGACAGTGCCGGCCTGCGGCGTCTGGAATTCTCACGGCAGACAGGTGACACTCCCTTCGCCGACCTCCCCGCTGACTGCCCGCGGCGCGACGCGGATTTCCGCGAGGTGCTGCGGCAGCTGGAATTGTACTTCCGCGGACAGCTGCGACAGTTCACTCTCCCGGTTGCACCGCAGGGCACGGCGTTCCAGCTGCAGGTCTGGAACCAGCTGCAGCAGGTCCCCTGGGGAGCAACGGCCAGCTACGGTGAACTGGCCGCCGCCATCGGTCGTCCCACTGCCTGCCGCGCCGTGGGGCTGGCAAACTCCCGCAACCCTCTGCCGATACTCATCCCCTGCCACCGCATTATCGGCAGCCAGCGATCGCTGACTGGGTACAGCGGAGGACTGGATCGCAAACGCCTGCTGCTGGAGCTGGAAGGGGTTGTCATAAGAGGCTGGTGAACGGCCTGGCATGATGCCGGTGGCTTACGTCACCACACCAGATGTGTCGCGTTCCGGGCTGGGAGGAACACGCTGGCAAACTCACTGAGCCGCCGCGCGGGAACGCGTTGAGCCGCCTGGCGGGAACGCGTTGAGCCGCCAGGCGGCAGCCTGCGGGTAAAGAGCCCTGCAACGTGATGCTGACGCCGTTGGCAGGGGTGCGCACCAGGGTGCGAAACGCAACCGGGGGCTACCGCACGCTGCGCGAGAGAGTAGAGGGTAGAGAGTAGAGAGGAGAGGGAAGTGAGAAGTGAGAAGTGAGAAGTGAGAACGCGTTGAGCCGCCTGGCGGCAGCCTGCGGGTAAAGAGCCCTGCAACGTGATGCTGACGCCGCGGGCAGTGGTGCGCACCAGGGTGCGAAACGCAACCGGGGGCTTCCGCCCGTCCGCTCATCATCTCGGCAAGCGCGATGGTGAAGTACTGAGCCGCCTGGCGGCGGCCTGCGGGTAAACAGCCCTGCAA
>JBEAUF010000021.1:0-4939 GCA_041161565.1 Planctomycetota bacterium | reverse complement strand
GCTTTGAAGCCGGGTCCGCAATCGGCAGATCGCGACCGTCGATCTGGAAGCTGCCGGTCGAGTCAACTCCGACGGCCTGGAGGTAGGTGTGGAACAGATTGCCGTGGTCCACCTGGCGATCCACAACTTCCGTACCTTTGTCATTGGTGGCTCCGAAAGCAGCTCCGCGAGGAACGCGGCAGCCGGCAAGGCACACGGACCAGGCGCGGGACCAGTGATCGCGGCCGTAGTACTGATTCACATTGGGAGTGCGGCCGAATTCGCTGAGCACCACGATCAGGGTGCTTTCAAGCATTCCGCGGGCGGCGAGGTCCGCGACGAACGTCGAGAACGCCGCATCGAATTCACCCAGCTGTTCAATATGGAAGTTGAAGTTTTCGTTGTGCGTGTCGTAGTTCGAGTGCGAAAGCTGGACGAAGGACACGCCATGCTCGAGCAGCCGTCGGGCCAGCAGCGCGTGGCGGCCAAGGTCGTGCGTGCCGTACTGCTCCACCGCGGACGCAGGCTCCTTCGTCACATCAAAAATGTCCCGCTGATTCATCAGCTTCTCAGCGGCTTCGAACGAATACGTGAACGCCTCCGTCACGGCTGTCCGGCGACGATTCAAAAACCGTTCACTGACTCGCCGACGAAAATCCTGACGCGCCTGATCGGAATCCGCCGGAATGCTCTCGGGCCGCGACGTGTTCGGAGGCGGATTACCGTTGCCCAGCTGCACGCTGGCATACTTCGGCCCCAGCCATGCAGCGTCGTTGCCGCGTCCGCCCCCCCCCCCCGGAGTGATCACGATGTGGCCAGGCAGACCACTGTCTTCCGGGTTGAGCGTTCGTGAAGCGACAGCTCCGAGCTGCGGAAATTCGCCGGCCGGCGTCTGACGACGTCCCGTCAGCATCAGATATGCGCCCTTGCCGTGATCGTCCTCTGCGGTGTTCACGCCACGCACCAGGCACAGGTGATGCATCTGCTGAGCGGTTTTCGGGAGCAGTTCGCTGATGTGAATCCCCGGCACCGATGTGGGGATCGACAGAAACGGGCCCCCCGTCTCCACTCCCGGCTTCGGATCCCAGCTCTCCAGCTGACTCAGACCACCATGCATGTTGAACACCACAATCCGCTTCTGCGCGGACCTGAGCGCCCCCGCAACCACTGGTTCCGCAAACGCCCCCAGGCCACCCACCATCGTCCCCGCACCGGCAGCCAAAGTTCCCAGAAACCGACGCCGAGCCACCTGATGGGCAACCGTATTACATGGATAGCGAAGAGTCATAAAACCGGCCCTTGTGATTCAGTGATACAACTGGCGAATGGGAAGGCAAATGGCGAATGGAAAACGGCCGAAACGAAACGGCAACCTGAATGCGGTCTGCAGCACACTAAAACACAAACCTGAACTCTGCACTGCTCATCAAACCCCAGACCAATTCCGCGGCTGCCTTGCTGCGATCCGGCCGACTGGCCAGAAAGGCTGCGACGTCGGCGGCTTCTTCAGGAGTGGGCATACGCGTAAGGATTCCAAGGTACAGCTCTTCCGCTGCTGCCGTGGGGTCTGTGGCCTTGATAATGCGTTCGGTGGCATTGCCTGCGGCCGGAGCGATCCAGGAATTGATGGAGCCACCGTTGGCGGTGAACAGCGCCTGATCGGCACTGGCATAGAAATCAGTCTGAGGCTGCCCCGGTGCACCACCGTAGAGCGCTGCGTACTGACCGATGTTGGATTTGAGTTTGTCCCACGTGCGCTGTTCCAGCTGTTGCTCACGTTCAGCGAGCACGGCGGGATTTTGTTTTTGTTCGTCGGTGAGTGGGCTGGATTTGTCAAGTTCAGCAAGTTCGGCGGCGTAGTAGCGGTCGTAGACCGCAGTGACTTTGAAAACGGTCCAGCAGAGCTGTTCCGGGGTCAGGGGCTTGAGAGAGGCCAGTTCGAAGTGTTTGGCAAGATTCGAGGGGAGCGTGGCATCCAGTTCACGATGGCTGGCTTCTGCTGCGGAGAACGCGGTCTGAGCAGCTGTGAAGGCGGCCTCGGCAGCCGCCATGAGCTCTTTGCGGCGTGTGAGTTCTGACTCGGCAGCAGTTGCTTCGGCGGTGGCCGTCTGCATGGCGAGAGTGGCGGTCTGCAGCACAGCGGCAGCAGCGGCAGCCGTTTTTGCGGCGGCCTGGGCATCGGCTGCGAGGGTACTGGATTTGGGTGCGAGTGCTGCAGCGGTGGCGGTAAGCGACGCTGTGGGTTCCAGCAGCGCAGTTGCTCGGCCGAGTGCTGCGTTGGCGTCAGCCAGAGCCGCGGCGGCTTTACCCACCTGCTGCTCCAGCTGGGTGGCCTGGGTCATGGTTGCCTGGGCCGTGGCAAGCTGCTGTTCGGCAGTCTGTCGCTTTTTCGTGGCGGACTCGCTGAGCGGCAATTGTTCCTGGACCTGCTGACGGGCTGTGGTGAGTTCTGCCTGGCGGGAAGCCACCAGCTGGACAGCGGCCGTCAGAGTCTGGCGTGAGCTGTCGAATTCGGCGAGCTTCTGGAGGTGTTTGAGTCGGGCATCGAGGGACATGGCTAGCAGCTGGGCCTGAGCATATTTCTGTCGCGCGGCGACTGCTGCGGTTTCAGCCTCGCTGAGGGCCTGCATCGGAGCGGTGGTGTTCTGCTGAGCGGTCTGCAGGGCGGCGATGGCGTTTTTGAGTGCCTCTTCGGGGGCGGCGACAGCCGCCTGTTTTTCTTCGGTGGCTTTCTGCAGAGCCGGGAGTTCCGCGGCGGCGGCCTGGGCCCTGGTGGCCAGAATTTTTGCGACCGCGTCAAGATTGGCATCTTCAGGGAGTGCCGCGGCAGCACGAGCGGCGGATTCGGCGGCGTTGCGAAGCGCCGCCGCGGGAGTCTGGCGGGCATTGAGTGCGGCAGCGGCAGCGTTGGCGGCCGCTTTGGCTTCGTCACGCTTCTTCAGTGCTTCGGCCGCCTGACCGCGGACCTTATCGCGTTCGGCAGCAAGGGGGATCAGAGCAGCTTCGGCGGCAGTGAACGCGGCATCGGCTGCATCACGAGCTGTTGCGGCTTCCAGCGAAGCGGCATCCAGCACCACCTTTTCAGCGGCGAGTCGCTCTGCTGCGGATTTGGCAGCAGCCAGCTGCTGACGAACGGCCTCCGGCAAGTCAAACGGGCGCTGCCAGGGTTCGCTCAGCGCCAGTTCCCGCAGAAACATTCGCATGTCGAAACCGGAATCTGCAAAGCGGCGACCGAGCTGTTTCAGCAGTTGTGGGCTGACGGCGGGGTTATCGGGATGCAGCATATCGAGCGGCTGCACAAGCCCCCGTCCAAACATCAGCGACCAGAGACGGTTGACGGCATTCTCGTTGAACGCGTCATTGCTGCCATCGGTAGCAGCGGCTGCCAGCCACTGCCGGCGACTGACTTTGGGAACCGCACGCACACCGTCCGCAGGAGCAACCTCGTATTCTTCACCGGGCACCAGGAACGGTTCGACTCGCGCGGGCAGGCCCGGCAGCCGGGGACCAGTCCGATGCGATGTGCCTTTGGCAAAGACACTTTCAAAGGTGAGATCGCCACCGGCACGTTCGCCGAGCACGGTCACGTCCTTGCCGTCGATTTTTCGGACCACCGGATATGTTGCGGTGGAGACCGCCAGCAGACCCTGGTAGTCCTGCTGCAGAAAATCGGCGATGATCGGTGAATCGTGACACTGAGCACACTGCAGATCCCGGCCGAAGAACACACGCCCCACATCCCGCGCCACGGTGTGCGGTTCGGCGGCCCGGTCCAGCAGAAAGCGGGCGGCCGGACGACCGGGGCCAGGTTCGCCGTCGGCGGTGAGCAGTTCACGGACGAGGATGTTCCAGGGTTTGTTGCTGCGGACAGATGCCATCAACCATGCCATCCATTCGTCCTGAGAAACGTGCTGGTTGGCGCGACGTTCCATCAGCATGACATCCAGCGATGCAGCCAGATGCCGATGATGAAGCGGGGATTGCAGCAGGCGGTCGATGAGTTTTTGACGCTTGTCCGGAGCCGTGTCGTTGATGAAGGCTCGCGCTTCGTCGGCGGAAGGAGGCATGCCGGTGAGATCCAGCGAGGCGCGGCGGAGGAATTCAGCGTCGCTGGCCGGTGGAATCTGCAACCCGGCGGGCAGAGCAAGTTCCCGATTGATGATCTGATGGAGCGGTTCCTGGCCAGCAGCAGGAACGAGGGGGAACGCAAGCAGGCCGATCAGGAGCAGGCTGGATTGCTTCAGCCATGCAGCGCGGAAACTTAGGCGCGGCGGAAAGTCTGCATTCATGATGAATGCTCCCCGGAGCAGATTTTGTGGAGGGCACCGAGCGGCAAACGAGAGTCGGCAGCAGGGTGAAAACGGAGGGAGGGAATTGGGCAGGGCCGGGAGCCCTTGCTCAACCGAGGCAAGCTGTATCCTGGACCTGCGGACGGGTCAAGAAGAGAGCCGTACAGAAATACACGTCATTTGGGAAACATCGGAAACAGGAATCCAGCAAAATCCGAGTCGTCACGGGTTGATTTTTCCGGAAAAACCGTCGCAGACCGAACAGTTTTCCACCAGCCCCACCTCACCCTGGTTCGCAGCCAAGACACCCGCATTGCCCCCTCCTGAGCGGGCGGGCGGAAGCCCCCGGTCGCGATTTCGGCACCTTGGTGCCCAACCTCCCCGCCGCGTCAGCAGCGCCTTGCCAGGGCTCTTTACCCGCGGGCTGCCGCCCGGCGGCTCATGTGTGGCGGAAGCCCCCGGTTGCGTTTCGGCACCCTGGTGCGCGCCCGTGGCCGCTGCGTGAGCAGCGCGCAGCCAGGGCACTTTACCCGCGGCCTGCCGCCCTGCAGCTCATGTGTGGCGGCAGCCCCCGGGTTGCGATTCGGCACCTTGGTGCGCGCCCGTGGCCGCGGCGTGAGCATCGCGTAGCCAGGGCTCTTTACCCGCGGGCTCCCGCCCGGCGGCTCATG
>JBEAUF010000470.1:0-2761 GCA_041161565.1 Planctomycetota bacterium | reverse complement strand
ACAGTGCCCTGGCGACGCGCTGCTAACGCCGCGGGCAGGGGACGGGCACCCGGGTGCCAAAACGCACCCGGGGGCTTCCGCCCGCCCGCTCAGAAGACTGCTACCGCCGCGGACCGCGCCTGAGCCGCAGGGCGGCAGCCCGAGGGTAAAGTGCCCCGCCGTCGCGCTGCTCACGCCGCGAGCAGGGCGCAGGCACCAGGGTGCCAAAACACAACCGGGGGCTTCCGCCCGCCCGCTCAGAACACTGCTACCGCCGCGGACAGCGCCTGAGCCGCAGGGCGGAAGCCCGCGGGTAAAGTGCCTTGGCGACGCGCTGCTTACGCCACGTGCAGGGGACGGGCACCAGGGTGCCAAAACGCAACCGGGGGCTTCCGCCCGCCCGCTCAGAATACTGCTACCGCTGCAGACGGCGTCTGAGCCGCAGGGCGGAAGCCCGCGGGTAATGTGCCCTGGCGACGCGCTGCTAACGCCACGGGCAGGGGACAGGCACCAGGGTGCCAAAACGCAACCGGGGGCTTCCGCCCGCCCGCTCAGAACACTGCTACCGCTGCAGACAGCGCCTGAGCCGCAGGGCGGCAGCCCGCGGGTAAAGTGCCTTGGCGACGCGCTGCTTACGCCACGTGCAGGGGACGGGCACCAGGGTGCCAAAACATAACCGGGGGCTTCCGCCCGTCCGCTCATCCGTTCTTACTTCCGCGTTCTCCTCTACTCTCTACTTTCCACCCTCTACTCTCTACTTTCCACCCTCTACTCTCTCGCGCAGCGTCGGGCTTCCGCCCGTCCGCTGATTTATATTGGCTGATTCGGCTACGGACCGGGAGCCTGAAACTCCGACTTCGGCGCCCGCAGCAGTTCAGGGCGATCTGCTGCCACACGCTTCAGAAATCGATCCGCCAGACCGCTGAATTCCGCAGTTGCCGGATCCACGGGAGGAACCTCCGGACCGACCGCCGGCCGTCCCGCTCGACTGCAATGCTGTGCAAACTGCAGAATGCACCGCTGCAGCGACTCCTGATCGCCCGCCACAGACTGCTGCACCTCATCAAACAGCTGTTCCAGAATCCGCATCGACTGCCAGTCCTGCCACCGCGAAAGACTCATGACCGTCATTTCGGCAAGCACCGGGTCACGCAGCAGCAGCCGCGCGGAACTGCAGAGGCGGTTGCGAGGAATCAGGTCGGGCTCATAGGTGTGGAAGAAGTCCAGCGTCTGCAGCAGTGCATGACGGGCTGCCGGCAACGTTTCAGGCTGCAGAAACCGAGCCTCCACGGATCCCAGGCCCGTTTCACCGGTCAGCAGCAGGTAGCCGGCCAACAGCCCCTCCGCCCCAAATCGAAACTCGCCAGTCTCGCTGTCCAGCATCTGATTCCGCAGAAATTCGGCGTCTTCAGGCTGCCCGCAGAGTCCCAGCATCAGGCCATACAGCCCGATTCGTTCCGGGCTGATCTTCGGATCGGCAATCCAGCCGCGCAGACGCGCCGCGGAATACAGCGCTCGGCAGGTTTTCACATCGGCGTAGGACGCAATGCCAAACTCCGCCCACGCGTCGCCGGCGATTGCCGGATCGGGAGATTCGAGATGCGTCAGATACCACGCCAGTCGTTCAGGGACCGGGAGTTCACTGCGGGGCAGCCTGCGGAGATACTCGGCGGTGGCCGCGGAAATCTCCACATGGTCGGTCCATTCAATACGCAGCGGTTTCGTTGTCAGACCGGCATTCTGCAGGGGGGCCACCGCACTGGTTGAAGGGAGCTGAGCGGGGGCGGGTGGCCGGGAGTCGCTGTCTGAGGAGAAGGTTGCAGGGGCGGCCGTTGGTGACCCGGGTGAAACCGGATCCCCAACGTCTGTGAGATCGCCGTAGAGCAGGTACAGGGAGCCTGGCTGGGCGCCGGCTTCGGCTTCGCGGGTCACGAGCCGGCCGGGGAGGAGGCCGCAGCGGGCGGCCACACCCGGATCTCCCGAGAGCAGTTGCCGGATGCGAAACGTGGCAACCGGGACAGTACCTTTCTGGAGAACTTCGAACGTCTGCAGTTCGGCAACGACAGCGAAATCCGTCAGCAGAAACTGTGCGGAAAAAGTCTGGGGCGGGGCCAGGCAGAAGGGGCAGGCAGCGGCAATGGCGACAGACAGGGCCGCCATTACGGACACGCAGAGGCTTCGTATCAGGCGTTTCATGGTATCGGAATCCATTCCCTTGACCCGCGGAATCCTCAGGCACAGCATGCTGAAAAACTAGGCATCAGGGGCAACCTGTGTTAAAATTTCTCGCAGAATGTACCACCAAATAGCCGATTCCTGGAAGTGAAAGCCGGAAAAGCTTTGCATTTTGAGTTGGCCGCGATCAAACTAGGCCAGTCGCCGAAGGTGTCGCGAGATTTTTGTAATTCGGATCGGAATTTGCCTTTTTCGAAAAAAGGGGATCGGTCCGCAGCAGACGAGTGTGAACAGAGCCCAACGATCCCCCAAAGGGATACCCCTCTCCAAAGGACACCGCCCACCTGGGCGTTTCTGATCCATATTGTTCTCCGTTTTTCCGTTTTCTTTCAGGAGTCTCCGATGAAAAGGTTGACCATGCCCTCCGGCAAGGTTGCTCGGCGCGGGTTCACGCTGATCGAACTGCTGGTGGTGATCGCGATCATCGCGATCCTTGTTGCACTTTTGCTGCCCGCCGTACAGCAGGCACGCGAAGCCGCTCGCCGAACGCAGTGCAAGAACAATCTCAAACAGCTCGGACTGGCGGCTCACAACCACCACGACGTCT
>JBEAUF010000320.1:0-2911 GCA_041161565.1 Planctomycetota bacterium | reverse complement strand
CGGGCGGAAGCCCCCGGTTGCGATTCGCACCCTGGTGCGTGGCCCTGCCCGCGGCGTTGGCAACGCGTAGCAGGGCTCTTTACCCGCGGGCTGCCGCCCTGCGGCTCAGGGATTTGCTGCCGCCCTGCGGCTCAGGGATCGGCTTCCGTCCTGTGGCAGGGCGGATTGCTCCATTTGGGGCTTCCACGTCTGCAAAAAGACTTGCGTTTTCGCAGCAATTGAGCGATTCTGAGGGCTCGCGGCGCGATCTTTCAATGTCTCCTGCCCGCCCCGGGCCCCGAGAAAAGTACCACAGCCATGCACGATTTGCAGTTCAATCGTCGTCGGGCCATGATCGCCGGTGGCCTCGGATCACTCAGTCTGGGCCTGCCCGGAGTGGTGATGGGCAGTGACGATGTCGATGCGTCGGGCCAGGCGGTGCGGGCGGAAAAGTCGTGCATCTTCGTTCTGCTCTGCGGTGGCCCCAGTCATGTGGACACATGGGACATGAAGCCGGACGCCCCGATCGACTATCGCGGGCCCTACACGCCCATCCAGACCCGTGTCCCGGGAATGCTCATCAACGAAATGCACACCGAGCTGGCGAAGCTCACCGATCAGTTCACTCTGATCAATTCCATGACGCATCCCGGTGCCATCAGCAATCACTTCGATGCCATGCATAATCTGCTGAGTGGCCAGTCTAATAAGCGTGTTCAGGAGGGGGTGCTCAACGACCAGCCGTACCTCGGGTCGGTCGTTGCCCGGCACAAACCCAGCACCCGCAACTTCGTTTCCAACGCATGGCTGATTAAGTGTGTCGGTCCCCCGGTATTCTGTGCGCCAAACATTGGTATCGGCGGTTATCTGGGATCTGCCTACGCTCCTGTGTTCATTGGTTCGGCGGACAACCATCCGGCCATGCCCAATTTCCAGCCGCCGGAGATTTATGCGCCGCTCGATGAAGTACGGTTCGGAGAACGCCAATCGCTGCTGGCTCAAATCGAATCCGCTCGATACGACCGTGACAAACAGGTCCGTGACTGGTCTGACCTCCGTGCTCGCACCTATGACGCGATGACGCGCACGGAAGGACGCCAGGCGTTTGAGCTCCATCGGGAACCGGACGCCGTGCGACAGCGTTACGGCATGCATCCGCTCGGCCAGAACCTGCTGCTTGCGCGACGTATGGTCCAGGCGGGTGTTCGCTTCATCACCGTCAACGGCTGGGCCGGTCAGGCGGACTACGATAAGCAGGGCCCACCCAGCAGCAGCTGGGACATGCACGGCGGCAATATGGGCATGGGGAACGCCTTCGGCGACGGCTCGTACGGCATGGGGTTCTGCCTGCCACGACTTGACCAGGCCCTGTCCGCGCTGCTGAGCGATCTGAAGGAAACGGGCTTGCTGAAAAACACGCTGGTGGTCGTCACCGGCGAATTCGGACGCACTCCTTATGTGCTCAAACAGGATCCCCCTGGGCGGCAGCACTGGCCACAGTGCTTCTCCACCATCCTTGCGGGGGCCGGCATCAAGGGCGGTCAGGTCTACGGTAAATCCAATCGTTACGGTGAGTTTCCAACCCACAACCCCGTTCGCCCTGAAGAACTTGCCGCCACCATCTACCACGCCCTCGACATCCCCATCAATAACCCCGTCGAAGCCAACAACGCTCTGCGAACGCTGACCACCGGCAAACCCATCCTTGACCTGTTCGGGTAAGTCATCGCAGTTCGCGACGACCGCCACCACCACCACCATTCAGACCGAATCGAACGTCCGAAAAATGGCTCGCCTGATCTACGCCTGTCTGGCAATTGCCAGCATCAGTATCCACCCCTGGAAGCTCCCGCAGGTTTTCGATCAGGAACCACCCACCATTCATCCGCATGTGTTTTCGCTGATCGCCTGCTGGCCATCAGATGCCGATGAACCGGTGGTTACCGAGATCAATCTGGATGCGGTGTTGCGGAACCAGAATCAGTTCCCGCTTACCGGGCTGAAAACTGCAGACGAGTGGGTGGAATATTCTCAGGGTAAAGGCCAGGGATTTGAACGTTATCGGATTGTGAGTACGGAAAGCGGGCGATTCGTGGTTGAATATCACAGCAACACCGGCGGCACGCTCACTGCTGTGGCGACGATCGAATTCATGATCTCAGAACGCACATTCCAGCAGCGTGGCAAGACACGAACCTGCCGGGTGCTGCGGGTTCTTTCCTGCCATCGGGACTGAAGCTCCGGCATCGCAACCCCGGTGTGCAGGGCTGATGTGAACTGGCCGGGGCGTTTCGGAACACTCGCGCTGCGTCCGGCCGAACCGCGTGACGGCCAATTGCAGGACGTCAAGTACCACACATGGAATCGCCACGATTCCGCCGGTCCGGATGCACTTATCAACGCCTTGCTGACGCTGCGTTCCGTGGCCCTGAAGGTCTCTGACACACAGTGAAAAAGCAGGAGTTTCGCCATCCCGAAGCCCCCGATATCAGAAATCCAGGGGCATTGGGCTTCCGCGCAGCGGCTCAGCGGGCTTCCGCCCGGCGGCACATTGGCGTGGTACCACCGCGATCAGGCGTGCGGGGGGCGTTAATCTCCCGGTAACGGTACGCGTTCGCGTTGTCAGCGTTGTACCAGGGCCGCACCTCGAGCGCGGGGGAGCGAGTTGGCCGGGTGCGGGAAGTGAGAAGTGAGAAATTCGAAGTAAGAAGTGCCATGGGGGTGTCTGGGCGGCGGAAGTCGTGTTTGAGACTTCTCGGTGAATGCCCGAGGGAATTTATGTTCTCTGAATTGCAGCGGCGTTGGTAGAGCGTAACCAGGATTCTTTACCCGAGGGCTGCTGCCCTGCGGCTCAGTGCGTCATCATCGCCTTTGCCGAGATCATGAGCGGGCGGGCGGAAGCCCCCGGTTGCGATTCGCACCCTGGTGCGTG
>JBEAUF010000454.1:0-11493 GCA_041161565.1 Planctomycetota bacterium | reverse complement strand
GTGCCAAATCGCAACCGGGGGCTTCCGCCCGCCCGCTCAGGAGTTGGCAGTGCGGGGCACCAGGGTGCCGAATCGCAACCGTGGGCTTCCGCCACACATGAGCCGCAGGGCGGCAGCCCGCGGGTAAAGTGCCCTGGCAACGCGCTGCTGACGCCGCGGGCAGTGCGGGGCACGAGGGTGCCGAAACGTAACCGTGGGCTTCCGCCACACATGAGCCGCAGGGCGGGAGCCCGCGGGTAAAGTGCCCTGCGTATGCGCTGCTGACGCCGCGTGCAGTGCGGGGCACCAGGGTGCCGAAACGCAACCGGGGGCTTCCGCCCGCCCGCTCAGGAGTTGGCAGTGCGGGGCACCAAGGTGCCAAATCGCAACCGGGGGCTTCCGCCCGTCCGCTCAGAATGTTGCTGCCGCCGCGGGCTGCGGGTTATGACTGAGGTTGACGAAAATCAACCGGCGAAATGCCTGCGAGGTCGGACGAATTCTGGAATTGCACCCGGAGAGGATGGAAGGATGGGGCTTTCTGGCGCCTGCTTTCATTCCGATCAGGGATTCACCTGGATGTCAAAACTACTCTCCAATCTGCTTTCCGGCCTCCGCAACTCTCTGGGCCCCTCCCTCTCCGGGACCGCGCGGCAGCGCAGCACGCGAAATCGCTGCCGACTTCTCGCCGCCGAAGTGCTCGAATGCCGACAACTGCCCGCTCAGATCGTGGTGACCAGCATTCTTGATCAGGTGAGCAATGACGGGGAAGTTACGCTCCGCGAAGCAATTCAGGCGGCGAATCTCGATCAGTCGGTGGATGGTTCGGTGGCGGGGAATGGCATCGATGAGATTGTGTTTGCTCCGGCTCTGCTGAGTGCCGGGAGCGTGCAGATTAATATTTCCCAGGGTGAACTGGTGATTACGAGTGCCCTGAAGATTTCCGGGTTCGGCCCTGCTTCCACGGTGCTCAGTGCCCAGGGGCTGAGTCGTCTGTTTCGGATTACTGCGGGCGCTGCCGACGTGGAACTGACGGGGCTGGGGCTGACGAATGGAGCGACCTATCTGGATCCATCCGCGGAGTTTCCGAATGAGCAGAGTGGTGGGGCGATTCTGCATGATGCCGACGGCACTCTGAAGCTTGTTGATTGTTTGTTGAGCGACAATCAGACGTTTGGAGTCGGAGCAGCCGGAGGAGCCATTTACACCGAGTCCGGCTGCACCCTGATTCGCTGCATCGTGCAGGGGAACTACACCAGCGGTGCGAATGCTCACGGGGGAGCGATCGGTACGGCTTCAGGTTATCTGGAGATCAGCGAGACCGTCTTTGTCGGCAATTCGACGCTGGAGTCGGGTGCGTTCGGTGGCGCGGTATTTGTCGGGAGCAATGGAGCAGGGATCTCCGGGTCGAGGTTCATTAACAATTCGACGACGGGAGCAAACTCGGTCGGTGGTGCCCTGGCGATTGGCTTTTCCGGGGCGACCGCGGTGTCTGCTGTTTCGCTTGAGGACACGGATTTTCAATTCAATGGCACAGGTGGTGACGACGCACCTGGCGGTGCGATTTCCGTTTTCGGTGGTACGTTGCGGTTGAACCGCTGTCAGCTGGTGGGTAACAGCACTGCAGGTTTGCGTTCGGGCGGTGGCGGTGTGGCAGCCCAGAATGTCAGCACAGTGGAGATTCTGAACAGTACGATTGCGGAGAATCAAACGCAGGGGGATTCATCACTGGGCGGGGGTTTACTGCAGAATACCGGTGGGCTGTTGATTGTTCAGAGCACATTTTCCGGAAACCAGACTTTGGGAAGCCAGTCTCACGGCGGCGGCATGGCGACCCAGTCCGGAACTTTGCGGCTGGTGCAAAGCACGATTACCGCCAACACGATTGGTCAGACATTCAGTGCGACTGGTGGCGGGCTTTATTGCACGTCCCAAACTGTGGCCATTCACAACACGATCATTTCCGGCAACACCGACACCGGGACCGCTCCGGACCTGTCTCTGTCCGGGGCGCATGCCGGGAGTGGTGCGGTGCGGTTCAGTCTGATTGGCCGCAGCAACGGCAGTGGTCTGACGCGGACCACGGGCACGAGTGCGGACAACCTCGGGAATTTCGTCGGCGGCAGCACGGCAGCTCAGGCGCTTGACGCCCGGCTGAACCCACTGCGTTCCAACGGTGGCCGCACGCTGACTCATGCACCTCGCGGAGACAGTCTGGCGATTGACCACGGCAGTACGCCGCTGGCGGTGGGACTCTCCGACCAGCCGCTGGCCGTTGATCAGCGTGCCGAAGCTCCGGTGCTGCGTACGCGGGGAATCTCTGTGGATATCGGTGCGGTGGAACGTTTCACCGTTTCCGGTGCGATCGTTGTCAGCACTTCCGCCTATGAACTGGACGCCGATATTTCCAGCGGTGATTTGTCACTTGTCGAAGCCATTTCACTGGCGAATGGGAGTGAAGGCACGGACACGATTCTGTTCGGGGCTCAGACGAATAACGTGGCCATCAACATGGCTCCTGCGGCGGGCCGAGTGAATGCGGACCTGATCATTC
The DNA here is from genome assembly GCA_041161565.1 of Planctomycetota bacterium. Lineage (GTDB taxonomy): Bacteria > Planctomycetota > Planctomycetia > Planctomycetales > Planctomycetaceae > SXXK01. Next base: position 8,963 of record JBEAUF010000454.1, on the reverse strand, counting down.
GGGAGTCGGTTGTGATTCGAGGCAATGGCTCGAACCGCACCATTCTGGATGCTGGCGGAAAACGGCGAATCCTGGACATCACCGAAGATGCGGCCGATGTGCAGCTGGAGAATATGCTGCTGCGAAACGGCAATCCTGATCTGTCGGGTCTGGATGCGGAGGACTATCGTGGTGCCGGCGGCGCAATTCGGATGATCGGCCCGGGGTCACTGACGCTGAAACTGATGACTCTGTCCGCAAATCGCACGCAGCACGATAATGCTCCCGGGGGCGCAATTGCGTTTTACGGCAGCACACTCAGCATTCAGGACAGCACGATTGAAAACAACAGCACTCAGGGCGTTGATTCCGACGGGGGCGGACTGCTGGCGAATGCCACCAGCACCCTGATCATCCGCAGTACCTTTTCGGGCAATCAGACGTCCGGATTGCGTTCTGACGGCGGTGCCATATCGGCGATGAACGGTGGGCTGATCATCAGTCAGAGCACACTGTCGGGCAATCGGGTGCAGGGAGTGGATGCGATTGGTGGCGGTGTTCACTGCGATGTGATTCCCGGCAGCACCACGCCGGCATTCGGCAGTTTGATCAGTCAGAGCACCATTGTGCTGAACGGTTCCAGCCAGGCTGCTGGTGGCGGAATTGCATCGCCGCTCTCGATTGACATTCGCAACAGCATCATCGCCCGCAACACCTCGTCCGGGTTTCAGTTCAACAACGTGCTTGTTCGCGGCACCGATATCTGGCAGAAGTTCGAAGCTCCGCTGACAGTCACCGCCAGTCTGGTTGGTCGCAGCGATGACACGCTGCTCACACCCACAACGGGAACACCGGATGCCAGCGGCAATCTCATTGGCGGGCTCACAGCCGGCACTGCCATCGACCCGCTTCTGAGTCCGCTCGGCGCAAACGGCGGCCCCACGCGCACCCATCTGCCCACAGTCGCCAGCCCGGTGATTGATCGCGGCCGTAATGCGCTCGCCGTCGATGTCACCGCTGCCGGAACTCCCCCGGCACTGTTCTTTGATCAGCGGGGAGCAACGAACACGCGGGTGCTGGATGGGGATCACCGCAGTGCCTCGCCGCTTGCCGTCGTCGACATGGGGGCAGTGGAGTTTCCCGGACTGCGGCTCACGTCCCCCAACCCGGACGCTTTCACGCTTCGCCCAGTGCTTCGCTGGACGGCCATGCACGGCGCAACCTCTTACAAGGTTCACGTCAACAGTGAAACAACCGGACAGGCGGGCGTCATCACGACGACGGTCAGCACCAATGAATTCACGCCCACAAGTGATCTGCCGATTGGTAAGTACAAGATCTGGATCATGCCGCTCTATGCCGGCTCCAATTCCGCATGGAACACGCCGCAGTTCTTCAATGTGCTGGCTCCGCCCGTCTGGCAGGCCATGCAGCGAACTCAGTTGACTGCCCGTCCGCAGGTTGTGTGGAACGCTTTGCCCGGCGCTGTGAAATACGATATCTGGGTGAATAATCATTCCACGGGGCAGCAGCAGACGTATCGCCAGATCGTTCAGGGCACCAGCTGGACACCGCCCGCTGATCTGCCGATGGGGATTCACCGCTTCTGGCTTCGCGGGTTTGACGCGAAGGATCTGCCGACGGCGTGGAGCGTTGGTCATGAATTCCTGATTGTCACCATGGTAACGCCGCTGACTCCGGGCACCTCCCTGTTTGACAACACGCCGGACTTCACATGGCAGCCGGTCGCTGGCGCCGTGAGCTACAACTTTACGCTTCGTGACGCTGTGACAAGTGCCGTGGTGATCAGTCAGAGCGTCTCCAGCACCAGTTTCACACCGACTGTGGGACTACCGATGGGAAGCTACCGGTGGAACGTGTTTGCTGTCAGTCCGGCTTCGATTGGAAGCTATCGCAGTGGTGCTGCCATCACTCGTGATGTCTTTATCGGTGGTCGCACCACGGTGCTGGCTCCCGCTGGACTCTCACAGGCGAATCCGCCGGAATTTCGCTGGCAGCGTGTTGACGACGCCGCGTCCTACACGCTGTTCGTCAGCCGACTTGTCGGCGATCGCTACGTGAAGGTCCTTGATGCCGTCGGCCTGACAACTCTCTCGTGGCAACCCACCACAGCACTTGCGGCCGGCAGTTACCGCACGTGGGTGCAGGTGGTGAGCGGCAGCGGGGGGGCGTCTCCGTGGAGCAATCCGCTGGATTTCAGCATTCCTGCGCTGTCCTGATCCGGCACGATGGCTTACTTCAGCAGCCTGCGAAAATCCTTCAGGTTTCGAGTATTTGCCACGTCGTCACGTGTCAGCCCGGCGCGACGCGCCTGGTCCACTCCGTACTGCAACACATCAAAACCGTTCACACTGTGTGAATCTGTGCTGATCACAATCGGAATTCCGTGATCCTTCGCCGCTGCCGCATGGATTTCATCCAGATCCAGGCGGCTGGGATGAGCATTGATTTCCAGCAGCACCTGATGATCGGCCGCCGCCCGCAACAGTTCGCTGAAATTCACGTCCGCACCTTCGCGACGGCCAATCATCCGCCCTGTGCAGTGACCAATGATGTCGACATGGGGATTGCGAATCGCATTCAGCAGTCGCTTCATGATCTGTTCGCGCGGCTGCCGCAGACCGTAGTGCAACACGGCGATCACCCAGTCGGCCTCCTCCAGCACATCATCCGGAAGATCCATCTCGGCATCCTCCAGAATGTCGCACTCGATGCCACACAGAATCTCTATGCCATGAATCTGTTCGCGAATGCGACGGATGTTTTCCCAGTGTTCGCGGAGACGTGTGGCATCGAGACCGTTGGCCATGGACACGCGTTTGCTGTGGTCGGTGATGGCGATGTATTTGAGTCCCCTGGCTTTGGCCGCCAGCGCCATCTCCTCGATCGTGGCCGCTCCGTCTGATGCCGTCGTATGCATGTGCAGATCACCTCGGATGTCCGCGACGGTCACAAGTTCCGGGATTTGCCCCGCGTCGGCCCAGGCGAATTCCCGGCGATTTTCACGGAGTTCCGGAGGAATCCAGGGGAGACCAAGTGCCGCGTAGACGTCGGCTTCCGTCCGCCCCGCAATCTGCTGCTCACCCCGAAAGACTCCGTATTCATTGACCTTCAGTCCGAGTTCCTTTGCTCGGTGCCGCAGCTCAACATTGTGTTCCTTTGACCCCGTGAAGTACTGCAGAGCCGCTCCGAAGGATTCCTCCGGCACCACTCGCAGATCCAGCTCCACACCCGTCTTCAATCGCACACGTTGTTTGGTGTCGCCGCGCTGCAGCACCGCTTCGACAAGCGGATGTGCGGCAAGCCGATCCATGGGAATGGCGGAATCCGCGCAAACGGCCAGCACATCGAGGTCCCCGCAGGTTTCGCGGCGACGGCGACAACTGCCAGCCGTCTCGCAGGCTGTCACCTCGGGCAACTGCAGCAGATCCTCCACGATCGCTTCCGACGCTGCCCGCGCGTCAGCGATGGAAATCCGCTGGGAATGCTCAGCCGCCTGGCTGATGTTGGCAAGAATCGAGGCCTCAGTCTTCGCACCGAAGCCCTTGACCTGAGCGATTTTGCCGGCTTCACAGGCCGCCTTCAGCTGCTCAAGCGTCGTCAGGCCCAGCTGGCGGAAGAACACGGCCGCCTTCTTCGGGCCTACTCCGGGGATCCGCAGCATGTCCAGCACTCCCGGTGGGATCTGCTGCTTCAGCTCCTGCAACCCCGTGTGCTGCCCCGTCGTGACGATCTGGGCAATCTGCCGTGCCAGGTCACCGCCAATCCCAGGCAGCTCCTGCAGGTCTGCACCTTCACCAACCATGTCCGCGAGCGATTCTGCAAGCCCGGAAATTGTGCGGGCCGCGTTGCGATAAGCGCGAATGCGAAATGGATTCGCACCCTGAATTTCGAGGAGATCAGCGAGCAGTTCAAACTGGGAGGCAATGGCGTCGTTGTTCACGGCAGGAACTTCTGCTGAAGATGAAGTGGGACTGTGATTTTGTGTGGCCATGGAGTGCGCGGAGTCACGCCGAGGACTCTGCGAAGGGTACCACAGGGAAACGCAGAGTAGTACAGGGGAAACAGAGGGAGAAAAAAGCGGGCGGGACAGGGGGAGGGTTGCAGGCCCCTTTACCCGCGGGCTGCCGCCCTGCGGCTCAGCGCGTGGCCCTCGCGTTTGCCAAATTCTGAGCGGACGGGCGGAAGCTCGACGCTGCGCGAGAGAGGAGAGGGTGGAAAGTAGAGAGTAGAGGAGAACGCGGAAGTGAGAACGGATGAGCGGATGGGCGGAAGCCCCCGGTTGCGTTTTGGCACCCTGGTGCCCACGCGGCCAGCGGCGTCAGCAGCGCGGTGCCAGGCCCCTTTACCCGCAGGCTGCCGCCAGGCGGCTCAGGGCGTTCTCACTTCTCACTTCTCACTTCTCACTTCCGTCTCTCTTCTCTCGCCCGGGCTCTTTACCCGCGGGCTGCCGCCCTGCGGCTCAGTGCGTTTCCGCCCTGCGGCTCAGTGCGTCTCCGCCCTGCGGCTCATGCGTTTCCGCCGTGCGGCTCAGTGCGTGGCTGTGCTGACACCTTCTTCCAGCCGGTACAGGTGTTCTCCGGCCTTGCGAACGAGCAGTATGCCTTCGTCTTCGCGGTTCGCGAAGGATTCCACATCAATACTGGCGGGGTCGCGCCACGCGAGATTGATGCGTTCACAAACTTCGCGGGATAACTGGGAAGCGACCGTGACTGTCACCCGCGGGCGTTCGATGCCGTTTTCGAAGGTTCCGGTGCCACGAACGTGGGTGGAGTGGGCGAGCACGCCCCAGGGAACGTCGCGAAAGCGATCCCACTGTTTTGTGAAGTAATCGCGGACGTGATAGCCGATGCGTTCGATATTGCGACCGTGCGTGACCGAGACTTCCTTCATATGAGGTGCGTAGATGATCAGTTCGCCACCGTCTGCCACCACAGGCTCCAGCTTGTACATACACTTGCCGGCCACCCAGAGCTCGTCGTACATGGGCGGTGCGCAGGAGAGTACCTGGCGGAAGGGCCTTGACTTCCGCTTGATGTGGACTCGACCTGAAAGCTCCGCTGCCTGACGCCAGGCGTCCTCGGGCGTTCCATAGAACAGGCCGTAGGGTGCGGCATCGGGTGCCACGACGAAGGCCAGGCAGCGTCGTTCAAGGGGGACCATGCGAGCGGCCCGGTCGACCACTCGACGGACCGGCGTGTCCTGCACTCCGATAATTCCCACGTTGGTGATCAGAGCTCCCAGCCAGTGGAAGAAATTCAGCAGATCCGGGCCGGAGATCCCCGGGAAGAAGTATTTGTTGCCGCCGCTGAAGCCCACCACTTCGTGCGGGAAGACTGGTCCGACGATCAACGCCACGTCGTAGTCATGAATCCGGCGATTGATCTGCACGGGCACTTCCTGCGACAACACGCCCGCCGACAACTCTTCCGTGTCTGCTTTGGTCAGCATGCCAATCTGCACAAGTTCGGCGGGGTTGTCCCAGGCATGATTGAACAGCCCGACATCGCTGCAGGGATCGTCGGGAGCGATTCCCAGCATGCTGCGGATGGCTGCATCCGGCATCGGACGGTGTGTGCCGAGAGCAACGAGCACGTCGAGGGCCTGCACGTGCGGCCGCAGCAGCTGGCGGAGGGCCGGAAACAGCACCGGGAGTGGGGCGGTGCGCGTATTGTCGGGAACAATCAGCAGCACTCGACGCCCCCGAAAGTCTTCCAGTGGGATCCGGGAGGCGATCCATTGTCGAATCTGGTCGGGAGTCAGCGTGGTGGATGGTTCGGAGGGTGCCATGGTTGTGGAGGACCTGAAATTGTCACAGGGTTTGGGAGTTCAGCGGCCAAGTTCACGGGAACGCAGTGTGGCCGCTTCCACGGCATTCATCAGAGCTGCCCGGAGTCCGCCGCATTCGAGGGCGTGCAGGCCGGCAATGGTCGTGCCGCCCGGACTGGCGACGGCATCCTTGAGCGCTGCCGGATGCTGATTGCTCGACAACACCATTTCGGCAGCACCAGCTACGGTCTGGGCTGCCAGTTTGATCGCCACAGCGCGGGGCAGGCCCATCTTAACGCCACCATCACTGAGGGCCTCGATCACCTGAAACACATACGCCGGACCGCTGCCGGAAAGTCCTGTGACCGCGTCGAGCAGGCCTTCGGCGACCCACGATACGGTGCCTGCGGTGGCCAGCAACGCGTCAGCCAATTGGCGATCGTCCTCGGTGGCCGTTGCCGCCGCCGCTGCTCCGCTGGCACCCCGGCCGATCAGGCAGGGAGTGTTGGGCATGACTCGGATCAGGCGTGTGGACGGTGGGAGTGTTTCAGCGAGGCGTGCCAGCGTGATGCCGGCGGCGACGGAGATGACGAGCGGTGAATGTGAGAGCAGCGGTGCCAGGTCGCGGAGCGCTTCCGGCATCACCTGCGGTTTGACCGCCAGAATCACCACCGTGGCTTCACGCACCGCTTCAGCAATCGAAGCAGTCACCTGTGCCCCCGCTCCGGTTGCACTGCAAAACCGCTCGCGGGCTTCCGCGGAAGGATCGCAGGCGGAAATTTGTGCCGGTTTCAGCAGTGAACGAACAAAGCCGGCAGCCAGCGCCGTCGCCATCTGACCACTGCCGACAAACGCAATCCGATGTTGCGAAAACTCCATGCGAAAACTCCGGAAAAAGCCGCAGCGGACGAGCACCCTCGTCCGCTGCGCGGGCCGTCACAGATCAAACTCAGTGATTATTCACAGTGACGCCTGGCCAGTCATCCGTGCGGAACGGAGTGAGTGGCAGACCGGCACCGCTGAACATGTTGCACACCGGATTATCGGCCCAGCCGTATCGCACGGCCACGGGATTTGCCACCTTGCTGCTGGAGACCTCCACGCGGCCGTCCTGCAGAATCTTCGCATCGGCCCAGACGAACTTCTGGTCTTCACCGGCAATCGCGAAGCCCACCGGCTGCGGCACGTCGAACGGACGCCAGCCACCATCCAGATGGTTGAAACTCAGTACGATCTTCCCGTCCTGCTTTTCCATGGCCGCATACTGCGGGCTGTGGAACGGGATCTTCACGCCGTATTCGTTGGCGAGTGCCCAGCGAGCGAGACGTCGACCGACGTCGACCTTGTTCCTGGGATGAATGTCCTTGCCCTCGCCGATGTCAATGATCACGGCTTCACCGGTGTGGCTGAGCTTTGACATGGTCATGGTCTGAGCTTCGCGGAGTTCGGCCCAGTCGCTTTCTCCGGGTTCGGTCTGCTGAGCCTTGAAGTCGGCCAGCTGCACCCAGTAGAACGGGAAGTCACCCTGGCCCCATTCCTGACGCCAGTTGGAAATCATCGTCGGGAACAGCTCGCGGTACTGATAAGCCCGGCCAGCGTTGCTCTCGCCCTGATACCAGATCGCGCCGCGAATCGTGTAACCCAGGTGCGATTTCAGCACGCCGTTGTAAATGTTGGCTGGCCGGGAATTTCCCGACATCTGCCGCTTCAGGCCTTCGAGCTGCTTTTTCTGGTCTTCGTTCAGGTTGGCGCTGGACAGCTCGGCAAACTGCTTCTCCATGGCTTCCCAGCGGGCCAGCAGCGGAGCGAACTTGTCGTTGGCCCGGAGCACATCGCGGTTGACCCACGCTTCGCAGGCAGAACCACCCCAGGCGTTGTTGATCATGCCGATCGGCACATCAATCGTCAGATGCAGCTGGCGGGCAAAGAAGTAGCCCACGGCAGAAAAGTTCCCGACGTTCTCGGGGTTGCAGACCAGCCAGCGTCGATCGTCGTGGCTGGTGATTGGCTCCTGAGTCCCAACCTGGGGGAAATTAATCATCCGGATGTTGGGGAATTTGGCCGCCAGCTTTTCGAGATCGGGGTCGTTGGAGGCGTTGACCGACCACTGCATGTTCGATTGACCGGAACAGATCCAGACTTCACCCACCAGCACATCATTCACGGTCACAGTCTCGTCGGCCACGACGGTGAGCGTGTGCGGGGTGCTGCTGGCATCAAAGGCCGGAAGCGAAACGTCAAACCGTCCGGAAGCATCCGCTTTGCCGGAAACAGACTTGCCCCCCAGTTCAACCGTCACGTCCTGACCGGGATTGGTCCAGCCCCAGACATGAATGGGCATCTTCTGCTGCACAACCATGTGGTCCGAAAACACATTGGGCAGTTTGGTTTTGGCTTCCACAGTTGACGCCGTCAGGAGCGCCAGCAAGACAAGCAGAACACGAAACTTCACGTGAAATTCTCCTCGAAAAAAAGGAAACAGGCAACATCGGTGGGAAGGTGGAGGCCTGTCCCGAATCAGATCCGTCCAGCGGAACTGGATGCAGGTTATCGTCTGGCAGAAGAATTTCACGCGTGACCGTGAGCGGGCTGGGTGTTTACCGCCATAGGGCAACGCGATGCGCGGCGGATGAGAACGCGCTGAGCCGCAGGGCGGACACACATGAGCCGCAGGGCGGGAGCCCGCGGGTAAAGAGCCCTGGCGAGAGAGGAGAAGTGAGAAGTGAGAAGTGAGAAGTAAGAACTCGCATAGGCCGCTGGGCGGACACGCGCTGAGCCGCAGGGCGGCAGCCCGCGGGTAAAGAGCCCTGGCACCGCGCTGCTGACGCCGCGGGCAGTGCCGGGCACCAGGGTGCCAAATCGCAACCGGGGGCTTCCGCCCGCCCGCTCAGGAGTTGGCAGTGCGGGGCACCAGGGTGCCGAATCACAACCGTGGGCTTCCGCCACCATGAGCCGCAGGGCGGCAGCCCGCGGGTAAAGAGCGCTGGCGAGAAGTGAGCAGTGAGAAGTGAGACGTGAGACCACGCATAAGCCGCTGGGCGGACACGCGCTGAGCCGCAGGGCGGGAGCCCGCGGGTAAAGAGCCCTGGCAACGCGCTGCTGACGCCGCGGGCAGTGCCCGGCACTGCCAACCCCTGAGCGGGCGGGCGGAAGCCCACGGTTGTGATTTGGCACCCTGGTGCCCCGCACTGCCC
>JBEAUF010000440.1:0-10398 GCA_041161565.1 Planctomycetota bacterium | reverse complement strand
TGATTCGGCTGCGACGAGCCATTTGAGTGATTCTTCGTAATTGCCGACTTCCTGCAGCAGGCTGCTGATTTCGAGGTACAGGGGCAGTGCCATTTCGGGGATTGCGGCTTGTGGCCGGAAGACTCGCCACGCCAGCAGTTCCAGCTGATCGAGTTTGCGGGTGATGGAGTGCTGGCGAGTGGCGGCGGGGGTGTCATCGGCGTTTTGCAGGGCTTCGGCGAGTTCGTGGCTGGCGGTGGGTGACCACGGTTGCCGATGCTGCAGCACTCGGGCGACGGCGAGTCGGAGTTTGGGTGTTGTGCGGACGAGGGGATGCCGAAGTGCGGCATGCAGTGCATCACTGGAGGCTGAGGGCTGCATTTGCAGTTGTTGAAGCCAGGGGCTGGTGAACTGTGTCTCACCGCTGTGAATCTGCAGAAGCAGCCGCAGTTGCTGCAGCGTTGTGGAGCGGGATTCGACGGAACTGTGTTGATTGAGCATTTGCAGGGCTGCGGCGGGCTGGCCGGCGGTCAGGCGTATCAGCAGCAGGGCTCGCAGGCTGAGTTCATCCTGGGGGTCGGCGGTGAGGCATTGCTGGAGCTGTCTGGCGGCGGTGTCCTCGGGAACGAGGGGGTTGGCGGAGAGCAGTCGCATGGCGAGTTCTGTCGTGGTGAGCGGCCGCTGTGATTCGAGTCGAGCGAGTGTCTGGAGGAGCTGTTCGGAGCGTTGCTGGACTGCGTACAGTGGCAGCAGGTCGCGGAGGGGTGGTGTCCAGTCGGGATCGAGGTGAGCGGCCTCGAGGAACAGTTTCTCAGCTGCGACGGCGCGGTGCTGCTGCAGCGCGATTGTGGCCTGCAGAAAACGAACTTTTGCAAGCAGGGGATGCGGTGCAGTGGTGATGCGATCGAGGAGTGCGGAGGCCTCCTGCAGCCGACCATCCTGCTGCAGAGCGGAAGCCGTGTGGAGCAGGGCTTGTTGGTTGTTGCCGTCGAGTTCAAGGGCCTGCTGGTAGTAGTTGCGGGCTGCGGTGGAGCGGCCGGACCTGGCGGCCTGTGCAGCCCGCTGTACCAGTTGTTCAGCGCGGGCGCTGCGATCAGCTTCTGCTGTTGTTGTGGACTGAGCGGACCATTTCCACAGCAGTATGCCTGCGGAGGCCGTAAGCAGAATTGCGGCGGAGAACAGCCGGAGTCGAAGCGAGGTGCTGCGGATGGTCATGGCTGAGGTTACCGGAGTCTGCCGGCATCACCGCTGGCTGGTCAGGAGGAATTCGAGGATATCCGCGAGTTCCTGGTGTGTGAGGAGTGTGGCGTAACCGTTTGGCATGGGAGAAACGGGCGAGGGCTGGATGGAGACGATGGAGTTGCGAGCGAGGTGCAGTGTGCGAACAGCGTCTGGGGTGAGGACAACTTCGGTGGCGTCTTCACCTTTAATAATCCCGCTGTGGACCTGGCCGTCTTCCATTTCGATGGAGACGGGTTCGTAGCCGCGGACGAGGCTGGCGCCGGGAAAGATGATGGCTTCGAGGAGATCGCGGCGATTGCGAACGCGGCCGATGCTGGTGAGGTCTGGGCCGAGTTGTCCGCCGCCGTAGCCCAGTTTATGGCAGGTGTTGCAGGCCGCACGACGACTCATGAAGGTTTCGTGTCCGCGTCGCACATCTCCCTGGGGAAGTGTGGCAAGGAGGTGTTCCAGCTGGGCTGTTTGTTCCTCAACGCTGGCATTCAGGAGTTTCAGAAGGGGCTGGGCAGCGGACTGTACGGACGCAGGGTAGCGGGCGATGAGTGGTTGCAGGAGGTCGATTCGCAGACCACGCAGACCGGTGGAATTGGGCAGAGCGGACATGAGTGCGAGACCGCGGGCTTCGGAGGGATGCTGTTCGAAGGCGGGGAGCAGTCTGGGGAGTTCCATGGGACCTGCGTTGAGGGAGACTTCGACGAGTTGCTGGACCTGATCTTCTGAGAGGCTGGCGGAGGCCAGTCGGGAAGCGGCCGACGTGCGTTGTTCGAGGGGGAGGTCGGGATTGAGGCTGTTTTTCAGCAGGGCGAAAGAACCGGGGGATAGTGGGATGCCTGGGCCGGCGAGATCAAGTGCCTGCAGGCGCAGTTCGTTTGGGAGGGAGGTTTGTTCGGCGAGAGTGATGAGCGCATCGCGGAGGGGAGTGTGGCCTGCTTTGGGCTGCGGCAGACTGCGGATGGCTTTCAGCAGCGCTGGCAATGAGGCTTCGGGGATTTGTGGGAGCAGGGTGGCGACGGCATTCAGCCACTCGGGAGGAGCTGAGGTTAGTCCGGCTGTGGCGATGGATTCGAGGATAATGGAGAGGGCTGTGGCATGGCTGGGTGGGGCGGCAACGGTGGGGGCCTGAAGGATTTCGAGTGTCAGGGCCTGAACCGGGGGGGCAGCAAGCAGGCTGGCGAGGAGTTCGACGAGGACCTGGTGCTGGTCGACCGGGATTGTGGCTGTCTGCTGCAGGCGTTCGCGGAGGAATTTGGCGAGTGGTGCGCCCCAGTCGGTATGTCGGCGAGCGATCCAGACAGCGGCTGCACGGACAGCCGGGCTGGGGTGTGTCATGCGGGGGATCACGTCGTCTGGTGTGAGTTGGCTGCCGGAGAGGCATTCAAGTGTGGTGAGGCTGGCGCGGATGGCTGCGGCATTATTGAGACTGAGGCCCTGACGAATGGCGGCGGCGTCGCCGAGTTCGTAGAGGGCATAGATCAGCTGGTGTTCACGAATGCGGGCGGCGGAGTCGAACGGAGCGCCGGTGGAGTCGATGCGGCCGGGTGGCAGGTTGCTGATGAGTTCGAGAAGGGCTGGGGTGGCTGTTGGCTGCTTCAGGCGTCCGATGGCTTCGGTGGCTGCGCGGGCTGGTCCGGATTCATCGGCGGCGGCCAGCTGCAGCAGGGCATTGAGTGCTGGCTGATGTCTGAAAAGGCCGGTTGTGTGGGCTGCCGCCTGTCGCACGGAGGCGTCTTTGTCGGTGAGGGCCTGAGCTGCGAGGCTGGCGGCCTGTGGCAGATTGATGTCTGCCAGAGTCCAGACAGCGCGGCGACGGACTGCGGCAGCGGGGGAGTTATGGAGGAGATTTTCGAGATGTGGCAGGGCGGTTTGGCCCAGCTTTCGCAGAGCTGCCGTGGCTCGGCGCTGCACAAACAGTCGTTTGTCTGCCAGGCGGTCTGCGAGTTCGGCGGGTGAGAGACTGGGGTCCCATGAGAGCTGGAGGCCGAGTGGGTCGGTGGGTGGGATGGAATTGCGGCGGCGAATGCGGTAGATCGCGCCCAGCACATCCGGCTTTGCCAGCTGTGATGTTGGGCAGCAGACCTTGTACCAGCCGCCGGTGTCGACCACGAGCAGACTGCCGTCAGCATCTTCGAAGACGTCGGTGGGATGAAAGTCAGGGTGGTCGCAGGCCAGCAGATCGACGTCCTCAGTGCGATAGGTTGGGCCGTCCGGGATCAGTCGATGCCTCACGACTTTGTGGAGGTTGAAATAGCAGGCGAAGAGTACTTGATCATGGTCACCCTGGAAGAGTTCTTCGCTGCCGGCGATCAGCCCGGCGGGAGCGGCGGCGCCCTGATGGCAGAGGACTGGCATGACATCGCCGGTCATGGGGTGGGCGTAGATTGAGGGATGTTTTTTGCCGTAGACGCCGCCGTAGATGGCATGGATGAGGCCATCGCGACGGCCAGCTTCGGGGTTCTGAAAGAAGGTGCAGCTGAGGAACCGTTCGCCGTTGTTCAGGAAGGCGACATTGACGGGGTTATCCATGCCGCCGGTAAGCACGACTTCGCGTTCGGTGCCGTCGGTGCGGGCGCGAAAGATATGGGACGACTGGGTGACGAGCTGGCGGCCGTCAGCGAGCGAGTGCTGTTGTTCGGCGAACGCGCCTTTGCACCAGTAGAGACGTCCGTCGAGTCCGAGCCAGGGGCCGTGCAGATCGTTGCCGCAGCCAGTGAGTGTCCGTCCGTCATACCAGACTTCACGGCGGTCTGCGATACCGTCGTCGTTGTCGTCTGTGAGCTTCCAGATTTCCGGGGGGGCGGCAACGTACAGTGACCCCTGAAACCACTGGCAGCCTTCGGGGAACATCATGCGATCGGCGAACAGTGTGCCGTGGTCATAGACCCCATCCCCGTCAGTGTCTTCCAGGCGTCGGATGCGATGGGGTTTCTGCGCCAGCTGTTGTTCAGCGCGTTCCGACATTCCGCCGGAATCGGTGACGTAGAGCCGACCACGTTCGTCGCGGGAAACGGCAATGGGGCGTTCGGCAAGTGTTGCAGGAACAGCGAGGGAGACTTCGTAGCCGTCCGCCACGCGAAGCAGTCGGTCACCGATCTGAACTTCGGTTACAGGGGCAGTGGCAGTGGTTGGCTGTTCCGGCGACTGGCCGACGGAAATCCGGGCGGACACCAGCACGGCCAGGATGAGAATCGGACGGTGGAGTTTCATGACTGCAGCCTCGGCGGTTAGGAGCGATCAACCACTTGATATCGTACTGGGATGGCAGCATGAAAGCCACTGCTGGGGCGGCGGGCGGTCGTTCCGTCGGTGGAGGTCCCTGCGAGCAGGACGGTCAATCCCGTGGTTCGGTCTGGGGCGTGCAGAGGTCCCTGAGGTGGCTGTTGAGTACCGGTTGGGGGCAGGACCAGACGAGGAAGAACAGGCTTTCGCGAACGGCGCGTTCGGCGGGGTGGCCGACGGTGTAGCCGGCTCCTTTGGTGGCAGCCATCCAGGCCTGTGCGGCGCGAATGGCGAGCGAGTTGGCGCGGTGTCGCAGCTGGTCGGGGTTTGCGTTTGGCGGGGGCGTATTGGTAGTTGCTGCGAGGTCAAGATCGCTGTTGATGCGGTTGGCTTCGTCGGCGAAGGGTTGCAGGTATGGAAGGAGTCCGGGATTGTGGACTGCTTCGCGGGCGAGCTGATCGAGTGTTTCGAGGGCTGCGCCCAGTGCGACGGCGGTGGTGGTGAAGGAGCCTGTGCCACCGCCGGATCCGGCGATTACGCGATCAGCCGGGCCGTGCAGCAGATCTGAGGGGGCGATTTGGACATCGTGGAGTTCAACGGCGGAGGTGCAGGATTCCGTGAGTCCCAGAAGTGGAGTTGGGGGGCGGACGTCCACGCCGTAGTCGGCGGTGTGGACAGCGGCGAGTAGTTGCTGGCCGTTTGGGAGAGTGCCGCCGGTAACGAGCAGGTCTGCGTGAGCGGCGGCGGTAGCCCACGGGATGCGGCCGTTGAGGCTATAGTATCCGCCGGGCAGGGGAGTTGCGGTGACGGCGGGCGTGGGGAGGTGCTGGCCGGAGGTTGTGAGGTGTGAGATGCCGACGGTGGCGAAGATTTCGCCGCGGGCGAGGGCGGGGAGGAGTTCGTGGCGGGCGGTGGTATTTGGTGAGGATTCGATTCTTTGGCAGGCGGCGTTTCTTTGTGTGAGCAGGAAGGCGGCAACGAGGCTTCCGCGGGCGATGTCGCGGTAGGCATGGAGCAGTTGGAGGGGGGACCAGCCTTCGCCGCCGAATTCCGGGGGGATATTCCAGCGGGCAGCACCGACCTGCATGAGGTGCTGCCACTGGGTGGTGGGCCACAGGCCGACAGGATCGATCCTGGCGAATTCGATCATATCCCGGGTGAGTGTGGACGCTGGGGGCAGCATCAGCGGCGGGCGAGGGGATATTTCAGGGACAGCCATGCACCGTTCTGGCTGCTGCTGGCGACGCACTGCTGGATGAAGAACATGCCTTCTGCGCCGTCGTAGACATTGGGATAGATGGTATCGCGTTTTTCGAAGTTCTGACCGGCTGCGCGGGCGACCATGGCGTCGTAGGCGAAGCGGTAAACGTTTGCGAAGGCTTCGAAGAAGGCTTCGGGGTGTCCGGATGGGAGTCGGCAGGCGGAGCGTCCCATGGTGTTCATGAAGGGTGCGTTGGGATCGCGGGTATACATTTGATGTGGGGAGCCATTTCGGCGGACGATCATGACGTTGGGTTCTTCCTGTCGCCACTGGAGGGCACCTTTGGTGCCGTCGACTTCGATGAACAGGTCATTTTCGCGGCCATGTGAGATTTGGCTGGCGGTGACGGTGCCGATGGCGCCATTTTCGTAGCGGATGACGGCGTGGCCGTAGTCATCGAGGGCGCGGCCTTCTGCGAAGACTTTGAGGTTGCAGGAGATTTCGGCGGGTAGGAGTCCGGTCATGTATCGGCCGAGGTTATAGGCATGGGTGCCGATGTCGCCGAAGCAGCCGGCGGCGCCGGAGCGTTTGGGATCGGTGCGCCATGCGGCCTGTTTTTGGTCGGATTCTTCGAGTCGGGTGCGGAGCCAGCCCTGGATGTAGTTGGAGCGGATGGCGTTGATTTCGCCCAGTTCTCCGCTGAGGATCATTTCGCGGGCCTGGCGGACGAGCGGGTAACCGGTGTAGTTGTGGCTGACGGCGAAGACAACGCCGCTGGATTCGACGACTTTGACGAGTTCTGCGGCCTGGGCGTAATCGAAGGTGAGTGGTTTATCGCAGATTACGTTGAAGCCGGCCTGAGCAGCCGCTTTGGCGATTTGAAAGTGTGTGTGGTTGGGGGTGGCGACGCTGACGAAGTCGATGCGTTGATCGGCGGGGAGGGCGAGTTCGCCGGCGATGAGTTCGTCGATTGAGCCGTAGGCGCGAGCGGCGGGGATATCGTAGGAGGGAGCGCTGGCTTTGGCGCGGGCGGGGTCGGAGGAGAGGGCGCCAGCGACGAGTGCGGCGCGGTTGTCGAGTACAGCGGCCGTGGCGTGAACGCGACCAATGAATGCTCCCTGGCCGCCGCCGACCAGTGCCATTCGCAGTTTGCGATTGAGAGTTCCGTTGGTGGTGTCGGACATGTGGAGAGCCCCGCTGAGGTTCGGATGCTGCCGGAGCCGGGTGGCGGTCGTTGCGGCAGGAAAAAAGGAAGGTCGAAGGCTGGGAGTTTAGCGATTCCGGGCTGTGGAATCAAACCGGCTGCAGCCCCGCTGCGGCGCATGAAAAAACCGCGGCAGACTGATCTGCCGCGGTTTCTGCTTTGCTGCAGTGAACTGCCTGGTTGGCAGCCCTGATGGATGCGAATCAGTAGCTCAGCACGGCGTCGATGCCGATCACGGTGCTGTTGAACAGATCGTCATGACCTGCTCCGCCCTGACCTGCACCTGGTGCGAACATGTGGCGAATTTCCGGACGAACAACCAGCATGTCCACCGGCTTGATATTCAGGCCGTAGGTGATGGTGTTGTAGGAAACCGCGTCAGCCTTGTACCATTCCTGACGCACACCGGCCTTAACCTGGTCGTTGAGCGTGTAGAACAGATAGTTAATCAGGCCGGTGCTGTCGTCAGCCACGCCGTCGGTGGCGAAGCTTGTGCCGAGGTTGGAGGTGAGCACGTCGAACTGATGCACGCTCTGAAGGTTATCGCTCCAGTTGTGCGACAGGATCAGGCTGTTGATGGAACCGTCACCGCGCCAGCCGAGGTTGCCGACAGTGGACATGTAGGTGAAGCTGGTTGCTTCGGTCAGGTTGTAGACGAAGCCACCGAGGAAGGCGCTGCCGCTGTTGAGGCGGTCGAAGCCTGTGTCCATCCCGAGCGTCCAGCCACCGAGCACTGACAGGCTGTCGCTGGCAGTCCAGGTACCCAGAGCACCGGTGTGGGTGAACGGTTCGCTGTTATAGAAGGTCAGCTGACGGCTGAAGAAGAAGTTGCCGCCGGAAGGAATCACTTCGTAGCCAATCGGCGTGTAGAAGTGACCGAGTTTCACGGAGACGTCGCCGGCAGCAACTTCCGCGTAAAGCTGCGGGAGCGCCCACTCGTAGATGCCGTGATTCCATTTCTCATCGAAGTCATAGCGGCCGAAGTTGTTGCCGAATGACTGAGCTTCGCCACCATCAATACCGTAGATGGCTTCGGCGCGGAAACCGAGGTCAAGTCCTTTGGACCCGTCAGCAGTCTTACCGATGTAGAGGCCCTGCTGATTGAGACCGAAGACGTCCCATTCCTTAGCGTTGTTGAAGCCCTGCCCGAACTGCACGTTGTTGAACGCGCCGTTGCCGGTGAAGGCACCGTCCGGGTTATTCTGGTAACCGAACTGTGTCCAGCCACCGATTTCAATGCCGCTGCCGGATTCTCCGAACAGCGATCCGCAACCTTCGCCGCATTCATCCGTCAGAAGGTCACCGCAGGGGTCCCCACAGGGATCACCGCAGACGGCTTCCGGAGCACAGCAGCTCTTTTCCGGGCAGCAGCTCATTGCTGCCAGCTGGTCGGTCAGTTTCTGACCAGCTTCGGAGAAGATATCTTCGCACTGCTGGCAGTTGCCGCCGCAGGCTGTCCCACATCCCTCATTACAGCCTTCACCGCCGGCTGCAAGCTGTCCTGTCGCAAGGAGGCCGAAGAGTGCCGTACCTGACAGGAGTGACTTCCATGATCGTTTGACCATTTCCAATCCCTCGCGATCATCCATGACCAACCGAATCGCAGCCTTCCTCCCGAAGGAATTCGATTCGCGTCGTCTGGTCAACCTGCCAACTTTCCGCGTCGGAGTCACTGCGAGTGACGCATTCGTCGGCAAAAATCCCCGAGCCCACACGCTGTGGAAAAAGCTCGACACGGGCTGGTTGGGGTATCGTCGCGGCGCTGTGATTCAGCAGAAATGTTCGTGCGGCGAAACGCGTACGGCGTGCAATCAGCATGGAGTCGGAAACTACAACACCTACAGCCGAAAAACCGCACCCAGATTGCCGGGTCTGCCAGGATTTCCCGGGCGTTCTGCGGCCCGCCGGGTTTCGGCGGAGACTGCTGGATCAGGATGCGTTCGCTGACAGGCACCTGGCAGTTTTGCAGGTTTAGCAGGGATTCGGTGAAGATCGGTGCATGGGGCTTTCAGTCGATGATCTTGCTGATTGGATATTCGACGATTCCGCGAGCACCGGCTTGTTTGAGCCGGGGGATGATCGAACGCACGATGCTTTCGTCAACGATTGTGTTGAGCGCGACCCACTGGGGATCGCTGAGGTGCGAGACGGTGGGTTTCTGCAGGGCTGGCAGGATTGAGAGTACGGACTGGAGGCTGGATTCGAGCACGTTCATCATCAGGCCAACTTTGCCTTCGGCAGCGAGGCAGGACTGGAGCATCAGGGCGATGTTTTCGATTTTGCTGTGGACCCAGGGGTCGCTCCATGCGTCGTGGTTGGCAATCAGCCGAGTGGTGCTTTGCAGAAGTTCTTCGACGATGCGGAGGTTGTTGGCTCGGAGCGAGCTGCCGGTTTCGGTGACTTCAACGATGGCATCAGCCAGCTTTGGCGGCTTGACCTCAGTGGCCCCCCATGAGAATTCCACGTGGGCTGTGACTCCGCGGGCAGCGAGAAATCGGGTGGTAAGTCCGACCACTTCTGTGGCAATGCGTTTTCCCTGGAGGTCCTGAACTGTTTGAACGGGAGAATCTTCCGGCACGCACAGCACCCAGCGGACTGGACGACGGCTGACCTTTGAGAAGATGAGTTCGCAGACTTCGTGGACGTCTGCACCGGTTTCAAGGATCCAGTCATAGCCGGTAATTCCGGCGTCGAGGATTCCGTTTTCGACGTAGCGAGCCATTTCCTGAGCGCGGATCAGCATGCATTCAATTTCGGTGTCGTCGATCGTCGGGAAATACGAGCGCGACGCGAATTTGATGTTGTAGCCTGCGCGGCTGAAGAGCGCTGCGGTGGCCTCCTGGAGACTTCCTGCGGGAATGCCGAGTTTGAGTGTTCGACCTGACATTTTGATAGCCTTTTCGTATGTTCCGCGAGGGTACTCAGGACTTTCTGTAGACCTGCTGCGGATCAAAAATCCGCTCACCCTCAACCGTCACCTGACCGGTGGCTGGTTCAATCCGCCGGAAGAAGCAGGACCGAAACCCTTCGTGACAGGCTGCTCCGCCCAGCTGCTGGACTTTTACCAGCAGAGTATCGCCGTCACAGTCAAAATAAACGCTTTGCAGCAGCTGTACGTTGCCGCTTTCCTCGCCCTTTCGCCACAGTTTTTTGCGGCTGCGGCTGTAGTAGCAGACGCGGCCTGTCCGCAGAGTTTCCTGCCATGCTTCGCGGTTCATCCAGGCCATCATCAGGACGTCACCGGTGGCGGCGTCCTGAGCAATTGCGGGAATGAGTTCGTGGCGGTCGAAATCGGGGCCGTTGAGCTGGGACATGGGAGAAACGCAGCAGAGGGACGGGGGAAAATGGCCAGATTCCGGCGCTACGAGTGCGAGGAGTTGGCTGGCGGACGCGGATGGGCGGTGTTGCGGGGGCGCACAGATGTGAAATCAGAGTAG
This sequence comes from Planctomycetota bacterium, assembly GCA_041161565.1. Taxonomy (GTDB): domain Bacteria; phylum Planctomycetota; class Planctomycetia; order Planctomycetales; family Planctomycetaceae; genus SXXK01. The sequence continues at coordinate 122 of JBEAUF010000440.1, read as the reverse complement.
CGAACGGCAGGCAACTTCTCCACTCGCAGCAATGACGCGGGGCAGGGATGGTCGCTTTTCGGGGGAAATTGCCGTTTCTGGAAAAGCGGCAGCCCCTGGGGAGGGGGGGAGTTGCCTGGGAC
>JBEAUF010000434.1:0-14825 GCA_041161565.1 Planctomycetota bacterium | reverse complement strand
TCGACGATGACACGGCCGGAATCAGCGTCTCTGCACCGTCAGCAACAGTCACCACGGAAGCCGGTGGCTCCGTCACCTTCACCGTGAAACTCGATTCCGAACCACTGGCCAACGTCACCATTGCCATCACTTCCAGCGATGCCACCGAAGGCAGCGTGTCGCCCGCTTCCATCGTATTCACACCAGCCAACTGGAATACGCCGCAAACGGTCACTGCTGCAGGCGTCAACGATGCCATCGACGACGGTGACAAAGCCTGGACCGTGGTGCTCGCGGCAGCCTCCTCCAGTGACGCCGGCTACAACGGCCTCAACCCCGCCGACGTGGCCCTCACCAACACCGACGATGACACGGCCGGAATCAGCGTCTCTGCACCGTCAGCAACCTCCACCACCGAGAATGGCGAGACCGTTACCTTCACAGTGCGACTGGACTCAGAACCAATTGCCGATGTCATCATCGCGCTCAGTTCCAGCGATGCCAGCGAAGGCAGCGTGTCGCCAGCATCACTGGTCTTCACCGCCGCCAACTGGAACACACCGCAGACGGTCACGGCCACTGGCGTTGATGACTCGCTGACTGACGGTGACATCCCCTGGACCGTTTTGGTCGCCGCCGCTTCGTCCTCAGATGCCGGCTACAATGGCCTCGATGCCGGGGACGTGCAGCTGCTGAATATCGACAACGACGCCCCCGGCATCACAGTCTCTGCTCCTTCCGCCTCAGTCACCACGGAAGCCGGTGGCACCGTCACCTTCACAGTGAAGCTCAACACAGAGCCCGCAGCCGACGTCACCATCGCCGTCAGCAGCAGCGATGCATCCGAAGGCAGCATATCCACCAGTCTGCTGACCTTCACAGCGGCCAACTGGAATGTGCCGCAGACAGTCACCGCCACCGGTGTTAATGATGCCGTCGACGATGGCAACATCACCTGGACGGTACTACTCGCCGCTGCCGCCTCTGCAGACCCACTCTACAGCGGTATCGACGCAGCGGATGTGACGCTCTCAAACACCGACGATGACACGGCCGGAATCACCGTTTCGTCCCCGTCCGGAACAGTCACGACCGAAGCAGGCGGCGCAGTAAGCTTCACAGTCAGGCTGAATTCTGAACCGCTGGACAGCGTCACCATTGCAGTCAGCAGCAGCGATGCAGCGGAAGGCAGCGTGTCCACCAGTCTGCTGACCTTCACCGCAGCCAATTGGAACGTGGCACAGACCGTGACCGCCGCGGGCGTCAATGATTCCATCGATGATGGTAATGTCGCCTGGACCGTGGTGCTTGCTGCCGCCGCTTCCGCAGACTCCACCTACAACGGCATCAACCCCTCCGACGTGACGCTCTCCAACACCGACGATGACACGGCCGGAATCAGCGTTTCGGCACCATCAGGAACTGTGACGACCGAAGCGGGCGGCGCGGTGACATTCACCATCAGGCTGAATTCTGAGCCGCTGGCAAATGTGACGATCGCAGTAAGCTCCAGCGACACCACGGAAGGCAGCGTTTCTCCGGCCTCGCTGACCTTCACGGCTGCCAACTGGAACACTCCGCAGACGGTCACCGTGACGGGCGTCGATGACACGATCTACGACGGTAACATCGCCTACACCGCAGTGATTGCCGCAGCAGCGTCCACCGACAGTCTGTACAACGGAATTAACCCCGCAGATATCGCACTCACCAACAGCGACAACGATTCTCCGCCGGCCACCAAATTCTACGCAGTTGACGACGCCGCTCCGGACCGCACTTTCGAATACGCAGCGGACGGGACACTCGTGGAATTCTACAGCATCAACAGCGGCAACACGGCCCCCCGCGGCATTGCCACGGTCGCAGCCGGAGATAAGTTGTGGGTCGTCGACGCAGCACGCCGGGTTTATGTCTACAACAACAGCGGCGGGCTGCTCGGTTCCTGGACCGCCGGAACCCTCGCCAACAACGCCACCGTGGAAGGCATCGCCACCGACGGCACCCATATCTGGATCGTCGATGCCCGCGCGGACCGCGTCTACTACTACGCGAACGCCGCTTCCCGACTCACCGGTTCGCAGAACGCCACCACCAACTTTGCTCTGGCCAACGGCAATGCCGGGCCGAAGGACGTGGTCTTCGGCAGTCAGAGCGGAGTGAACTACCTGTGGGTTGTGAACGACGCTGCCACCGATCGAGTGTTCCGCTACACGCTGAACGCCTCCGGCGTGGCCACGGCCTCCACCTCCTGGCTCATCAACGCCGCCAATGCACGCCCCACAGGCATCGCACTCGATCCCTCCAACGGATCGATGGATATCTGGATCTCCGATAACAGCACGGATCGGATTTATCGCTACGCCAACGGTCGCACTGCCACCGCTCCCGCTCTGGCCAGCTCGTTCGCCCTTGCCGTAGCCAGCGGAAACGGCAACGTCCAGGGAATCGCTGACCCGCCACCGTCCGCCGTGGAAAGCACACTCGCCGGGTATCGGCTCGAAAATGCCACACCCGCGACTGAGTCCGACGTTCCGGTGATGAACCGCCAGCGATCGCTGATCACGCCACGTTCCGAGGCTTCGATCGGCGGGAACGGACTGGTCTCCGGCCACGCTTCCAGAACCAGTGGCAGTCGTCTGACCAGCAGTCGTCGACCGGCTCCGGCAGCGGTCATCAGCAGCACTCGCGACAGCCTGACAGCGACCGCAGTGCAGCAGAATTCTTCGGATTCAGCCGATTTGTTCGGCCAAACAACAGACCTCGACGCTGTGTTCAGCGATCTTGGTGATATCAGCCGGCACTGGCTCAAATAAGCTACAGGCATGTGGCTGCAGGGGCGATTTCGGCAAGGCGGGGGTCTTTCAGCCCCCGTCTTTTTTTGTATCGGCTCAGAATTTTCAATTTACACTGAACCTTTTTCCCCCATGAGGGGAATCAGGTTGCATGCCATCCACTCCCACCACATCACCCATCGAACTGATTCACCGGGCCCAGTCCGGTGACGTGGTGGCATTTCAGACGCTCGTCAGCACACAAAGCCAGCGACTGCTCCGCGGTGCCCTGACACTCTGCCGCCATCAGCAGCTGGCGGAGGACCTCGTTCAGGACACTCTGCTGGAGGCCTGGCGATCTCTCAGCCGCTTCGACGGCCGCTGTCAGTTCTCCACCTGGCTGTACGGAATTCTGCGACACCGGTTTCTCAAACTGGCCGCTCGCCAGCCACTGCAGCAGCTCCCCGAAGAACTTGCGGATGGCCTTCCGGATTCCGGAGCCGGGCCGACAGGAGCAGCGGAGGTTGCTGAACAAGCCGCACTGCTGCGGCGAGCCGTTTCACAGCTTCCCCCGCAGCATCGGCTTGTGATCGAACTGCGTTTTCTGGCCGACGCAAGTCTCGACGAAATCGCCGCCACCCTCGATATTCCACTCGGCACCGTCAAGTCCCGACTGCATCACGGTCTGGAAAAACTTCGAGAGCAGCAGGTGTTCGTGCAGCTTTCCTTCTGTTCCGCAGAATCGCGATCGAGACAGCTATGAACCAGTCACCAACCGTTTGTGAATCGCTGGCCGAAGACATCAGCCTGCTGGCTGCCGATTGCCTGCCCGCGCCTGAAACTCTCAGGCTGCAGCAACACCTCGCTGCCTGTCCCGGCTGTCACCACCACTTTGAACAGCTCGCGGCTGTGGTTCGTGAACTACAGGTGCTGCATACAGACGCACAGCCTGCGGTTGTGGACAAAATTCTGAAAAACGTGCTGACGCTGCTGCCTGGCAGCAGCCCGCATCCTGCAGCCCTGCCTGCCGCTGAAATTCGCCGCCGGACGACCTCGCTGCCCGCTGCGGTTTCCGTGGTGCTGCTGCTGGCCGTCTTCACACGGTTGGCCTTCTGGCCGGCATCAGGCAGGCAGCCGCCGGCAGGGGGCACAGGCACTGCTTCGCTCGCGGCCCTGAATACTTCCGGAAGTTCGCCCGTACCAACACTGCTTGACCTCACCCAGGCAGCTGCTCAGTCCGGCGAATCTCTTGATCACCTGCTCAGCCAGTATGCCAACGAACGCCTGTTTGAGTCACTCGGGCGGACCACATTCCGACAGGAGAAACTCCAATGACACGTATGCTCACTTTCCCCCTTCTGCTTGGGGTCTGTTTCAGTAGCTGGTCACCGGCGCCGGCCGATGAACCTGCTCAGGTCACACAATCCGCGGCTGTCCCCAATGCTGCCGGTGTTTACTGGATTGCGTTTGCGGCGATGCCGGGGCTGGAAGACGCGGAAAGGCGGGCAGTGGAGGACGCTTCTGCGTCTGTGCGGGAGCCGTTGTCGCAGGACATCGCCGCGATCCTGTCGCGTTACCAAACGGCGCTGCACGAACTGCAGCGGGCGCGGCGAATTGTTCCGTGCGACTGGCAGCTGGACGACAGCGCAGGTCCGCAGCTGATCATGTCCCATCTGCAGAAGGCTCGTGATCTGAGCCGCGTGGGGGTGCTGCGGGCACGACAGCGTTTTGCTTCCGGGGACACCGAGGGTGCTCTTGCCGACCTGCTGGCAATCTTTAAGCTGGCACGAGACTGTGCGGCATCAACGTACGTCATCAGTCTGCTGGTGGATGCCTCAATTGAGGAACGTGCCGCGGAAACGCTCACGCTGCACCTGCCAGCACTCACCGCTGCCCAACTGGATGCCGTAACAGCCGAACTGAGTCGTCTGCGGCTGCCGCCGAGTGCCGGGCAGCTGATTGTCGCCGAGGGTGCAATGTTCGGTCAGTGGCTGGAAAATGCTGTGAATCGCGAAGCAGAAAAACGTCGAGGCAACGAGGCTGGCGGTGAGATCCTCAATGCCGTTCTTAACGAACTCAGCATCGAGCTCCAGGCTCCGCCCACCGAGGCCGACCGCGCACGACGGGCGGAACTGCTCAAATCCGTCACGCTGGCCGACGTCCGCAAAGCCGTGCAGCAGCTCAACGCGGATCATCAGGAACTGGCGCGCATCTCCGCACTGCCCGCTCCCGAGCGAGTCGCCCCGCTGGCAGAACTTGCCAGTGCCCTGGACGCTGCCAGGCAGCTGACGGCACCTGCAGACATTCAGCGATGTTTTTCCGCACTGCTGCTCCCGCAGGAGCTGAATCTCGTCAGGCGGATCGAACTCATCCACATCCGCAGAGAACTGCTGCTGCAGGCTCTGCGTGTCCAGCGTCAGGGGCCTGATTCGGTGGAGCCGATCGCGGGGCACGGGGTGGAGTACCGCAAGACTGAAAACGGGTTTGAACTGATCTGTTCCTGTGGTGAGATTGTGAAGATCGCGGTGGGGCAGTAACAGGGTGCAATCGGCCGTTGCCAGCAACCGCAAGTCCGGCGGCCTTTTCACAGCCACCGGCAACTGACGTTGTTCAGATGACAGCATGCGGGATTTCTGAGTACACTTCGGAGCACGTTCGCCGCAGCGACTCACGCGGCACACACGACTCCGCTCAAGGAACCCCCGAACATGCGAACTGCCGCCACATGTTTGCTGCTGCTCATGGCATGTATCCCCGCCAGTGCCCAGCAGAAGCTGGAGAACCTGCCTTATCGCGAAAACGGCCATGCCCGACATGTGCTCGACGTCTATCGACCTGACCAGCCAGCCGGTCAGAAGCGTCCCGTAATATTCTGGATTCACGGCGGCGGCTGGCAGGCGGGTGACAAGAGCGACGTGGGTCTCAAGCCGGCGGTCGCTCACGAACGTGGCATGCTGTTTGTTGCGGCCAACTATCGACTGCTTCCAACGGTCACCATGGAAGAGCTCACGGACGACGTCGCAGCGGCTCTGGGCTGGGTCAGGCGGAACATCGCGGAACATGGCGGAGACCCCGATCGAATCATCATCGGTGGTCACTCCGCCGGCGCCCAGCTGGCCGCGCTGCTCTGCATCGACGGCCGCTGGATCGAGCGACACGGAGTGCCCATGACGGCGTTGAAAGGCTGCATTCCGGTGGATGGCGACACCTACGACATCCCCAAAATCATCGCCACCGCCGAACACCGGCAGATGCTCTACGGCGGAAAGATGTTTACCTACGGACATCGCCAGAAGTTCGGCAATGACCCGGAAAAACACGTGAGTTTCTCGGCTGTCACCCATGTGGCTCCCGGCCGCGGTATCCCTCCGTTCCTCATTCTGTATTTCACGGGCAACCCCGACACCACCGCCCAGGCGCGGCGACTGGCGGATGTGCTCCAGCAGGCTGGCATCAGCGCGAAGGCCTGGGGCAAAGGGGACAGCAATCACAGCCAGCTGAACAACGATCTCGGCAAGCCCGAAGATCCTGCGACAGTGGAGTTTCTGGGGTTCCTGAATCAGGTTACCTCGGCCTCTGCAGCTGCAGCGAAGGCAGAGTAATACGACTGCTGAACGGACGCCGACAGCACATGGAGCACACCGAATGAAGGACTTTCGCAGCGACACTGTCACGCGGCCCACCACACCGATGCGGCAGGCAATGGCTGAAGCCGAGGTGGGTGATGACGTCTGGGGCGAGGACCCGACAGTGATCCGCCTCGAACAGCGCGTGGCCGCCATGTTCGGCCACGAAGCAGCCGTGCTCGCCTGCTCAGGCACCCAAAGCAATCAAATGGGTTTGCGGGTGCACTGCATTCCCGGCGATGAACTGCTGATTCACGAATCGGGGCACATCTGCAACTTTGAAGGCGGTGCACCGGCAGCTCTGAGCGGCATCAGTGTTCGCACGGTGAATGGAATCGGCGGCATGCCGGACGTCCACGATCTGGAAACACGGCTCCGCCCCGACGACCAGCACTTCCCGCGTACCCGGCTGGTGTGCCTTGAAAACACCACCAACCTCGGTGGGGGACGCGTGTTTTCTCTGGAACAGCTGCAGCGAGTTTCCACGTGGTGCCTCGAACGTGGACTGAAGCGACATCTCGATGGGGCCCGGCTGTTCAACGCCATCGTCGCCGGCGGCTATTCACCGCAACAGCTCGGAGCCTGCTTCGATACGATTTCCATCTGCTTTTCCAAAGGCCTTGGTTGTCCGTTCGGTTCGATACTGACCGGTACTCACGCAGATATGCAGCGAGCGCGGCGGGTGCGCAAGATGTTCGGCGGTGGACTGCGTCAGTCGGGAATCATCGCCGCAGCCGCCCTGTATGCCCTTGATCACCACGTGGACCGCCTGCAGGAAGATCACCGCAATGCCCGGCGTCTCGCAGACGGTCTCGCTCGGCTTGAAGGGCTGCGAATTGATCCGCAAACGGTGGAAACCAATCTGGTTTTCTTTGAGCTCGCGCCGAAGTTTGGCACGGCAGTGCAGCTCGCGGCGGCACTCCGCGAAGAAGGCATTCTCGCCGGCCCGATGGGTGGTCAGCGACTGCGAATGGTGACCCATCTGGATGTCACAGCCGAAGATGTGGAAGCGGCAATCGTGGCCGTCGACCGCTGCCTGACGCGGGGAATTCTCAGCCGCCCCAGCGTTGGCAGTGGTCCGTTTGCAAAATGAAGGGCGACCGGCGGCCATGCTCGAAGCTGGACTCAATCTGGATTTTCTCGTGCTGGCCCTGCTGCTGCTGGGATCAGTCATCGTCGGACTGCGAACCGGGCGCGGCATGAGCAGTGCAGATGCTTATCTGCTGGGCGATCGATCGCTCCCATGGTGGGCCATTCTGGGTTCCATCGTAGCCACCGAAACCAGCACTGCCACGGTGCTCAGCGTTCCCGGGGAGGCCGCTGCAGGCGCAGGCCTGCGCTGGCTCCAGCTGCCCCTCGGCTATCTGCTGGGACGACTGATTGTCGCTCAACTGCTGCTGCCCCGCTACTTCGACGGCCAGCTCATGACCGCCTACGAACTGCTGGAAAAACGCTTTGGCGTCTTCACCCGCCGCACCTGTTCCCTCGTGTTTCTAACCGCACGAAACCTCGGCGACGGCCTGAGACTGTTTCTCGCAGGACTGGTGCTCCAGACCATGCTGGGCTGGCCGTTCGAAGTCGGCGTGGTGGTGATGGGAGTAGTCACAGTGGTCTACACAGTCCTTGGAGGACTCAAATCCGTCGTCTGGAATGACTGTATTCAGTTCGTGATCTATATGGCCGGCGGTGTCGCGGCCGTATTTGTGCTGGCAGATCGCATTCCAAATGGCTGGGCGGGGTTCGAGTCGTTTGCTGCCGCATCCGGTCGACTGCAGGTGTTCGATCTGACATGGTCGCTCGAGCAGCCGCTCAATCTCTGGGCCGGACTCATCGGAGGCGCCGTATTGACAATTGGCACCCATGGTACCGATCACATGATGGTGCAGCGTTATCTAAGCGCTCGCAGCCTCGAAGATGCCAGAAAGGCCGTGATCTGGAGTGGCGTGGTGGTGCTGCTGCAGTTCACCCTGTTCCTGCTCATCGGCGTGCAGCTCGCCTGCTTTCTCAATGCCACAGGACAGCCGCTGCCCAAATCCAGCGACCAGATCTTTGTGCAGTTCATCGTCCAGGATTTTCCCCGCGGATATGGGCTGATCGGGTTGATGCTGGCGGCAGTTCTTTCAGCTGCCATGTCAACACTGTCCAGCTCACTGAACGCCTCCGCGTCAGCTGTGCTCAACGACTTCTGGCTCCCCCTGCGACGACAAACGCCACCCACGGCCGTCACACAGCTCCGCTGGTCCCGCGGGCTGACGGTCGCGTTCGGATTTGTGCAGATCGCAACCGCTCTCTGGGCGCAGACACTGGATCGGTCCGTGGTGCAGAATGCGCTGTCCATCGCCGGCTTCTCCGCCGGACTGCTGCTGGGAATCTTCCTGCTGGGAGCCTTCGCAAAACGAGCGGGACAAACGGCCGCCATGATCGGAGCAGGCTGCGGTCTGGGAGTGCTGCTGGCCGTGAGATTTCTACTGCCGACGGGTGTCGAACTGGCGGGCGTCAGACTCCAGCTGAATCTCGCCTGGCCCTGGCTGGCCCTCATCGGTTCCACAACCACCTGCATCTGCGGCAGCCTCGCAGCAATCCTTCGGCCAGGCACTGGTAAGCCATGAGCAGACTGCGGGTGGGACTGGAAGTCCTCGCGGAAAGCGGCCGCGATCGATTCGCAGGAGCCCGGCTGGGCCTGCTGATGAATCAGGCCTCGGTGAACCGCCAGCTTTCCAGCGCCTGCGATGTCCTCCACACTGCCTTCCCCGGGCAGCTGCGACTGCTGTTCTCACCACAGCATGGTTTCTGGGGTGAACAGCAGGCCAATATGATTGAGTCTGCCGACACACACGACCCCCAAACCGGACTGCCCGTCTGCAGCCTGTACGCAGCCACTCGCCGACCGGCTCCGGAACGCCTGCATGAAATCGACATCCTGCTGATCGATCTGCAGGACACCGGAACTCGGGTCTACACCTTCATCTGGACCATGCTCGAATGCCTGCGGGCGGCAGCTGAAACCGGCACGGAAGTCGCAGTCCTTGACCGCCCCAATCCGCTCGGCGGATGTGTGACGGAAGGCCCGCTGATTGAACCAGGTTTGGAGAGCTTTGTCGGTGGGGCGGCGATTCCCATGAGGCATGGGCTCACCATCGGCGAACTCGCACGTTTGCTGAATGCTGAACTGGCATTGGGAGTCAGGCTGCACGTGATTCCCGTTGAAAACTGGAACCGCAGCCAGCTTTGGCCGGCCACGGAGCGACTCTGGGTGCCACCTTCACCCAATATGCCCCGCTGGGAAACCACAATTGTGTATCCCGGACAGGTGCTGCTGGAAGGCACCAATCTGTCCGAGGGACGCGGAACAACTCGCCCGTTCGAAGTCTGCGGGGCACCATGGATTGAGCCCGATGAACTGGTGGAGGCACTGGGGACTGCGGCCTCGCCGGGACTCATCCTGCAACCGGTCCGCTTCCGACCCACATTTGACAAGTGGTCCGGACAGGTCTGCGGCGGAGTGGCTCTGCACGTCACGGATGCTCCTGCCGTGCGTTCCTTTGAGTTCACAATTCGGCTGCTGCTGACACTGCAGCGCCTGTATCCGGGGCGGCTGCGACTGCTTGATCCGCCCTACGAATACGAAACCATCCGACCGCCACTGGATATTCTCCACGGATCCCCGCGACTCCGCGAGGCGCTGGACGCCGCTGAGTCCGGAAATCACCTCGATGTGGTGGAACACCTGTGCGGCCTCGATCAGGTTGCCTGGCATCGGCGAATCGCGGCTTGGCAGCTTTATGGCCCGCCACGCACCGCAAAGACTTCGGGGAGCTCCCAAACCCCTGAATAACCCCATCCGCTTACCGGGATACGCGAATGGTTGGATTGGGTGAGTTTTGACTGCGTGTTTTGTGCGGGGAATCAGGAATGTCGCTCGTTCCGGGTGACAGTGAGCACGGCATGGCATAGACTCCGAAGCTTCGCAAGTCTCCCGTCAAACGACCGCCTGCCAGCTGAATTTCTGCATGAACATCCAGCGTCCCGACATCCGCGAGCTGCTCAGCCAGCGAATTCTCATCATCGACGGCTCCATGGGTGCGCTGATCATGTCAGCGCGACCTGACGAGGCCTTTTATCGCGGTGAGCGTCTGAAGGACCACCCGATTGACGTCAAGAACGCCACCGACCTGCTGGTGCTCACACAGCCACAGATGATCACGGACATCCACGAGCAGTATCTGGCGGCGGGCGCGGACATCATCGAAACGGATACCTTCAACGCCAATCTCGTGTCGCTCGAAGAATTCCAGCTGGCGCACCTGACCAGAGAAATCAATCGCACCGGTGCAGAACTGGCGCGCGCGGCTGCTGATCGCTTCACGGCCCGCGATTCAAAACGCCCCCGCTACGTCGCCGGCAGCATCGGCCCCACAAAAATTCAGCTGTCGATGAATGCGGACCGCCCCGGTACGCGCCCTTTCACATTCGACCAGATGGTCGCTTCCTACGCTGAACAGATTCTGGGTCTGATGGAGGGCGGCTGTGACCTGCTGCTGCCGGAAACCAGCTTCGATACGCTCAACATGAAGGCCTGCCTGTTTGCCATCCGGCAGGTATTTGATCAGCTGGGCCGTGAAATCCCCGTGATGATCTCCGGCACCGTGTTTACGGGTGGAGTGACTCTGCTGGGACAGTCGGTGGAGGCGTTTTACACGTCGATTGAGCACTTCCCGGCGCTGAGTGTGGGCTTCAACTGTGCGCTCGGCCCCAAACAGATTCGCCCCTACCTCGAAACACTCTCGGCCATGTGTCCCACCCACATCTGCTGCTATCCCAACGCGGGTATGCCGGATGGCATGGGTGGGTTTGACAGTTCAGCATCCGAATTTGCCACTGTTCTGCACGGCTGTGCCAAAGCCGGGTTGCTCAATATCGTCGGCGGCTGCTGCGGCACCACTCCGGAATACATCCGGCAGGTGGCGGAAGCCGTCCGTGGCCTGCCCCCGCGAAAGCTCCCCCCACGTCCCGCCCTCTCCACCTACTCCGGCTTCGACTTCGTGGCGCTGCGACCGGAATCCCGCTTCATGAACGTTGGCGAACGCACCAACGTCACCGGCTCCCGCAAATTCGCCCGACTGATCCGCGAAGAAAAATACGACGAAGCAATCAGCATCGCCCGAGAACAGGTTGAGGGCGGAGCAAATGTGATTGACGTGAATATGGACGAGGGTCTGCTGGACGGCCCGCGTTGCATGGAACGGTTTCTGTGGCTGCTGCATGACGAAAACATCAAGGTTCCCATCATGATCGACAGCTCCGACTGGGCTGTCATCGAAGCCGGATTGAAGTGCTGCCAGGGCAAAGGCATCGTCAACAGCATCTCACTCAAGGAAGGCGAAGAAAAGTTTCTGCAGCAGGCCCGCATCATCCGCCGCTACGGCGCCGCCGTAATTGTGATGGCCTTTGATGAAACCGGTCAGGCCGTTACCTGTGACGAAAAAGTCCGCATCTGCCGCCGCGCATTCAAACTGCTCACCGAACAGGCCGGATTTCCGCCTGAAGACATTATCTTCGATGCCAACATTCTCACCGTTGGCACCGGGATGGAAGAACACGCCAATTACGCGGTGGAATTCATCGAGGCTGTCAGGCAAATCAAACGGCTGTGCCCCGGTGCACGCACTTCGGGGGGCGTCAGCAACGTGTCCTTCGCGTTCCGCGGCAACGAAGTTGTCCGGGAAGCGATGAATGCAGCGTTCCTTTACCACGCCATCCAGGCGGGACTGGATATGGGCATCGTAAATCCGGCACAGCTGGAAGTTTACGAAGAAATCGATCGCGAACTGCTGCAGTACATCGAAGACGTGCTGCTCAATCGCCGCCCCGATGCCACCGAACGACTGATCGAATACGCAGAAACAGTCAAAGCTCGAGCTGATGGCGGTCGCCGCCGTGCCGATGAATGGCGAACCGGCACAGTCGAAGATCGACTCAAACACGCGCTCCTCAAAGGCATCACCGACTTCATCGATCAGGACACAGAAGAAGCACGACTCAAATACGGCCGGCCGCTCGACATCATCCAGGGGCCGCTGATGGATGGCATGAATGTCATCGGGGAACTCTTCGGAGCCGGCAAGATGTTCCTGCCCCAGGTCGTCAAATCGGCCCGTGTGATGAAGAAATCAGTCGCCTGGCTCGAACCCTTCATGGAAGCCGAAAAAGCCGCTAAATCGCTCGGCCGAACCGACTGCTTCACCACCACCGGACTGTTCACCGGAACTCGCGACGAAGCCATCACTCTCGCCGCCGCCGTACAGACCTCCGGAAAAACCGCAGCCGACAGCCATCGCGGCACGTTTCTGATTGCCACCGTAAAGGGTGACGTGCATGACATCGGTAAAAATATCGTCGCCGTCGTGCTCCGCTGCAATAACTTTCGAGTAATCGATCTCGGCGTGATGGTGCCCTGCGAAACAATTCTCGAAGAAGCACGCCGGCACAACGCCGATATTATTGGCCTGAGCGGTCTCATCACGCCCTCACTCGAGGAAATGATCACAGTCGCCAGAACCATGCAGGAACAGGGCTTCAATACCCCACTGCTGATCGGCGGAGCCACCACCAGCGCCAAACATACTGCTGTAAAAATTGCCCCGGTCTACAGCCAGCCCGTCGTTCACGTGGGCGATGCTTCGCTCTCAGTCGGCGTCGTCGAAGCACTGCTGGACCCCGATCGCAAACCCGCCTTCACCGCCTCGAACTCCCAATCCCAGGTCCGCGATCGCGCCGCATTCGATCTGCGCCAACAGCAAACCCTCGTTCCATGGGAACAAGCCTTCGCACGCCGCTTCAGCATCGACTGGAAAAACTATCTGCCGCCACGCCCCAGCTTCACCGGTGTACGCGTCATCGAAGATATGCCCCTGCAGGACCTCGTGCCGTACTTCGACTGGTCACCCTTCTTCATTTCCTGGCAACTGATCGGCAAATACCCCAGTATCCTCAACGATCCTGTCGTCGGAGAAGAAGCCCGCAAACTCTTCGCCGACGCCCAGCGAGAACTCACAGCCCTCCTCGCCAACCGACGTCTCCGCGCTCGCGCTGTCTACGGATTCTGGCCTGCCAATTCCGATGGCGACGATCTGGTACTCTGGACCAACGAAAAACGCTCCCAGGAACTCATGCGGTTCCCCATGCTCCGACAGCAGTGGGAACGAGTAGGGCAGAAGGAATTCCGTTCACTCGCCGATTACATCGCGCCAGCCGACTCCGGCGTCCCCGACTACCTCGGCGCATTCGCACTCACAGCCGGACATGGCTGCGACGAAATCGCCCGTGAACTCGAGGCCGAAGGCGATGACTACCGAGCCATTATGGTCAAAGCCCTGGCAGATCGCTTCGCTGAAGCCTTCGCAGAACAACTGCACTGGCAGGCCCGACGCGACTGGGGCTACGGCAGCACCGAAAACCTGACAAATGAGCAGCTGATTGATGAAGAGTACGCCGGAATTCGCCCCGCCTTCGGGTATGGATCCTGCCCCGACCACGTCCCCAAACGCGCCCTCTGGGAATTGCTGCAGGCCGAAAAGAACACAGGCATGAGCCTGACATCCAGCTTCGCTATGTGGCCCGCGGCGTCGGTGAGCGGACTGTACTTCAGCCTGCCACAGGCACGCTATTTCGGCGTGGATCGCATCACGAAGGATCAGCTGGAACGGTACGCACAGAGAATGGGACAAAGCGTCTCAGAAACGGAACGCTGGCTCGCCCCCAATCTCGGATACACACCGTAAATCCGACCCCGTGATGATCACAACGCTGCAGACAACGCCCGGAAGCCTCTGAAAAGTTCCTTCGGCAGCCAACACAGCCAGTGACGATCGCGCTGAGTCACAAACGTGCAGTCAGACGTGCGCCGATGTCCGTCAGCTGGCAGCAGCTGGCTCAAAAACGCCCGCACCGAATTGCGGCAACTTTGTGGGACACGTGAACTCGCAGGATCGATTACGAGTGCGTCAAACAAGTGCCCAGTTATGTCCTGCCTATCCGGCAGAGCAGGCTGGCAGAACCGACTGGCAGAACCGACCCTGCAGGCCGTAACCGCACGAGGAATCCCAGGTGCTGCGGACGCGGCGAACAAGTACCTGTATCACTCCCGGCCTCGTTATGAGCCGGGGCCGTCAAACAACACTTCAGACGCAGTCAACCACGTCACGATTGCTGCGGATAACAAACTTAACGTTGCAACTGATCGGCGGGCAACGATTGGATAACCAGAAGAGCAGAAACAAAGAGCAGCACCGGCCCCCAGACCACCCACAGTCCACCCAATGGCATTGGCTTTCTCTCAATCGCCGCAAAAAAGTGGGAAAGGCGAGCGGGGGATGTCAATCCACTGCTGTTAACATCTTTTACGGTGCGCTTGCAAAAGGCGGAAGACCGATCCGTGTGCACGTTT
>JBEAUF010000425.1:0-3163 GCA_041161565.1 Planctomycetota bacterium | reverse complement strand
ATTACAGGGCGTGCGGGGGATGTCAATCCCCCGGTAACGGTGCGTGCCCGCGCGGCCAACACCGCAGCCGGAGCTCACCAGGGCCGCACCGGCCGATTGACATCGGCCGCACGCCACACTGCGTTTTTGTGACTCGATCCGGCCGTGGGATTTCAACTGGCAGGCGGAACTGAAACCTCCCAATTTGCCCTTGTTTACATCGTTTCGCCATCCCAGCTTCGCCCTCCCGACACTGCGTCTTGCCAGAAAGCCAATGCCCGCGGCCTCCCGCGCGGCGGCTCAGAGTGGCGGCTCAGAGTGGCGGGCGACACATTCGTGTGCGGTGCTGTGAGCCACCGTACCGTGTTCTGCCTGAACGCGATGAGAATCGTGGCGGCATGGCCGGGATTTGGATTCCAGCGTTCGATTCTGACAGGATTTGTTGTCACGCAGTTGTGGGCACTTTCTACTGGAAAGTGCAGGCTGTCGCTGGAATGGCCACGCTGAGGGGGCTTTTGTGAGAAGTGAACGATGAGCCAGGTGCAAGGTTTCGAAAACGGCCTGACCGTGACTTGTGGATGCAGGCCACACCACGCAGGCCTGCGCTGCGGAATTTTGTTTGCGATTGGTCTGCTGGCGATGCCGTTTGTTGCGGGTTGCGGTGGTATCACGCAGGCGGACCATGAGCGGGCGACTGCAGAAATTGCCAATGATCTGCTGGGCGAGTTTGTGTGGACGGGTGAGATGACGTGGCGGTTTGCCGGGCCGGAGGAATTCGAGCGCATGCGAATTGTCAGTGTCAACAGCGAAGAGAATTCCACTCGCTTTATCGTGGACATGGATCTGATCGACATGAACACGCGCGAGAAATTCGCCATGCGGGCCAGCGTTAACTATTTGCATTTTGGCAGCAAAGACAATTGGTCCCTCGGCTCCGTGAGCTGCATCAGGATGTCAAGACGATACTGATGGGCGACGCGTACCGGTCAGACGGGACTCCGAGATTGGCCTGTTGACAGATATTGCACGGCGGACGGGGAACCTGGCGGTGTTGTATGGAGGGCTACTGAGGCCAGCTACCAGACCCCGGGATTGATCGCTTCGGGGCGGTCGGCAGATGCTGTTGATGGTGTTTGCTGCTGGCTGGTGTGGGGTGAAAGACATGCTGACTGGATTCGGGAGCATGCCGGGTAGCCCGCGCTGGCCAGTGGACGCCCATTCGACTTACTCAGCATTCCCGACCACTTGTCCCTCGCAGAGCATGCAGTAGACTCCTGGGTCTGGCGTCGCACCCTCGCCTCGCGGAGACCTGCTCATGAGTGTTCTGTCACATTTCGGCTGTCGGCCCGGTGATCACCCTCGGCTGCCGCGCCGTGGTTTGCTGCAGGCCGGCGGTTTGGCGTTGTTCGGGCTGGGTCTGTCGGATCTGCTGCGGCTGGAGGCTCAGGCTGTCTCTGCTTCGCGTCGTTCCGGCAAAGCGCGGTCGGTGGTGTTTATCTTTCAGTCGGGCGGTCCTTCGCAGCACGAGACCTTTGATCCTAAGCCAAATGCTCCGGTGGAAATCCGCGGCGAGTACGGGGTCGCACAGACGCGAATTCCGGGTGAAGTTTTCTGCGAATACCTGCCGCGACTGGCAGCGCGTTCCGATCGCTATTCGATCGTGCGCACGATGCATCACACCGCTGGCCGGGAATTCCGCAACGAACACAACAGCTGCATGTATCTGCTGCACACGGGCACGACATCGCTGCCGGTCGGGGACAGCAACGCCACCATCGCATCGCCGCGTTCAGGCCGCATCAGCTGGCCCTCCATCGGTTCCCTGATTGCAGCTGCGGCGCCCACAGATCCCGGTGTCGGCTGGCCGGCGATGATTGAATTGCCGCGAGCCGGCCTGATGAAGTATCCGGGACGCGAGTCCGGGATACTGGGGCCCCAGTACGACCGTCTCGGCGTGGATCTCGCCTGCCGCTGCAACGCGCCGGATGCCGGTGGTTCCTGCCCGAATTGCTACAGCCATGATGATCCCAATCTTGATCCGGAGCGTCGTCCGGGGCCGGGTCCCAAAGCCTGGTGGAACAACTCCAGCTGTCGGAATCCTGAATTTCACCTGCCGGACTTTGAACAGGCGGAGGGAGTCACGGTGGGGCGAGTGCAGAGCCGCGCGGCCCTGCTGCAGCAGCTGGATGATCTTCGCCGCAGTCTGGACGATCAGGATGCCGCAGGGGCCGCAGCACGCTGGGACGCCTACCGCCGTCAGGCCATGCGTTTCGTCCTCGCCACCCGCCCAGGCAATCGCAATCCCTTTGATCTCACGCAGGAATCCGACCGCATGCGGGATCTGTACGGGCGCGAGGAGTGGGGACAGGGTTTTCTTACGGCCAGGCGACTGATCGAAGCGGGCGTGAGAATGGTGCAGGTCAATCTGCGTGGATGGGACACCCATCAGAACGCCTTTCGGGACCTGAAGGGCAAACTGCTGCCATCCCTTGACCATTGTTTAAGCGGTTTTCTGGATGACCTTGCGGACCGCGGACTGCTCGATGAAACACTGGTGGTGATGTGCGGCGAGATGGGCCGCACGCCGCGGATTTCCCCGATTGCTGAGGGAGGCAGCAACGCGTCCGGCGAAATCTTTACGCCAGGCCGGCATCACTGGGGCGACGTCTTTCCCTGCTTCCTTGCGGGAGGTGGAATCCAGCCCGGCCGGATTGTCGGTCGCACCGATGCTCATGCAGGACTGCCGGAATCCGAAGCCTTCACTCCGGAAGATCTCGCCGCCACCATCTTTCACTGCCTTGGGATCGACCCGAATCAGGTATTCCATGACTCCGCTGGTCGACCCTATCAGATCTACCGCGGTCAGCCGATAGCGGGACTGTTGTAGGTTCGCTGCGGGGACAGAGAAACACAGGGAATTCAGCGATCCTGTCAACATGACGGGCGGCAGGAATACCCGGTCTGCTTCCGCTCGGTTTTTGATGTTGTCGTGATCAAGGGTTCGTCTTCTGAACGCCCCGGATACGAGACAGTCAATGCTACCGGGCTGCCGCCCAATGGCCGTGGCTTTCTCTCAATCGCCGCAAAAAAGTGGGAAAGGCGAGCGGGGGATGTCAATCCACTGCTGTTAACATCTTTTACGGTGCGCTTGCAAAAGGCGGAAGACCGATCCGTGTGCACGTTT
>JBEAUF010000308.1:0-9901 GCA_041161565.1 Planctomycetota bacterium | reverse complement strand
CGGCCCTGAAAGGGTCGTTCTCAGCCGCGGCCCCGGAACGCTCTGGTGCCGCATCGGGCTGCCAGCGCGTGTAAGGCGTGGTGGCCACGTGGGAATCGGTGGCGATGGGGCGGAGGTGGCTACGGTTCAACGCTGATAAATCGGCAGGTATCCGTATTCAATCGTCAGTGCCAGCACTGCCAGCGAAGTGGAATAGACCTTGCCAGCCTGGCGTTCCGTGCCGTCTTCGGGTGTCCAGAAGCCTTCCGGGCTCTGCAGATCCAGAATGGTTCTGTAAAGCGATTCGCGGGACTGTTTCCATTCGTCTCCGCCGACCTTGTACATTCCGATGGTGCAGTAATAGGCGCCGTAATAAAAATAATGTTCGCCGCGGGTGAGCGGTCGTGAGAGGATCAGGCGGGCAGCGGCGAGGGTTTCGGGGATGCGGTGTTCACCGCAGATTTCCAGGGCTGTGATGCCGGTTCCGGCGCGAGTGATGCTGCTGCCGTGCCCTACCATGTAGCCAAAGCCACCGTCGTGTTTGACGTGCAGTTTTTTCAGATAAGCCACTGCGCGGTCGATGTTTTCAGCCGGAACGTCACAGCCGATGTCGCGGGCTGCGCGGAGCGCCAGCAGCTGCCAGACACTGACGCTCAGGTCTGAGTCACCGCTGGTCGGCTGATACCTCCAGCCACCGTCGTGTTCCGGAGGTTTGCGATGGTTTTGGGCGTCGACGATCAGCTTGACGGCTTTTTGCAGGGCTTCGCGGCACGGAGTTGCCTGGTCGGGATCAACCATTCCGCAGATTTCTGCGAGCATCAGTGTGGCGATGCCGTGGCTGTACATCGGACCATGGCCCCGCTCGCGGCCGACCAGCAGTCCATTGGGTTGCTGTTGAGCGATGAGCCAGGCGACGCCGCGCTGCAGGTGTCTGGCCCAGGGGCCTTCCATGGGGACGTGGCCTCCGGCAAGGAACGCCATGATGGCCAGTGCCGTTGTGGCCGTGGACTCGCCGAAATCGTTGGTCGTCCATGCCCCGGAAACCTGCTGTTCGCCGGCCAGCCACTGCAGGGCGCGCTTGACGCTCTGATCGATCTTGTCGTTGAGTACCAGATCGGCCTCGTCGGCCGATGTAGCCAGCGGCAGCCCGGTGGCGGCAGCAAGCACTGCAAGCGTTCGGCGGCGGGAAAAAAGCAGAGACGTCATGGCACTAGTTCCTGTCGCCGCGGTTGGCGAGCTTGCGTTTGCCACGCAAAACGATGCCACCCTCAGCGACTACCCGCTGCGCTGCCGCGTCGGCGTCGGCAGGAGCGGCTTTGGGGAGCGGTTCGGGGATGGGCTGAGCGGCGACACCAGGGAGCCGTGGCCCGCGGGCGGCGACCTGCGCCTGGATCCGGCCGGGGGGAGGTGCGGTCAGGTTGAGCAGTCGTGGGTCGGCAGGGTCAAAGGCCACCGGCATCGGGTTTGGCTGCAGAACCAACTGGGGGGCAACCGGCGGCTGCAGAGCTTCCACAGGCTGCTGCAGCCCGACAACCTGCTGCGGAATTGTCTGGAGCTGAATCGACTGGAAGGAATATGCATGCACCAGCGGAAACAGAAACGCACCACCACAGGGGCCGACACCCCAGATGCCGCCGCAGCAGACTGGAGCGATCGGGGAGCAGATTGAAGAGTAAATTGTTGGGTACAGGACTCCGGTGCTGCCCCAGGTTGTTCGCCACAGTGGCAGCGGAGATGTCTGAATGATGAACGGGGAGTTATAGAACGGGGAATGACCGTAGAAACCACCGTAGCAGGGCAGTCCGGGATAACCCAGGCCAAATCCGTTGTAAACGAGGCTGCCGGAGTCAAAAACGCTGAATTGCGGCGTCAGCGGGACGGCGGCATTTGGCGTGAGTTGCCCTGTGGGGCGACCCATCGCCTGGCTGCCGGTGTTGCGAAAGGCCTGTTCCCAGCGGTTGCCCTGCGAGAAAGCGTGGTCCCAGCGACCGGTCTGGGCTGACGCCGTTGGCAGTGCCGTGAAAAGTGCAGCCAGCAGCACCGGAATGGGCCACCGCGGAAGTCCTGCAGAGCGCATGGAAAATCTCCCTGATCGGACTGCACAATCAAAATCCGGCCGACTGCGAATGACGAATCACAGTCCCCGCTGTGTATAGTTTCCCGTGTTAAGGGTGATTCGGCAAGAGAATACCGCTGAAAATGCCGACGGCGTGCCAGGCGGGGGATGTGAGTCCCCGTGGCAGGCAACGGAAATTGCCCCGCTGGCTGCGGTGCCGCATGGCGACATCACAACCAGCCGGCGCAATCTGGCTGCATCAGCGCCTGATGCGCGCCCCTGGCTCTTACAGCTGCTGGATACGGCGGCAAATGGCTGCGGCCATTTCCTGGGTGCCGACAGCGGTGGGGTCGTTGCGGTTGGCTTTCATGTCATAGGTGACATCGCGGCCTTCAGCAATCACGTCGGCCACGGCCTGTTCAAGCTTTGCGGCGGCGGTTTTTTCGCCGAGGTGTTCCAGCATCAGTTTGGCGGAGAGGATCAGGGCGGTGGGGTTAACTTTGTTCTGACCCTTGTACTTCGGCGCACTCCCGTGGGTGGCTTCGAAGATGGCGCCGTCAACACCGATGTTCGCACCCGGGGCGACCCCCAGACCACCGACGAGTCCTGCGCAGAGGTCGCTAAGGATGTCGCCGTAAAGATTGGACATCACGAGCACGTCATACTGTTCGGGTTTCTGGACCAGCTGCATGCACATGTTGTCAATCAGCCGCTCCATATAGACCACGCCGCTGCCGTTGAGCTTCCCGGCATTGGCGGCGGAAGATGCCGCGACGTTCGCCGCCAGTTCCGGCCACTCGTGTTTGGCCCCGTAGGAATTGGCGACGGCTCGAGTCACGTCGTACCAGAGTCCGTCGGTGAATTTCATGATGTTGGCTTTGGAGATCGACGTGACCGAGCGACGGCCGTGGTCGACGGCGTACTTGAAGGCGTAGTCGGCAATCCGAGTTGTGCCTTCGACGGAAATCGGCTTGATGCTGACACCTGTGGTCTTCAGACCCGTGGAAATTTTCTTGCCGGTGGCCGCTTCATTGATCTGGCCGATGAGCCGTTCTGTGACGGGGTCGCCGGCTTTGAATTCCACACCGGCATACAGGTCTTCAGTGTTTTCGCGGACAATCACCAGATCCACATTGCAGGACTCGAAAAACGTCCGCACACCCTTGTACGTCTTGCACGGCCGCACGCAGGCGTACAGCCCCAGCTCCTGCCGCAGATACACGTTAACACTGCGGAAACCCTTGCCGATGGGAGTGGTGATGGGGGCTTTCAGAGCAACCCCGTTGGCACGGATTGATTCCAGAACACTCTTCGGAACCTCCCCCTTCGCCTCGATCACCTCAATCCCGCACTCCTGCACGTCCCACTCAATTTTCACCCCTGTGGCCTCGACGCACTTTCGAGTGGCTTCAGCGATTTCCGGACCGACACCATCACCGGGCAGAAGAGTAACCTTGTGCATTTCGATTCTTTGCATACAGGAGGACGCGGGACAGGCTGGCATGCCAATATAACCAGCTTCAGTGCATCTCTGGACAGTATCAAAAGCCGGGCAACGCTTCAATCACGGCTTCCTGTTTCCTTTCCCGCAGTGCAGCCAAACCGTGCCAAATCCGCCGGATTTGACGGACCGGCTCGCTGGCCGCCAACCTTCCATGATTCCCCCGGCCGCCGGGCACACTGGGAAGAATTCCAGGATTTCCTACACTCCACCGCATCCAACAACCGCCTCCCGTGTTCCCGTTATCCCCGGAGCCACGTTGATCATGCGTTCAATGTCCTCTCTCGCCGCCGTCTGTCTGCTGCTGCTCCTCTTCTCTGGCTGTACGGAATCCTCCGGCCCCGCATCACCGCAGACATCACCGGCCAATCTCGCCGCCAAATCAGCCGCTGTTCAGCTCCCCAAAGAACTCGCCGAATTCATCAAACAGGGCCCGGATGGGAGCGTCGTCGAAGCTGACCTGCGCAAAGCGGAAGTGACCAGTGACCTGCTGAAACTCCTCGCCCCGCTCACCACCCTGCGAACACTCAACCTCGCCGGTACCGCCTTTAACGACGAACTCGCCACACTCCTCGCAACCACCGCCCCGCAACTCACCAGTCTCGATGTTCGCTCCTGCGCCATCAGCGATGCCGCCATGGCTGAAATCGCAAAATGCACTGGCCTGCGAGTACTCCGTATGTCCGGCAGGGAAAATCGCACCACGGTTTCCGATGAAGGTCTCGCCGCCCTCGCGACACTCAAATCACTCAAAGTCATCGCCCTCGATGACCTCTGGATCGGCAAGCCCGGACTTGAACATCTCACCAAACTCGATTCCCTCGAAGAGATCTACCTGTCCGCCACAATCGTTGACGACGAGGCCGTTGCCGTGCTGACACAGTTCCCCCGCCTGCGAAAACTCAGACTCGCTCGCACCAACATCACCGATGCCGCACTCGCCAGCCTCAGCACCTGCAAGCTGCTCGAAGAACTCGATCTCAGCGAGATATCCACCCTGACGGATGCGGGTATGTCCTCTCTTGCCAGCCTCACCTCCCTGAAGAAACTCAACCTCTGGCGAGTCCAGATCTCCGACGCCGGTGCACTCGCACTCGCTCCCCTCACCAGCCTCCAGTGGCTTAACCTCGATAACACCAAACTCTCCGATGCCGGACTGCCCCTGCTGAAGAACATGACGCAGCTCACCTTCCTGCACCTCGGGTCCACTCAAATCACGGCCGCCGGTGCTCCCGCGCTGTTTCATCTGAAATCCCTGAAAGACCTCAAAATCACCCGCACTGCCCTCGCTGCCTCCGAAACCGCGGTCGCTGACCTGCGGAAGGAATTGGCGGCCACTGCGATTCAGACGGAGTATGAAGGTGGTGCAGAGCAGTAGTTCAGCATCCCCGGAGCAGACTGATGAGCGAAATCCCGCAGCAGAACGAAGATGTGCCGGACGTCGCGGATGATCCGTCCGACCCCGAGTGGTACGATGATAACCCGGCTGCGGAATCGGATGACGGCGGCGAGCCCGCCGAACAGTTGCAGCCGACTGAGCCTCCGCCGGGACCCGCTCTTGCCCTCCTCGCACTGCTGCTCCCGGTGCTGGCTGGCGCTGCCGAAGGATTTCTGCCCGACACACTCGGCCTCGCACTGGCACTCGTCACTGTGCTGCTCACCGCAGGCCTCCTCGCAATCGACGCTGGTCGACTGGCTCGCTGGAATCCCGCGGAAGAACGGACCGGCAGCCCCACCAGAACACTGCTCGGCTTGTTGCTGTTCTGGGTTGTCTGGTATCCGCTGACCTACTTTCGCCGCTCAGCGATCTGCGGACCGGATATGCGTGGAGCCGCCGTTGGGGCAATGCTCGCATTTCTGTTTCTGCCCACGGTCATCCCGGTGTTGCTCAAACCACCCGAACTGCCAGCGTGTGATGCGTCAGAGGTTCTGGAGCTCATTCAGCAGCTTGCTGCGCGTGAGTTTCCTGGGCGGAAGATCGGTCAGGTTGAAGCCCCTCGCGAAGTCAGCTGCGATCCTCTGCTTCAGCAGCGTCGCGGGAGCTGCATGGTGCGGGTGGACGGAGAACGCATACCTGTGCCTTTTCTGATTCAATGGCAGGATCACGAGCAGGCTGTGTTTTCTGTGTCGTTGCTGCTGCTGCCACAGGCTGACAGTCCGCAGATTATCGAGATCATCGAACAGCAGGCTCGCACAGCTCTGAGCGAGTTCAGGATTGAACAGGTCGACAGTTACCGGGAGGTGGCATTCGACGAACAGACTCAGCGGCGGCGCTGTGTTTGTGTGGCACACTCGGAGACGACGGAGATCCCGGTGCCCTTTGTGGTGCAGTGGCACGACAAAACCATGCAGGAATTTGAGGTACAGTCCTTCGTGCTGCCCGGCCCCACCAGTGAGGATGTTGTGAAACTGGTGGAAGACTTCCTGAAGCAGGCATTTGAGGATCAGGAGGTCACGTCCATCGATGGTTATCGCGAGCTGCGAGCGGACTGGGAGGCGGGTGAGCGGTTTGGTGCCTGCCGGGTGCATATCGGCGATGAAGAGGTTGAGGTGCGTTTCAAGGTGAAATGGAAGGATCAGTTCGAGGGCGTGTTTGCTCTGGAACTGATTGATGAGGATGCCGTTTGAACGAAGCGCTGCCTCGGCTCACGGCAGGCTGGAATCTTCGGCTGGGACTGACGCGTTCCTGCGTGTCTGTGCGTTGTTCAGGCAGTTCGGAGATGCGGCGTGATGAAAAGTCTGCGAGTCTTTGCTGTTGCTGCGGTCATGTGCACCTGCCTGCTGCGGCTGCCGTCTGCGCTGGCTCAGCCCGGCACAAGCTCCGAACCTGCCGATATTCGTGATGAGACATTCATTTCCCGTGTCGATGGTTCCGCACAACAGTACGTGCTGATCAAACCGCCGAACCTCGCCCCAGGAAAGCCGCTTGATCTGCTCATCGCGCTCCACGGACACGGTTCCGACCGCTGGCAATTCATCCGTCAGGAACGGCCGGAATGTTCCGAAACCCGCCGCATGGCTGCCGCAGCCGGAATGCTGCTGGTGTCCCCCGACTACCGTGCACCCACATCCTGGCTCGGACCACTTGCCGAAGAGGATCTGTTGCAGTTGATCGATGAGCTGCATCTGCGATGGCCTGTTCGCCGCGTGCTCCTGTGCGGTGGCTCCATGGGCGGCACCGCAGCTCTTGCTTTCGCAGCGCTGCACCCGGAATGCATCGACGGAGTCGTCTCCTTCAACGGTACGGCCAACATGGTGGAATACAGGGGATTTCAGGAAGCGATTCAGGAGGCGTATGGGGGCACGCGGGAGGAACAGCCGGAGGTGTATCGTTCCAGATCCGCGGAATTTTTCCCGGAACGTCTGACCATGCCCGTGGCTGCCACAACCGGTGGGCGGGATACTCTGGTACCGCCCGACAGCGTCCTGCGACTCACTGCAGCTCTGCAGCAGCAGGGCTCCCCGGTGCTCAGCCTGCATCGACTTGTCGGCGGGCATGACACCAACGCTGCGGATACCAGGGAAGCTCTGCAGTTTGTGCTGGATCAGTGGCAGCGTCAGCAGGCTGATGAGGCCGCCCACGCCGTGCTGCGAACGGCCGCTGTGCCCCGGAACCCTCCGCCGGCACCCCTGAAAATTGTGTGCCTCGGAGACAGCGTGACCGGCGTCTATTACCACACCGGCGGCCGCCGCGCGTGGCCGGAACTGCTCCAGCTGGCCCTGCAGCAGGCACTACCCGAACAACCCGTGGAAGTCATCAACGCCGGCATCAGCGGACACACCACCCGTGACGGACTCGCACGACTTGACCAGGATGTGCTTCGGCATCAGCCACACGTCGTGATAATCAGCTTCGGCCTGAATGATCTGACTCGACTCAGTGAACGCCAGTTCCACGCTGGCCTCGTGGAACTTGTCCAGCGCTGCCGCGATCAGCACGCGCTGCCCGTGCTCTGTACACCCAATAACGTCATCGAAACCACCGGTCGCCCGATTGCAAAGCTGGAAGCATACTGCCGAGTCATTCGCGAGACGGCCGCAGAACTGGCGGTGCCACTGTGTGATCAGTACGCCGTCGGACAACGCCTGCTCGCCCGCGCACCCCGCACCTGGCGTGAAACACTCAGCGATGAAATTCATCCCAATCTCGACGGACATCGTCGCATGGCGGAAAGCTTGTGCAGGTGTCTGACAGGCGTCGATGTCTGGCTGAATACCGCTGGTCCGCTCCCACCACTACTGCCGCGGACTCAGGAAAAACTGTCTGGTGCGAGCCCGGTGCGAGTGCTGGTCATGGAACCTCTGCTGCCGCTGCTTGAACAGGCCGCTGCTGCTGCCGGCATTTCAGAACGTTTGGAGCTGATCAGCTGGCCGATCGCCGGACTCTCGCTGCAGCAGCTGGAAGCCGACGCCAAACAGCGGGTCCGCGCGGCCAAACCGGACCTGGTGCTGCTCACTGTTCCACTGCCACTGCCTGTGGAGTCCGAAGAACAGCGGCTGCGGTCGCTGTCATGGCTCTTCAACTGGTCTCTGGACTTCGGCCGAAATGGCTGGGATTGCGTTGTTGTGCATCCTCGCCTGCTGCAGCCCACAGTCGAATTCCCCGCGGCTGATCTGGAACTGCTGGAACGCATGGTCCGGAATCAGGATTTGCTGCTGGTCGCCCAGCGGGATCCCGAAGCAGCGGTTGACGAAGACACGGCTGCCGCCGACTTCAGCCACTGGCTGCAGAATGCTCTGAAACCAGTGCCAGCCCCCTGAAGGATCGACGGACCATGCGCATTCATCGACTCACCGCCTTCCACGTGCCCATCGCACTGCGTCGACCGGTGCGGCATGCATCTCACGAACGCTTCGCCAACGACACCCTGATCATCCGCTGCGTGCTGGATGATGGAAGTACCGGCTGGGGAGAAGGTCTGCCCAGAACGTATGTGACGGGAGAATCCATCGATTCCGCATGGCGACAACTGCAGCAAACCAGCTTCACGCCGCTTCGCGACGCCCGGTTTGATTCACCCGCTGCTGCGGCCGCTGCCATCGACGCGTTTGCTCTTGCAGCCGTTCCACCCGATCCCGGTGTCGCTCCCCGGGAATGCTTTGGCAACGCAGTCCGCTGCGCAATCGAACTGGCCATTCTGGATGCCGCCTGTCGTTCCGCGGGAATGCCGCTGGGCAGTCTTATCAGACTGCTGCCGCAATGTGCCGCATTTGCGGATTCCCGTGACCAGGTCGTCTACAGTGGTGCGATCACCTCTGAATCCCCCCGCAAGCAATGGCTGTCCGCGCTGAAAATGCGGCTGTTCCGGTTTCGCCACGTCAAGGTAAAAGTCGGGACCGCCGGGATCGCGGATGTGGACTGCCTTCGACGCATCCGGCTGGTCGTGGGAAGTTCGGTGGACCTGCGACTGGACGCCAACGAAGCCTGGCACTGCGAAGAACTTGAACACCGCCTCACTCCCCTGCTTCCCTTCCGCCCGTCGTGCCTCGAACAACCCGTGCCCCACGCGGAAACTCCCGGACTGGCCACCGTCCGCCCGCGACTCACAGTCCCCATCATGCTCGATGAATCGCTCTGCTGCCGCGCCGATGCCGAACGGGCCATCGCGGGCGGCTGGTGCGATGCCTTCAATATCCGCCTGTCCAAATGCGGCGGACTCGCGCGATCACTGGAACTTGTCCAGCTGGCCCGACAATCCGGAATGTTCTGCCAGCTGGGCTGCCAGGTCGGCGAAACCGGCATCCTCTCCGCTGCCGGCCGACACTTCGCCTGCCACGTCCCGGACCTCCGCTATGTGGAAGGCAGCTTCGACCGCTTCCTCGTCCGCGATTCGCTGGTCGACCCCGACATCACCTTCCGCTATGCCGGCCGCGGCCCGCGGCTGATGGAACCGGGACTGGGAGTCACCGTCAACGAATGCCGCGTGAGGGAACTGTCGGTGCGCACCATGGATGTGCTGACAAAAGACCAGTGCTGATTGTGCGGTCGGGAGGAAGCCTCCGGCTGTGATTCGCATGGCAGGGTGCGCGCGGCAGGCGTCACTGACAGCGCGTAACCAGGGGCCTTTGCCCGCGGGCTGCCGCACAATGGCATTGGCTTTCTCTGAAATTCTGTGAAAAGACGGGTGAAGACCTGGGCGGGCGAGGCTGGGATGACGAAACGGTGTTAAGAACACCGGAAGTCGTTTTTCGGACTCCACCCCCATTACAGGGCGTGCGGGGGATGTCAATCCCGGGTAACGGTGCGTGCCCGCGCGGCCAGCACCGCAGCCGGAGCTCACCAGGGCCGCACCGGCCGATTGACATCGGCCGCACGCCACACTGCGTTTTCGTGACTCGATCCGGCCGTGGGATTTCAACTGGCA
>JBEAUF010000359.1:0-2948 GCA_041161565.1 Planctomycetota bacterium | reverse complement strand
GGCTTCCGCCCTGCGGCTCAGTGCGCTTCCGCCCCGCACTGTGTTTCAGCCCGGAGGGCGATACATCAATTGCCGGCGGCGGAAGCCGCCGGGGACTTGCAGCATATCACCTGCAGCCCGGAGGGCGACACATCCGGTGCGGCGCCGTCAGCCGCCGCATCACGCTACACCCGAATCCCGTTGAGACTGTGGGCAATCGGTGGCCCAGCAGAGCCCCTGAGCGGGCGGGCGGAAGCCCCCGGTTGCGTTTCTCACTCTGGTGCGCACGGCGTGAGCGTCACGTCGCAGGCCCCTTTACCCGCAGGCTGCCGCCAGGCGGCTCATGCGTTCTCACTTCTCACTTCTCACTTCTCACTTCCGTCTCTCCTCTCTCGCCAAGGCTCTTTACCCGCGGGCTCCCGCCCTGCGGCTCATCGCGCTCCCGCCCGGCGGCTCATCGCGCTCCCGCCCGGCGGCTCATCGCCTTCTCACTTCTCACTTCCATCTCCTCTCCACTCTCTACCCTCTACTCTCTCGCGCAGCGTGGCGGCTCAGGCGTTGCTCAACACGTTGGCAGAGCCCGCAGCCGATTTTGATTCCCCCACAGGCCGCGAGCAGATCATACCGGCGCTGCTGCGCATCCGGGTTGACCCGGAAATTCCCTCCGGATTTCCCCAGTTTCCGCGGGCGTACCACCATCGCCCCCGCTATAGTGCGGCTGCTCACCAGCCATATCCGTGAAAGCCCGGCTCCGAGTGCGCTGTGCTTCCCCACAACCTGCCCCAGCCCACTGCACAGGCCCTGCTCATGAGTGTCGCCACAACACCGGATGTCGCCAAAGTCTTCGCCTACCTCGACGCTGTCCGCGGCCGGGTTGGTAAAGTGGTTGTCGGTCAGGACATCGTCGTCGAACGCTGCCTCATCGCCCTGCTCACCGGCGGTCACCTGCTCCTGCAGGGTGTCCCCGGGCTTGCCAAGACACTGCTCGTTTCCGTCCTCTCCCGCTCCATCGATCTCCACTTCGCACGTATTCAGTTCACCATCGACCTGCTCCCCTCCGATATCCTCGGTTCCGAAATCCTCGATCAGCGCACCAGCCAGTTCAAAGTTCGCAGGGGTCCCGTTTTCACCAACCTGCTCCTCGCCGACGAAATCAATCGCGCCGCCCCCAAAGTCCAGGGCGCGCTGCTCGAAGCCATGCAGGAACGACGTGTCACAATCGGCGATGAAACCTTCTCGCTCCCCGCCCCGTTTCTCGTGATCGCCACACAGAACCCCGTCGAACAGGCCGGCACATTCGAACTCCCCGAAGCCCAGCTCGACCGCTTCATGCTCTGCCACCGACTTAACTACCCCACCCCCGACGAAGAACGCGAAGTGCTCCGCCGCAACGTCGGCCTCGGCATCCAGCGCCGCGATGGCGGTGCCGTCGTGCAAACCGAATTCGATGTGCTCGATCGCGAACCAGTCGGCGGCCCCGAAGAACTCATCCGCGCCATGGAAGCTGTTAACTCCGTCCACGTCAGCGACACCTTCATCGAACACATCGTCCGCCTCGTCAATGACACCCGCAGCCACCGCCACCTCGAACTCGGCTGCAGCCCCCGCGCTGGCATCTCCCTTATCAAATCCGCCCGCGCTCGCGCACTCATCCGCGGCCGCTCCTACGTCGCCCCCGAAGATATCCTCGCCCTCGCCGAAGACGTCATCCTCCACCGTATCCGACTCACCTACGAAGCCCTCGCAGATGGCGTCACCAGCCGACAAGTCCTCAGCGAAATCCTCAGCAACCGCATGGGCGGAATCTAAGCACATCCCGCCGCCAGCTCTCAGCCAACATCCACGGCACTCCGCCGCACGCTCTCCAACCACCACCCACCATCGAGTGCCAATTACTGAACACTGATCCCTGCCCCCCCCGAACACCGAACACCGAACACCGAACACCGAACACTGAACACTGAACACCGACCACTGCCCCCCAAACACCATGCACCATCAAACGGAACCCATTCAGCTCCCCGACGCTCGGCAGTTTCTGATTACCGTCAGGAAGCTTGCTGACAGCTTCAGCTACGGTACGGATCGTTCGCCGTTTCGAGGCAGTGGCATCGAATACGTTCAGTCGCGGCAATATCAGCCGGGTGACCCGGTCCGCGCCCTCGACTGGCGAATTCTGGCCCGCACGGGCAAGCCATGGATCCGCGAGTTCGAAACTCCCAAACGCCTCCCCTGCTACCTGCTCCTCGACACCTCAGCCTCCATGACCATCAGCTCCTTCCGCCGCAGCAAGTACGAAACCGCGCTGCAGCTTGCCGGTGGACTTGGCCTTGCGTGCCTTGAACGCGTCAGCCCGGTTGGTCTCCTGACGACCGGCGATTCTGCACTTCACGTCCGTCCCTCGCTCTCCCGTGACACCATCCTGCAGTGGCTCCTGCAACTGCGTCGTTATCGGTTTGACGAACCGACAAACCTCTCCGATCGCCTCAATCGACTCTCTCCGTCGCTCCTCAATCGCACCCTCCTGATTATCCTCAGTGACCTCCACGATCCCCACGCCGTCGCCGCCATTCGCCAACTCAGCCAGCGCCATGAATGTGTCGTGCTTCAACTCCGCGATCCGCTCGAAGATGGACTCCCCGCGGCCGGCTAT
Organism: Planctomycetota bacterium; assembly: GCA_041161565.1. GTDB lineage: Bacteria > Planctomycetota > Planctomycetia > Planctomycetales > Planctomycetaceae > SXXK01. The sequence continues at coordinate 316 of JBEAUF010000359.1, read as the reverse complement.
TTGCGAGCTGTGGAGGCCGAGACCGGCCGGACTCTCGTGGCCCACTCCAGCGACAGCTACACGAACCAGGCCGATCTCCAGCAGGAACTCAAACGGGCCGGCGTTGATCACCTCGTCGTCCGCACCGATCAGCACTGGCTGCCACTGGTGCGTAACTTTCTCAAAGCCCGCGGCGTCTGGAATCGAGGTGCCCGATGAACCGTTCCCGAGAACCGCTGCATGCCTTGCCGACTGTCATCGCAGTCCTGCTGATGGCTCTGACGCCGGCCGCTGCCTGCGCGCAGGCAGCACAGCAGCCAGCGGCAGCCGATCAGGC
>JBEAUF010000279.1:0-16744 GCA_041161565.1 Planctomycetota bacterium | reverse complement strand
GCTCCCGCTGCTGCGGCCGACACGCCAGCTCAGGTCCCGGTCAACTGGGATGCACCGGACGGCACCGCAATTCCAACGCTGTGGCTGACGGTGCCTGCAAAGGCGGGATGATCAGCGCCCGCCCGACGCCGGCTCCTGCATTCCCTCAGCAGGCGTGAATTTTGACCGAGTACCTGCCTCGGATGGCAAAACAATAAAAAAACCGCACAGAAACACGCAGATTTCCCGTACCACCACCCAGATCGCCGAACTTGATGACAACCCCGAGTCACTCTGTGTGCTCTGTGGTTAACAAAACGCCCGCGTGGTGCCCTTTCACAATCCCAGCCCGGCCCACCGCGTGCCATGCCAACCCGCTTTCCGGTACGCTCTGACACCCTCTGTTAAGCAGTCGCCGTCACCTCGCGGGTTCACACGTCCCCTGTCGAGAATTCCCGGACCCACCTTTTTCCCTGCCCCTCGATAACCTAGAATCCCCGGTCCGAATTCTCCGCGCCAGTCCCCGGCGTCCAATCACCACGCTCAAGTCCCGCGGGCCACATGCCCTCCGGAAATCGCCCTATGGCCAAAAAGGCTGCCCGCAAACCTTCTGCTTCTACTCAGGCCGATGCCGACGCCCAGCCGTCTGTCAATACCGTGGGTTCACCCAAACCCGTCAGGGCAAAATCAGCATCTTCCGACAACAACATTGACTCCCCCATCGAAAACACCACCCCGCCTGCATCCGACGATCGTCTCGAGCAGCGGACGCTGGAAATCGGCACCGATCTTTTTGCCCGCTCGGCCCCTCAGGCGCCATCTGTGTTTCAGGCCCGCTGGTGGGAAGACCGCCTGCTGCACTGGGCCATGAACGACCCTGCGATCAAGCTCCAGCTGTTCCGCTTTATCGACGTGCTTCCCATGCTCCGCGATCACGTCTCGATCGCCAGACATCTCGAAGAATACTTCGAAGACGTCCGCACGCATCTCCCGTGGGCTGTCCGGCTGGGACTGGATCTGTCCACCGGCAATCATATCCTCAGCCGCGCGCTCGCGTGGAACGCCCGCACCAACGCCGCCCGCATGGCTCGCCGCTTCATCGCCGGCAACAATTCCCACGATATCCTCCAAACGGTCACTCAGCTCCGCCGTAATCGCTTCGCCTGTACGCTCGACCTGCTCGGCGAATCCGTCATCAGCGAACACGAAGCAGACCGCTACCAGCACACCCTCCTGCTGCTGCTCAATGATCTCGCCGCCCCCGTAGACGCCTGGCCCGACGATCCGCTCCTTGATCACGGCCCGAGCGGCCACATTCCCCGGCTCAATCTCAGCCTGAAACTTTCTGCGCTCGACAGCCAGTTCTCCAGTGTCGACGCCGAGGGCACCTATCAGCGCGTCGCAAAACGCCTCCGCCCCATCCTTCGCGCCGCCCAGCAGCACGGTGCTCAGATCCATGTCGACATGGAACAGCACGATCACAAAGCAACCAGCATCCAGATCTTCCAGCGAATCCTGATGGAGGAAGAATTTCGCACATTTGCCGACTGCGGCATCGTCGTCCAGGCTTATCTGCGTTCCGCCGACGAAGATCTCCGCAACCTGCTCGAATGGACCCGCCGCCGCGAAACGCCCATCACCATCCGACTCGTCAAGGGCGCCTACTGGGACTACGAACACATCGTCGCCCGTGCCCGCGGCTGGCCAGTGCCAGTCTATCGCCGCAAATGGCAGTCCGACGATTCCTTCGAACGACTCTCCCGCGTCCTGCTTGAAAACCACGCACTCCTCCGCCCGGCCTTCGCCAGCCACAATCTCCGCAGCCTCGCCCACTCCATCGCCCTCGCTGAAGAGCTCCGCGTGCCCGCTGACGCGTGGGAAATTCAGATGCTCTACGGAATGTGCGACGAGCAGGCCGCAATTTTCCGCAATCGCGGCCACCGCGTCCGCATCTACACGCCCTTCGGCGAACTCATCCCCGGGATGGCATACCTCGTCCGCCGACTGCTTGAAAACACCTCCAACGAATCCTTCCTCCGCCTGAATTTCAGCGAACACATCCCCGCAAAGACTCTGCTTATGAAGCCCTCCAGCCACGCTGCCGCTGAACCACCCATCGAAGATTCACCCGAACCCGGTTTTCGCAACGAACCGTTCACCGACTTCTCCGATCCGGCCGCCCGCCAGGCCATGGCCGATGCCATCAACTCCGTCCGCGAGTCACTCGGTGGATCCTGCCCGCTGGTCATCGACGGCAAATTCTGCGAAACACGCACCACAATTATCTCTCGAAACCCCTCCAAATCCTCGGAAATCATCGGCAAAGTCGCCTCCGCCAGTCTCGACCAAACCAACGATGCCGTCGAAGCCGCGGGCCGCGCGTTCCAAACCTGGGCACGCTCCGATGTCCCCACACGGCTCGAATACATCGACCTCATCGCCTCCGAAATGCGCGAACGTCGCTTCGAACTCGCCGCATGGATCATCCTCGAAACCGGCAAAACGTGGGCCGAAGCCGATGCTGAAGTCTGCGAAGCCATCGACTTCTGCATGTATTACTCCCAGGAATTCCTGCGACTCAGTCAGCCTCGCAAAACACCTGTGCCCGGCGAGGACAACACCTACTTCTACCGCCCACGCGGCGTCTGCGCCGTCATCGCCCCCTGGAACTTCCCACTCGCCATCCTCACAGGCATGACGATCGCCGCTGTTGTCACCGGCAACACCGTCGTCATGAAGCCCGCAGAACAGTCGTCCGTGGTTGCCGCCCGCTTCATGGACATCATCCGCAACTCCGGGCTCCCCAGCGGCGTTGTCAACTTCCTCCCCGGCATCGGCGAAGAAGTCGGCCCGGCACTCATCAGTCACCCCGACGTCGATCTTATCGCGTTCACCGGCTCCCAGGCTGTCGGTCTGGAAATCAACCGTGTTGCCGCCGACACCAGCAAAGCTCAGCACAGTGTCCGTCGAGTCATTGCGGAAATGGGTGGCAAAAACGCCATCATCATCGACGAAGACGCTGACCTCGACGAAGCCGTACTCGGAGTCGTCCGCAGTGCCTTCGGCTACAGCGGTCAGAAATGCTCCGCCTGCTCCCGTGTCATTGTCCTCGATTCCATTCACGACCAGTTCACTCAGCGACTGGTCGAAGCCGTCCGCAGCCTGACCATCGGCCCCGCGGAAGACCCGGGCACCAAAATTGGTCCCGTAATCGACGAAGAGGCCCGCGAACGCCTGCAGAACTTCATCCGGAAAGTCGACCTCGAAAACGGCACCCAACTGCTCCTTTCCATCGACCCCGGACCACTCGCCAAAAAAGGCTCCTTCATCGGCCCCCACATCTTTACCGGCGTCGATCCCGACTCCGCACTCGCCCAGCAGGAGCTCTTCGGGCCAATCCTCTCCATCCTTCGCGTCCGCACACTCGATGACGCCTTCAACATCGCCAATAACACCCGCTACGCACTCACCGGCGGCGTCTACTCCCGCAGCCCCGTCACCCTCCGCCGCGCCCGACACGAATTCCACGTCGGTAACCTCTACCTCAATCGTGAAATCACCGGAGCACTCGTTAATCGCCATCCATTCGGCGGATTCCGTATGTCCGGCATCGGCAGCAAAGCCGGTGGCCCCGATTACCTCCTCCAGTTCCTCATTCCCATCGCCATCTCCGAAAACACCATGCGCCGCGGCTTCGCCCCGGAAAGCTGAACCACGCCGAATGTGGCAGTCACACGTTCCGGAGAATCTCCGAACCCCCTACCACTCGGCCTCGCAAATCCCCGTCTTTTTCTGTACTTCCATCACCCACCGCTGTATCCTCCGCTGACCGCCTCAACTCCTTCCCCAGGGGTGCCCCGCTGTGCCAGCCCGCCCGCCTATACCGTCTGACATTAGCCACAGTCGCCGCCACCTCCTGGCCACCGGCGCTTCCCTCTTCCCGGTTGTAACGGCCTCCGCTGCATCGCAACTTCTCGCTGCGCCCTCCACAGCTGCCGCAGGCGGCTTCACGCCGGCCCGCACCACCCCCAAAGCCCGCTCCGTCATCCTCATCTTCAACTGCGGCGCGCCCAGCCACATCGATCTCTGGGATCCCAAACCCGAAGCGCCTGCTGAGATCCGCGGGCCGTTCCAGCCAATCCAGACCAGTGTACCCGGCATCGAAGTCTCCGAACTGCTCCCGGGACTCGCCCAGCGCATGCACCAGCTCTCGGTCATCCGCACCGTCCACCACAGCCACGGCGGACACAACTCGGGCATGCACTGGTCCACGGTCGGACGCCCCTATCGCATCGACAGCACCCTCATCAACCCCGGCCCCGCTGATATTCCCTGCTTCGGCACACTCATCGGCTGGCTCGCACAACGGAACGGCTATTCTGCAGGCGTTCCCCCATACGTAATCACACCTTTCCCGCACTGCGACAGCACCAAATATCTGACGCCCGGACAATTCGGCGGCTGCCTGGGCAGCCGCTTCGATCCGTTTGTACTGAACGCCGATCCCAACTCACCCAACTTCAGGGTCCCCGGACTGCGGCTCGATCAGTCCATGGACTCCGACCGACTCTCCAGCCGACTCGACCTGCTGAAACTCATGGAACGCCACGGCAATTCCATCACAGCCGCAACCACCGCCGCAGCCGAGATTGATGTCGTCCGCTCCAAAGCCCTTGGCCTGATCTCCGCCGGCACCGCCAGTGAGGCCTTCGATCTTTCGCGGGAACCTGAGAGTGTCCGTGATCGCTACGGCCGACACAGCTGGGGCCAGTCGCATCTGCTTGCCCGACGCCTGATCGAAGCCGGGACACGCTTCGTGACCACCGTCAACGGGCCCTCCATCACATGGGACACCCATAAGGACAACTTCAACCAGCTCAAAAATCGGCTCGTGCCCCCCATGGAGCAGGCCTTCACGGCTCTGCTTGATGACCTCAGCGACCGCGGGCTGCTGGACCAAACACTTGTGATCTGGATGGGCGACTTCGGCCGTACCCCCAAAATCAATGCCGACGCCGGCCGCGATCACTGGCCACAGTGTGCCTCCGCAGTCCTCGCCGGCGGAGGACTCCGGACCGGTCAGGTCATCGGCGAAAGCGACCGCACCGCCGCCTACCCCAAAAACCGCCCCATCCGCCCCGCCGACATCCACGCCACCATCTTCCACGCCCTCGGCTACAACCCCGGACAGCTCACCTACCACCAGGTCGACGGCCGCCCCATGCCGGTAAGTGATGGGGATGTGATTGGGGAACTGGTGTAGACCACGGGGCGGGAAGCACCAGCCGCAAAGTCAGCATCGATCTGCAACGCACCCTCAGCGAATTCGAAGCAGCGCGTCGGCGAGGCGGTCGATGTCGGCGGTGGTGTTGTAGATGGCGAGTGAGGGTCTGACTGTGGCTTCCAGCCCGAAGCGTCGCAGTGATGGCTGCGCACAGTGGTGGCCGGCACGGACAGCGATGCCAGCCTGATCAAGCAGTTTCCCGATCTGCTCGGACGTTTTTCCCGGCATCACGAACGACAGCACTCCGACTTTCTGACGCGCCTGTCCGATCAGCCTGAGCTCCGGGATCTCCTGAAGTCTGGCTGTGCCATATTCCAGAAGCTGGTGTTCGTACTGAGTAATAGCGGGCCAGCCGAGGGCGGTGACGAAGTCGATAGCTGCGTGTAGTCCAACGGCATCAGCGACGCTGGGAGTTCCCGCTTCAAATTTTGCCGGCGGGTCGCTGTAGGTGGTTTCTTCGAAGGTGACTGTCCGGATCATGTTCCCGCCACCCTGCCACGGTGGCATCACATTCTGAACTTCACGACGGGCGTAGAGTGCTCCGATGCCAGTCGGGGCGAAGAGCTTGTGCCCGGAGAACACGAAGAAGTCACAGCCGATGGCCTGCACATTGATGGGCATATGGGACACCGTCTGGGCGCCGTCGATCAGCACGAGTGCCCCATGGCGTTTGGCAGCAGCCGTCATTTGTTCAACAGGCAGAATCGTGCCCAGGCTGTTGGATGCGTGAGTGAGAGAAACCAGTTTGGTTTTGGGGCCCAGCAACGCCTCGTAGGCATCCAGCAGAATCTCACCCCGATCATTCACCGGTGCCACCCTGATCACTGCTCCGGTTTCCTTCGCTGCCATCTGCCAGGGCACAATGTTCGCGTGATGTTCCAGCACTGTCAGCACAATTTCATCGCCCGGTCGCAAAAAGCAACGACCAACAGTCTGGGCCACGAGGTTGATCGCTTCTGTGGTGCCGCGCAGAAAAACGATTTCTGACGGAGCCTCCGCACCCAGAAAACGCTGCACGCTGCTGCGAGCGTTTTCCCAGGCGTCGGTGGCACGGGCCGCAAGTGTGTGAGCACCGCGGTGAATGTTGGAATTGTCCTGCATGTAAAAACGGGAAATCGCATCGATTACGCAGCGGGGCTTTTGCGTCGTGGCGGCATTATCCAGCCAGACCAGCGGCTTCCCGTGCACCTGCTGGTGCAGAATCGGGAAATCGGCTCGGATTCGCTCGATGTCGAAGATCCGTGTTCCCATCGGCGATTGTGCGGCATGCAAACTCGAACGCTGAAAACCAACTGCAATCGAATCCAATCCCGGAGACAGTAGCCCGGTCGGTGCTGCTGGCTGATGCGTTCGGAGCCGACTGACAAACTGAGCGACGGCCGCTGCAGTTTTGGGGCGAGTTGACACGGAGGGGAGGGTGTGGGGAAACGGTGATGAATTGTTGGAATGCAGGGATGGCAAAGATGGCAGCGTTGGACTCGTGGGTGAAGTGGCCGTGGGCAAGCCGTGGAGTGAGTCCGGGGGTGCTGAAGTGGGCGACGCAGGTTGCAACTCTGGCTGGCGGGCATGAAAGGCAGCCTGCCGGACATGGCGGTGAACCTGGGGGAACGGATTGCCAGTCGGGACCGATTCCGGCCGCGGTACTTCGGGCAATTGCAGCCCGACCGGCCGGGGCATTGCCGTCAGCGGGGACGCCGGAAAGCTGGATGCTGCCGTCGCCGGCGATATTGCTGACGCCGGCTGGTTTGGAGTCAGGGGGGCTGACAATAATGGTGCTGACACCGCGGGCGTTTGAACCCCACCGGCTGCGGCTGCGGCGTCCTGAAACAATTTCTCAGCGATGCTGCGAAGATCCACATTCATGTCGAATCCTTCACTACTTCACTTTGGGTGAGCGATTGTCGTAGTCGTGGTAGTATCCGACTTCGACGTTTTCGAGAATTGCCAGGGCGTCATCGGTGAGTACAGCGCAGGAGAAGTAGAGAGTGAGCAGATAGGAGGCGACGCCGAGGCTGTCGAGCCCCATCAGTCGCGCTGACAGACTGGGCATGATCTCACCGGGAATGCCAGCCTGATGCAGCCCCACCACCCCCTGATCCGCTTCGCCCGCACGCAGCAGCAGAATGCTGGTCGTTCCCGGTGATGGACTCGACTGACCACGGCTCTTCATCTCCAGCTTGTCACACGGGATGATCGGTACACCTCGCCACAACAGAATCGGACTGCCCTGCAGCGTCGTTGTCACCGGAGGCACGCCACGCCATGTACATTCCCGTTCAAACGCGGCAATCGCTTTGGGATGAGCAAGAAAGAAGGCCGGCTTCTTCCAGACGAGCGCCAAAAGTTCATCGAGGTCATCCGGGGTCGGGGCCCCATAGCGGGTGCTGATTCGCATGGCCGGATCAACTGAGTGAATCAGGCCGAATTTCTTGTTGTTAATCAGTTCCCATTCCTGACGCTCGCGAATGCCCTCAATCGTCAACCGAATCTGCTCTTCCAGCTGATTCAATGGCCCGTTGTAAAGGTCCGAAACGCGAGTGTGAACCCGGACCACTGTCTGCACGGCAGACAGTGAGTACTCGCGGGGGGTGGAAGAGTAATCCACGAAGGTTTCCGGAATCTCCACGTTCTCGGCGAAGCCCGAGACCAGATCGATGTTACGTTCACCGTAGCGGTTCACAGTGGACCGCAGTTCCAGATGTTCGCGGATTGTGCGTTCGAATTCTGAACGCTGCGACGGGTTCTCGGACAGCACAGCATCCAGATCCCGGCGGGACAGTGTGAGCAGTGTGCACGGAGTGATCGTTCGGACGGTGACGTCGGAGGGTTTGTCGGAGACGAGGTCCGATTCCCCGAAGAACTCGCCTTCGGTCAGCAGTGCCAGCCGCAGATTCGCGCCGTGAATGCCTTTGCTGAGCACTTCCACCTGACCCTGGGCGATGATGAAGAACTGATTGCCATCTTCGCCTTCGCTGATCAGCTTGTTGCCCAGCGACACCGCTTCGGGGCGAAAGCGATTGGCCATGCGAGTAATGATGGCCGCGGGCAGGCCTGAGAAGAGCGGAACGCTGCGAAGCGATTCGGGGGCAAACGAACAGCTGCCATCGACGACATCCACCGGGATGCGATCGGCTTTGCTCAGTTCAATGCGGGTGCGGTTGACGCGATAAGTGCCGCCATCGACGTGGACCCACGGGAGCATGTCCAACAGAAACCGCGGCGTGATGGACATCATCTGCGGCGCGGTTTTGGTAGTGCTGGCAAGGTTGCGGGCGACAGTCGTGGTCACGCTGCGCTGAAGAATGTTATCGGACATCAGATTCAGGCCGGGAAGAGAGTTGTGGAGAGATATCTTTCGCCCAGATCGGGAAGCATCACGACGATTCGTTTGCCGACATTCTCAGGACGCGCTGCGATCTGCAGGGCAGCCCAGGCAGCAGCACCACAGCTGATCCCGCAGAACAGCCCCTCCTGCTTTGCCAGACACCGCGTGGTCGCTACTGCGTCATCGTCGGCGACAACGATGACTTCATCGATAATCTCCAGATTGAGATTACCAGGAACAAACCCTGCACCAATCCCCTGAATGCTGTGACGCCCGGGGCGCAGCGGCTGCCCCGCAAGTGTCTGGGAAATGACCGGGCTGGCCGCGGGCTCAACTGCCACGACACGCACCCCCGGCCGACGCTGCCTGAGCACTTCAGCAACACCGGTGATCGTGCCCCCGGTGCCAACCCCGGCCACGAACACATCAATCACACCGCCCGTGTCCCGCCAGATCTCCTCCGCAGTTGTGCGGCGGTGAACTTCAGGATTGGCAGGGTTACGGAACTGGCGAGGCATGAAACAGGTGCCACCGGATTCCGCCAGCATCGATTCGGCGCGACTGATCGCCCCCGTCATGCCTTCAATCGCGGGTGTCAGAATCACCTCCGCACCAAATGCCGCCACCAGACGCCGACGTTCAATCGTGGCGGTTTCAGGCATCACCACGCGCAGCCTGTAACCTCGAGCAGCACAGATGAAGGCCAGGCCGATGCCGGTATTGCCACTGGTCGCTTCGAGCACTGTCATGCCGGGACGCAGCTCCCCGGAATGCTCCGCTGACTCGATCATCGCCAGGGCGATCCGATCCTTCACACTCCAAAGTGGATTGAGATTTTCCACCTTGGCGATCAGTTCAACCGGCAAACCATCCGCCAGACGACTCAGGCGAACAAGTGGGGTGCTGCCGACGCATTCCGTAATGGAATCACGAATCCGGGAGTGGACTGGGGAAGACATGGCCGAGCTTCACAGGGCTAAGCGCTGCGGGACGCTGTCGGCTGCACCTGAAGGAAGAGACGTCTTCGGAGGGCTGCAGGGGACGCGACGGCAAAACGCGGGATCGCCTGTGAGCGAGTGTGGTGCCGCTCAGAATACGGAAGGCTGCCATGGCTGGCTGGCACTGGGACGGGGTCGGGCATTCTGACCCTGTTGCCGGAGTTTGCCAGAATCCCGAAATTACGCAACCGTGCGGAGGATTTTTCGGTGAAGCGATCGATCCGCTGGGAAATAACGACCAAAAAAGTCGGGATTTGACTGATTCAATCTTGACATCAATGACGAAACCACGAAAACTAAACACGACCAAATCAGTGTTTATTGGTCACAAGCGAGTGTTGGAACGTTCCAACAGCATTTTCAGGCGGTCCCAGCCCGGTCGCGGACTGTTTCTGAAGCGGCTCTGTCCCGGTTAAGTGACAACTGCCGCTGGAGTTCCAAAGGAGACAACAATGCGACGAGTTGCAGGCGGCGGGCCGCGGGGAGTGGCCGTCAGGGGTGGTTTTACGCTGATTGAGCTCCTGGTGGTGATTGCAATTATCGCAATTCTGGTGGCTCTGTTACTGCCTGCGGTCCAGCAGGCGCGGGAGGCCGCCCGCAGAACTCAGTGCAAAAACAACCTCAAACAAATTGGACTGGCGTTTCACAATTTTGAAGGCTCTTACGGTTTTCTGCCCACCAGCCTGCGTCCACCATCCAATGTGGCCGGATCGACCGAACAAAGTCGTGTCTCCTTGCTGACAGAACTGCTGCCATACCTTGAGCAGGACAACATCTACAGGGCCTGGAACAAGGCAATCAACTGGAATCAGGGATCCAACATCCCGCTGTCGCAGACGAAGATCCCGGCGTTTCAATGTCCGTCGGATCCGACTGCTGGTGTGCTGGACACGGCACCTCCGGGAAGCAACGGTCAGTATATTCCGGGGATTGCATCCACCACGGCCTATTCACCGATTTACGGTGTTGCGCCCGGTGTCTTCACCCAGCTGTTGGGAATCAATCCTCCTGGGCTCTACCGCGATCCCGCTTCCGTCTTCGCCGGTGAGAGTCCGGCCTACACCTATGTCAAGGGCTTTTTTCCCAAAAACGCGACTATCAGTCCCAATACCGGTCTGCAGACCCTTAAAGGGGCCCAGTTCCGCGACGTGACCGACGGTCTGTCGAATACGCTGGCGGTCGCCGAGTCTGCGGGACGACCGTTCGTGTACGTTCGCAGTCGCAGGCTAAGCGGCGGAAACGCCCTGACAGATACCGATCCGGCATCCACCAATACGGACCGCCTGAACTCGGGTGGCTGGTCGCGACCGGCAAGCGAAATCATTATTTTTGGTCAGACGGCGGCCCCCACAGGGGTGCTTGGCGGAACCATCGCCATCAATGCCACCAACGGGCATAACCTCCGCGGCCTGAACTACACAGGCTCCGGTGGTGTAGCCCAAACCATTCTTGGCCTGCCAATTGGCATTCACGGCACGGGCGCCCCGTATTCATTCCATACGGGTGGCGCACAATTCACGCTGGGTGATGGATCCGTTCGCTTCATTTCTGAAAACATCAGTTTTTCGCTGTTCATCGCTCTCACCACGCCTGCTGGTGGCGAAGTTGTCGGCGAGTTTTGATCAGGGGGGATTTGTATGCACAGAGTCATCCAGACTGCCCTGCACCTCGTTCTGGTAACCACACTCGGTCTGGCCGGCTGCAGCGAGAAGTCGGCGTGGGAGGTACCCTATCCGGTGAAGGGCTCACTCACGTTCCGCGGTAAACCAGTCGCCGAAGCCGACATCGTGCTCTTCCCCGAAGATCCCTCATGGCCCGAAACTGTCCGGCCGCGAGCTCGCACAAAAGCCGACGGCACCTTCGACGTCTGGACCTGGCAACAGGGCGACGGTGCACCTGCCGGTAACTACAAGGTGACACTTGTCCATCATGAAGTAGCCATCTCCAAAGGCGCTGTAGTGGCAAAACCAAACGATCTGCCGCCAAAGTACGAACGACACCAAACCAGCGACATCCGCGTCACCATTGTCCCTGGTGAGAATCAAATACCGGCGTTTTCGCTGTAAACCCGACTGCACATCGCCGTTTCCGCCGAAACTTGAATTGACATCGTCCAAACCGGCCGCTAAATCACGACCAGAGTGGTGTTTAATTAGTTACCAGCGGTCGGGAACATGCGATGAAACTGTCAAAGAAATCGGACTACGCCCTCCGCGCGCTCTTCACGCTTGTTGAGTATCGCGGACGGGGTCCCGTGTCCATCCGCGAAATCGCTGAAAAAAATGACATTCCCCGACGCTTCCTCGAACAAATCATGCTCGATCTCAAAGCCCGCGGCTGGGTACTCAGTATCCCCGGTCGCATCGGCGGCTTCGAACTCGCTAAAGATCCCTCCGAAATCACCATGGGACAGGTTGTCAGGCATTTCGACGGAGTGCTCGCGCCCATCCCCTGCGTTTCCACCTCCCACTACGAACCGTGCTCTCAGGAAGGCGCCTGCCGCTTTCGACGCGTCATGCTCGACATCCGCAACTACGTCTCGCGAATGATGGACTCCGCCACACTCGCCAAAGTCTTCGCCGGCAGCATCGTCCGCCGCGAAGAAGTGTTTTCACCGGAAATGACCTACGGGGACGGCATCTAGCCCCCCCTTTTTTCTGAACAAAAATATCACAAATCAGGTAGTGAATAATATGTTCACGCTCGTTCGATACCGATTCAAAACCGCCACACTGATCCTCGCACTGGCCTCGGTCTGCGGCTGTGGCGGCAGTGCCGGGCCGACTACCGGAGAGACGTCCACCGTGGCCCTGCTGAATGCGTCCTACGACCCCACACGTGAGCTCTGGAAGGACCTGAACATCGCTTTCCAGAAGTCAGAAGCCGCAGCAGGTCGGAAGGTGCAGATTCGTCAGTCGCACGGCGCTTCCGGCAGTCAGGCGAAGGCGGTGATTGACGGACTGCAGGCGGACGTTGTGTCGCTGGCCCTGTGGTCTGACACAGATCAGCTGCGGCGGGCAGGCGTATTGAAGGAGGGCTGGGAAGAGTCGCTGCCGAACCGGAGTCTGCCGTACACATCGACGATCGTGTTTGTTGTGAGGAAGGGAAATCCGAAAGGGATTCGTGACTGGCCTGATCTGGTCCAGGACGGGGTTGAGGTCATCACCCCGAACCCAAAGACATCGGGGAACGGCCGGCTGTCATTTCTGGCAGCGTGGGGGAGTGTGATTCTGGGTGGCGGCACGGAAGAGCAGGCGCGGGAGTTTGTGCGGAAGCTGTACCAGCGTGTGCCTGTTCTGGACACGGGGGCACGGGGCGCAACCACAACCTTTGCTCAGCGGGGTCTTGGGGACGTGCACCTGACGTGGGAGAGTGAGGCGTATCTCGAGCTGCAGGAGTCTGGTGGCGAGCTGGAGCTGGTATTTCCGTCGCGGAGCATTCTTGCGGAACCCCATGTGGCGGTTGTGGACCGGGTCGTGGACGAGCGCGGCACTCGCGAAGTGGCCGAGCGTTACCTGAAATTTCTTTATACGACTGAAGGACAGGAGCTGATTGCGAAGCATCGTTACCGTCCGACTGACGCGGCGGTGCTGGAGAAGCATCGGGAGCAGTTTCCGCAGTTGAATTTGTTTCGAGTGGAGGACCTCAGCAGGAGCTGGTCGGAGGCTCAGGCAAAGTTCTTCGCAGACGGCGGCGAGTTTGATCAGATTTACGTGAAGTGAAGTAACGGTGGTTGCAGCAGCGGATTATCCGGGGGAGGGTGTGATGACGATTCGAGGTGAGCCGGGAACAGAGCAGACTCCGGAGGAGGTGGAGGTGCTGGCGCAGGTGCGGGATGCGATTCGAAGTCTGCGTTATGGTCAGGTAACGGTGGTGGTGCATGATGGAACGGTCGTACAGATCGACCGTCTGGAGCGACGACGCGTGCAGCGCGGTGGCGGCAGTGGCCGTCGCGAGTGATGCACATTTTGGCCGCAGGGTCTGAGTTTGTTGGGAGTAATTGAATGGTGCGGCGCGGAGCTGGACCGGGCAACCCGTTACCGGGATTCGGTGCAGGGCTGACGATCACTGTGGCGTGGCTGGGAATCCTGCTGATCATTCCGGTACTGGCCTGTGTTGCGAAGGCCGGAACGTTGGGAGCGGGTGAATTTTTTTCGGCGGTCTGGTCGGTTCGTTCGCGGGCTGCGTATGGGCTGACGTTCGGCACATCCGCCGTGGCAGCGGTGCTGGATGTGATCTTCGGCACGCTGCTTGCCTGGGTGCTTGTGCGTTACCAGTTTCCTGGGCGTCGCTTGATGGACGCCGTGATTGACCTGCCGCTTGCTCTGCCAACTGCGGTTGCCGGGCTGGTCTATTCGGGGCTGTACGTGAAATCCGGCTGGCTGGGACAGTTTCTTGTACCGCTGGGAATACAGGCAGCCTATTCGAAGCTGGCGATTGTGCTGGTCCTCGCGTTTCTGGGGCTGCCCTTTGTGGTGCGAACCATCCAGCCGGTGCTGGCGGGCATCGAGCCGGAGCTTGAGGAGGCGGCTGCGTCGCTGGGCGCGGGCAGGCTGGACACTTTCCTTCGCGTGCTGTTGCCAAGCCTGCGGCCGGCGATGGTGACGGGAGGAGCCCTCGCTTTCGCCCGGGGGCTTGGTGAATATGGGTCTGTCGTGTTTGTCTCCGGCAACATGCCGCTCCGCACGGAAATCGCTCCGGTGCTGATTGTGCAGAAGCTGGAGGAATTCTGCGTCGCAGAGGCAACGGCAATCGCCGTGGTGCTGCTCGGAGCTTCACTGCTGGCTCTGGGATCGATCAGCTGGCTGGAGAGCAGGAGGCAGACAGATGCACGTTAGTGGTGGAGGAACGAATTCCGGCCGTGGTTTGCGAGTGAACGGGGACCCTCTGTGGCTCCGCCTGCTGCTGATCGGCTCGGCCATCACAATCACTGGCGTGCTGATTGTGATCCCGGTCGTGTATGTCTTTGTGCAGGCGTTTGCTGACGGTCCTGGGGCGTGGTGGTCCCAGCTGACGGAGGATGCCGATACGCGTCACGCGGTGCTTTTAACTCTGTCGGTCGCGCCCGCTGCGGTTCTGGCGAATACCATTTTCGGATTGGCGGCGGCATGGACGCTGACTCGCTTCCGTTTCCGCGGGCGACTGCTGCTGCTGACGCTGCTGGATCTTCCATTTGCCGTCTCTCCCGTCGTCGCAGGACTCTGTATTCTGCTGATCTACGGTTCCCAGGGCTGGCTGGGGCCGTGGCTGAAGCAGGCCGGTGTGCAGGTGGTGTTTGCATCGCCAGGTCTGTTTCTGGCAACCACGTTCGTCACTCTGCCGTTTGTGGCCCGGGAACTGATTCCGCTGATGGAATCTTTAGGTGCCGATGAAGAGCTGGCAGCGGTGAGTCTGGGGGCAGGACCATGGCAGCTGTTCTGGAGAGTGACACTTCCGAACATTCGCTGGGGGCTGTTGTTCGGCGTGATCCAGTGCCATGCGCGGGCGATGGGCGAATTTGGAGCAGTGAAGGTCGTCTCGGGCGGAATCTCCGGACAGACCGACACGATGCCGTTGCGGGTGGAGAAGCTGTTTCAGGAATACAACAACCCGGGTTCATACGCAGTGGCCTCCGTGCTCACGCTGATGGCTCTGGCAACATTAACGGCCGCGTGGGCGCTTGAGCACTGGACAAACCGTCGACCAACTCCGTCCGGGAAGGAACTCTGAGGAATGTCAATTACAATCGCGGGTGTGAGTCGTCGATTTGGTAATTTTCAGGCGTTGTCCGGGGTCAACCTGCAGGTTCCTGCTGGCAGTCTGACAGCCCTGCTGGGACCGTCCGGATCCGGCAAGACAACGCTCCTGCGGATCATCGCGGGGCTTGAATCAGCGGACTCCGGGCAGGTGTTGTTCGATGATCGCGACGTGACTCAGCTGGCTGCTCGGGAACGTGGCGTCGGCTTCGTCTTTCAGCATTACGCCCTGTTTCGCCACATGACCGTTGCCGAAAACATCGCGTTTGGTCTGCGCGTCCGCAAATCCCCTGCCGCTGACGTGAATCAACGAGTCCAGGAACTCCTGCGACTGGTGCGGCTGGAGGGACTGGGACAACGACTGCCCACAGAACTGTCCGGTGGCCAGCGGCAACGAGTGGCACTTGCCCGCGCACTTGCTGTCCGTCCACAGATGCTTCTGCTGGACGAACCCTTCGGTGCTCTCGATGCCCGCGTTCGCCAGGAATTGCGCGGCTGGCTCAGACGCCTGCACCAGGAAATGCATGTCACCACGGTCTTCGTCACACACGATCAGGAAGAAGCCTTCGAGATGGCCGACCAGGTGGTGGTGATGAATCAGGGGCGAATCGAGCAGACAGGTTCGCCGCAGCAGGTGTTCGATCATCCCGCAACCAGTTTCGTGATGGACTTCCTCGGCAATGTCAACGTGTTCCACGGTCGCGTCACAGCAGGACAACTCGAAGCCGGTCCGATTCGCATGGCCTGGTCCGGCTACACTCAGGACGAACCACGGAATGCCACCGCGTATGTCCGCCCCCACGAACTGGAAATTGATCGCCATGCAGAAGCAACCGCCTTGCAGGCCACGATCCTGCAGGCCACTCCGGCAGGCTCCCTCCTCCGCGTCCGACTGCTCGCCGAAGGCTACGGTGTGGAACTCAACGTGGACGTCGTCCGCGAACGCGCCGATCAACTCCAGCTGCGACCCGGCGAACAGGTCTTCGTGCGGCCGAAAACAGCACGCGTGTTTATGCCGGAACCGGAGTATGTCATCTGAGGGTGACTTGCCAACTCAGGGCTCACTTCGTTGAGGGACTGCAGCAGGAGCACGTGCAGCTAAAGCAGCCAGGGGGCCTCCCTGAATCGACGCTGGGGCCCCCCACGATACCCATGATCAGATCGTCGACTCTGTGAATCGCTGGACAATATCTCTCAACAGCCCAAACTCTGAGTCCTGTCTGACCAGCACAAGTACGTGGATCCACGCGATATGTCATGCTGGCCTGTCCCTCAGCAGCCCCTGCAACTGCTGAGCACGCTGCTGAAGTTCGTCGTGAGACAGCGACACAAGTTCCTCCTGTGAGGCAACTGGTTGCTGCAGGACCTCCTGAAGGGTGCGAATACGGCCGATGATCACGCCCTTCTCGATGCCTTTTTCGAT
>JBEAUF010000267.1:0-4242 GCA_041161565.1 Planctomycetota bacterium | reverse complement strand
GAGGAGACGCAGTGCGATCGCGAGGATTGCGATGATGGGGACGCAGGCAGCGACGATGAGCAGCGATCTGGGAACTTTGGCGGACTGCTGCTTAGGTCGCCAGGAGGATTGTCGCGAGGCGGACATGGCAGGTCTCATTGGGTGGAACTGGAGAAATCAGCTGATATTGAACATGAATCCGCCGTCAGCGGTGACATCGACTTGTGCGGAGCGGATTTCGAGACCTTCGGCGAGTCGAGCAAGGAATTCTGAGGACATTTGTGGGAGGAGGGATCCGGTGAGGATGCGGTCCACGTTTCGGGCACCACTGTCGACTTCGGTGCAGCGTTCGACGATGTGGTCAAGAACTGCGTCGGTCCAGTTGAAATCAGCGCTGTAGTGTTCGCGAACTCGACGGCTGACTTTGCGGAGCTTGAGTTCAGCGATTTGTCGCATGATGGAATCTCGGAGCGGGAAGTAGGGGACAACGACGACGCGTCCGAGGAAGGCGGGCTTGAAGGATTTGAGAAGTTCGGGGTGGAGGGCTTCGGCGAGAGCGGTGTGTGAAGGGATGGTATCGGGATCCGAGCAGAGGCTCATGATGGTGCTGGTGGCGGCATTGGATGTCATGAGGATGACGGTGTTTTTGAAGTCGATGTCGCGACCTTCACCGTCCTTCATATTGCCTTTATCGAAGACCTGATAGAACACGTCCTGGACACCGGGGTGAGCCTTTTCCATTTCGTCGAGGAGGACGACGCTGTAGGGTTTGCGGCGAACGGCTTCGGTGAGGATGCCACCTTCTCCGTAGCCGACGTATCCCGGGGGAGAGCCCATGAGTAGGGAGACTTTGTGTTCTTCCTTGAATTCGCTCATGTTGATGGTGGTCATGTTTTGTTCGCCGCCGTAGAGGAGTTCGGCGAGCGTGAGGGCGGTTTCGGTTTTGCCGACGCCGCTGGGACCGACGAGGAAGAAGACTCCGATGGGACGATCCGGATCTGTGAGGTTTGCTCGGGAGGTGCGAATGCGTTCGGCGATTTCGCGGAGTGCATGATCCTGTCCGACGACGCGTTGCTGCAGTTCCTTATCGAGTCGAAGGATGGTTTGGATTTCGTCGCTGACCATGCGACCGACGGGGATGCCGGTCCATGAGGCGACGATTTCGGCGACGGCCTGCGAATCGACGCAGGCCTGAATGAGAGGCGCGTCTCCCTGAACAGTGTGGAGTTGGGCTTCGGTTTCGCGAAGCTGCTGGATAAGTTTCTGGCGGTCAGCATCGGAGAGCGGTGCGGGAGTTGTGGCCGCGGGTGCTGCGGGGGTGGCAGTCGCGGTGGCGGCAGCGGGTACCGTTGTGGAATCTGTTTGGGGTGCAGTGAGTTGTTTGCGGAGGGTGCGGATGGTGGAGACGAGTTGTTTTTCCTGATCCCAGCGGGCGGAGAGTTCTGCGTGTCGGGCTAGAGCAGCGGCGCGTTTTGCGGTGAGATTTTGAATTTCCTCGGAGTGATCGGTACCGGTGGCGGATTCGCGCTCGAGGACGTCGATGGCGGTGCGGAGGAGATCGACGGTTCGCTGGCAGTCTTCGATGGGTGCGGGGATGGTGGAGTGTCCGATGGCGACACGGGCGCAGGCGGTGTCGAGGAGACTGACGGATTTATCGGGCAGTTGTCTGCCGGAGATGTAGCGGCTGGAGAGTTTGACGGAGTCTTCGACGGCTTCGTTGAGGATTTCGATACCGTGATGAGCTTCGAGGGTGGCCACCAGACCGCGCATCATGGCGATGGCTTTGGCGAGATCAGGTTCTTCGACTTTGACGACCTGGAAGCGACGAGCGAGAGCGGCATCGCGTTCGAAATATTTCTTGTATTCGGCCCAGGTGGTGGCGGCGATGGTGCGAAGTTCGCCGCGGGCGAGAGCGGGTTTGAGGAGGTTGGCGGCATCGCCCTGTCCGGCCTGACCACCGGCGCCGATGAGCGTGTGTGCTTCGTCGATGAAGAGGATGATGGGGGTGACGGACTGATTGACTTCTTCGATGACGCCCTTGAGACGGTTTTCGAATTCGCCTTTGACGCCCGCGCCGGCCTGAAGGAGAGAGAGGTCGAGTGTGCGAACGGAGACGTTTTGGAGGGCTGGAGGGACGTCACCCTGAGCGATGCGGAGTGCGAAGCCTTCGACGACGGCGGTTTTACCGACGCCGGCTTCTCCGGTGAGGATGGGGTTGTTCTGTCGGCGGCGAGTGAGGATATCGACGACCTGGCGAATTTCGGCATCTCGTCCGAGAACGGGATCGATCTGACCGGCTTTGGCTCGTGCGGTGAGGTCGACGGTGAACTGGTCAAGGTTGGGGGTCGCGCCGCGGGGCTTGCCTGGGGCACCCGGCTGTCCGGGTGCGGCAGCGGGGGTGCGGGAGGTGGAGGCGTCGAGTGTGACTTCGTTGCTGTCGGCGATGATTTGGGGGAGTTGGCGGGCGACAGCGTCGTAGGAAATCCGCTGGAATTCGGAAGAGATTTGATTGGCAGCCTGACTGAGTGCGCGGTCGGAGAGGAGTGCGAGGAGGAGGTGAGCTGAGGAGACCTGGCCGGAGCCGAATTCGACGGAGGCGAGGACCCAGGCTTCTCGGACGAGATCGACGAGGCTGGCGGAGAGGAGTGGCTGGCTGGCGTTGCCGGTGCGGAGTCGATCGATGGCGCGGGTGCAGTCGGCGGCCAGTTTGGCGGGGTCGACGCCGGTGAAGCGGAGGACGTTATGGAGATCAGTGCGGGCTGTTTCGAGGATTTTGGAGAGCCAGTGTTCGATTTCGACGTTGTAATTGGAGCGTGAAAGGCAGAGTCCGGCGGCTGCTTCGAGAGCGCGGGTGGTGGTGGTGTTAAGTTTGCTGACGAGTGACTTGAGGTTGAGAGCGGCCATATGAGAGGTCTCCGGGCTGGGTCGCGGGCAGAGCTGAGATCGTCAGTCTGGCGAAAGCTGATGTGAAGAGAATGAAAAAAACGGTGGAGGACGCGGGTGCTTCGTCGGGGTTTCAGGCTGATGTGGGCAGGCCTGAAAAACGGAAGACAACATCATCGGCTGCGTTCGGGAGTGTGCCGGTTCCCAGCCACGTCGTCCAGCCGAGTCGTCGGTTGGAACCAGTGTCTGGAGAAAACTTCAGGGATGGGACATCGGCGCGGACAAGCAGGAGTTGGACTTCGAAGTCCAGTTCTGGTCCGGCGTAGAGTCTGATGAGGTCAATGATTTGCTGCGGGAGTAATTGTCCTGGAAGGAGTGATTCGAAGCGGGAGCGAGTGAGCGGTCCGAGAACGACGCGAAAGCAGGATTGGCAATCCCTTACGCGGGTGCCGACGACGGTTTCGAGTCCAAGTTGAAGGTTACGTCCGGCGGGTCGCTGGGGTGAGCTGAGCGAGGATTGGGAGTGTTCGGGGAGGTTAAGCCAGCGTTCGTGGAACTGCTGGATCTGAACGGGGATCTGGAGGAAGTGTCGAAGCATGGCGCAGAGCCCGGCGGCATTGCGGGTGCGGAGCGAAAAGAGTCCTCCGTAGAAGGCTGCGAGGTGATCTCTGAAGGCGAGTCTTCCGCGGAGGGCCTGGGAGCCGATGCCTGCGATGGCGTAAAGCATCGCGGAGAAGCGATCGGAGCCTTCGCTGCCATTCTGCCGGTGTCGTTCGAATTCTTCAGGGATGCGATGTTTGCGCCAGGCGAGGTAGAAGAGCGTGATAGCGCGATGGTTGAAGAGGTCCAAGAATTCGCGGAGTGCGAAATCCTTGTTTTGCTGATGACTGCGTTCGACGACGAGAGCGGTGTAGTGATCGGGGAGGACACCGGAGGGGCCGGTGAGTCCCATGAAGGAGACAATCATGCTAAAGCGGTGATCGGGGAGTTGCTGGGGTGCAGCGAGGTGTTCAGTTGAGGAGCTTTGGAGGGAGATGATTTCGGAGTTGGGGAGGGTGCTGGAGGGCATGGCGAGCAGTCGAACGGGATCGGCTGCGGGTGCGCGTGAGGAGCCGATGTCCGCGGACTGGCGGGCAAGTTCGAGAAGTCTGACAGCCTGAAAGAAGCGAAAGGCGGCGGGGGCAGCGAGAAGCTCTTCGATCAGACTGGGGGGCGATTGCCGATTTGGAGGGGCCATGACCAGGGTTCCAGTGCTCGGGCTTTGCGTTCAGAGGTGCTGGCGGTGAGGGATGAAAAGGAGTTGAGGGAAATGTACATGGAGAGGAAGTGATTGAGTACGGAGGCGAAGAGCCACGGATTATTGCCGCGGTAGCTTTCGTC
>JBEAUF010000254.1:0-3854 GCA_041161565.1 Planctomycetota bacterium | reverse complement strand
CCCCCCACCACTTTCTTTCTGGTTCTGTACGCCGGTCGGTTTTCTCCCGGACCATCGGCTTCAGCATGGTTAGCTGCTTTCTCATGCAGGCGACCATGGCGACTTTGTGACGCTTTCCGCGACGCCTCAGGTGCTCGTCGTGAAGCGTTGGTTTTGTGGTGCAGCGGATAGCGCTCAGAGCCGCCATGCACAGAACTCGCCTGACTTGCCTGCGGCCTCCGTAGATCGATCGGGGCTGCCCGTGCGCTGGCAGGGGCACTTTGCCATTGGGCTTCCGCCCCACGGCCTTGAAGTTCTCTCCATCACCGCACGCCTTTCCTGATCGAAACCTCGCGTGTGAACGGAAACCGGGGCCTCCAAAACATCTGAAACAACAGCAAGTCAGGGCCATTCGGCTTACACACGGCGGCTCATCGGCGTGTTTGGGTGACATGTTGGGGGCGTTGATGTCAGCAGCCAGTGGCAGCTGAGAACACCCCGGTTCGCCCATTTTCTCGCCGTGCCATCATCCCAGTTTTGCCCTGGGATGGTGAAACGGCGCGGGGATGGTGGTCCTTTTCAACCACAGAGTACACAGAGTTTCACAGAGAAACACAGGGAATTCAGCACTCGTCTTAACAAGACGCGTGCAGGAGAAATGGGTGTAAATGCCCTCTGAGTTTCGTTGTTTTCGCCATCCCGGTTTTGCCCTCCCGCCGTCCCGCGTTCCGGCACCCGGAAAAACCATGCGACTGGGCGACGGCCGGCGGGCGGCGTCTGCGGAAATCAAATTCCACGGTCCATACGCCCGCAAAGTTTGTGTGAATTTCCTGTCTTGCCCCGTCGCCATTCAGACCCTCAACCGTGCTGCAGCCGCTGAACTTTGCCTGTCAGCACGTTTTGCCCGCAGGGTTAAAGCTTCGCCCGCCCCCGCGACGATCAGTCGACCGAGTGCGTAACCGTGGTTCACGGCAGGACAGGATCCGCTCCGGCATGTCAGGCAAGACGCAAAACGATCATTTTCGGCTCGGCTTCATGGAAACCATTGAAGTTGATGGCCGGGGACATATTGGTGGGCTGCTGGTCACGAACCAGAACGGCAGGCCGCTTGAATTCCAGTGCACCACGCCGGTCCGTCCCAATCGCACCCAGGAAATCCTCTTCGGCGACACGCTCCGACCGTGGCTGTTGGCCGAACTCATCGGCGGGACTCTGCTGGAACGAGTCGGGATTAAGCCGGGCCTGGTGATCACCAGCGACCCGCATATGCTGGAGCTGCGCAATCACACCTCGGTGCCCGTGGCCCTCGCAGAAACTCAGGCCGCTTCCAAAGCGGCAGCGGAATCACCCACGCTGAAGCTGGGGAACAGTCAGCTGCGATTCCACAGCTCTCACGCGACAGACATCAGCGAGCTGTCCAGCCGTCGGCACCTGATTCCGGAATCCGCCAATCTCCAGGAGCCGCTGGAACGCGTTCGCGAGGCCCTGGCGGAAACTGTCCGCACTGTGTTTGCCAGGTGATTCATGGGAACAGCACCGTCTGATGTGGAAACGTGCGGTGATGACCGGCCGGTGCGAGCGGAGCTGCTGCAGACTGGTTTCAATCCGGCCCTCAGCCGGCGGCCGGTTCCGGAGACGCATCAGGTCCCGCTCGATTTCCCACTCGACTTCGTGCCTTCGTGGACACCTCGCCGAATCCCGATCAAGTGCATCGGGCTGACGCTTCCGGAAGGCCTGGAATTCCTGCCGCCGAAGCCGCCGGCTGGCCAAACTGCCGATGGCAGCCAGCTCACCAAAATCGCGCCCCCCAAAAAACTGGCGGAAGCTCCTGAACGCGATGCTGCCAAACCGCTGACCCGCCTGAAGCCCCCGGCTGACGCGTTGTCGCTGCAGGACCGTCTGTTCTACCTGCTTCAGCCACCGCTCGAATCCTGGCTCGCAGGTCAGGAACTGATCATGCCATTCGAACCGTTTTCGTACCAGTACGAGGGGATCGCGTGGTTGTTTTCGAGCCATGCGGCGTTGCTGGCGGACGAAATGGGTTTGGGCAAGACAATGCAGACGATCACCGCCATCAGGCTGCTGCTGCGGAGTGGCCAGGCGCGGCGAATTGTGCTGATCTGCCCGAAGCCCCTGATCCCCAACTGGCAGCGGGAATTTCGCACATGGGCCGAAGAACTGCCCGTGGTGACCGTGGAAGGCAATGGTGCCCGTCGTCGCATGCTCTGGACCATGCCAGGGATCCCGATTCTGATCGCCAACTATGAACTGATGGCCCGCGATATCGCGGAAATACCGGAGGAAGAGCAGCCGAAGTTCGATCTGCTGGTGCTGGATGAAGCCCAGCGGATCAAGAATCGTGATTCCAACACGGCGCAAACGGCGCGAGCCATTCAGCGCCGCCGCAGCTGGGCACTCACCGGCACCCCGATTGAGAACCGGCCGGACGAACTGTCCGCACTCTTCGAATTCCTCGAAGTCATCCCCAAAGCCAGCTCGCCCGACATCCGCCAGCTCTCCAAACTGGCCAAAAAATACATCCTTCGCCGCACCAAAGACCTGGTGATGAAGGACATGCCCCCGCGGATCGACCGTGACGCGGAACTTGAACTCACCGATGCTCAGGAAGCTGCCTACCGGATCGCTGAAAAGGAAGGTGTGATTCAGCTGAATGACCTTGGTGACTCCATCACCGTGCAGCACGTGTTTGAACTGGTGCTTCGGCTTAAGCAGATTGCCAACTACGATCCGCTCACCGGTGAGAGCGCCAAGCTGGAACGACTGATGGCCGACATGGAAGAAATCTCGGCCAGCGGCGGCAAGGCGATCCTCTTCAGCCAGTGGACCAAAACCATCGACTGGCTCGAACCCCGTTTGCAGGCCTTCAATCCGCTCGTCTACCACGGCGGAGTGCCTGTAAAGCAGCGAGAACCGATTCTTGCCAGATTCAAGCAGGATCCCAAGGCTCACATCCTGCTGATGAGCTACGGCACCGGAGCCGTCGGACTGAACCTGCAGTTTGCAGGCTACGTGTTCCTCTTTGATCGCTGGTGGAATCCGGCTATCGAAGACCAGGCCGTCAACCGCGCCCATCGCATCGGGGTGAAGAACCCCGTAATCGTTACCCGGTTCATCTCTCGAAACACCATCGAGGAAAAAATTGATCGAGTACTGCGTGAAAAGCGGGAACTCTTTGAAGCTGTCCTTGGCGAAGGCGACAACAACAACCGCTCGCTGAGCCTGTCTGCCTCCGAAATCTTTGGCCTGTTCGATCTCAAAGCCCGACACCGCGACGGCGCCCGCTCAATCGGCCCCAAACCCGTTCCGCCCGACAGTGAAGCTGCTTAGGCTATGAACTGGATCGTCTCGTCTATCATTTTGTCAGCGGTCAGGCATTCGTGACGGGCATCCTGCCGCTGATCATGCCCGTAATCGCGCCAGCAGGCTCCGAAAGATTGACTCGTCGCCTGAGGACCCCCGCATTTCTGACGGGCTTGATCGCGGTCATTGTATTGTCGACCCCAGGTCGCTGGTGGGTCTGTGCCACAGCGGCCCTGTGCACACCAGCGTGGGGGCCAGCCGACACCGACGGATCCAGCACCGCCGGGCCTGCTACGCCACAGTCAACGCCGACCAAAACGCGACACTCGATTCCATCCACCTGTCGCTGTCAGGGCACTGTGCCGTGTCTGAGGCTGGGATGGTGAAACGGTGTTAAGAACACCGGAAGTCGTTTTTCGGACTCCGCCCCCCGTTACAGGGCGTGCGGGGGATGTCAATCCCCCGGTAACGGTGCGTGCCCGCGCGGCCAACACCGCAGCCGCAGCTCACCAGGGCCGCACCGGCCGATTGACATCGGCCGCACGCCACACTGC
>JBEAUF010000157.1:0-3237 GCA_041161565.1 Planctomycetota bacterium | reverse complement strand
GCCCCCAGCAATTGCCGTTCGCATTCACCGCCCGATTCACCCGCTGCTGATCCGCAACCCGCTCAGCAGCCTGCTGCAGATCACCGTCGAAACGCCTCCGGAACAAACCGCTCAACTGCAGGCTTTTGAATTCTCTCTGGCCGGCACAACAGACCTCGCCGACATCGCCCAGCTGCAGCTGTTTGCAGCCGACGGCCACGGACAGCTGGCCGCGGATCGACCGCTTTCGGCGCCGATTGTTCCGCAGCAGCAGCTCTCTGTACCCGTCGCTGCCCAGCTGCCTGCGGGACAGACCGTCTTCTGGCTGGCCTGTTGCCTGCGAGACTCGGCCGAACAAATGCATGCTGTCCGCGTCACCTGCACAACGGTGCGTACTTCAGTCGACGCGCTCCATCCTCCGGATGACCCGGCCTGCTTCAGTCAGCGCATCGGTTTTGCCCTGCGACGAGCCGGCGAAGATGGAGTGCACACCTGGCGGATTCCAGCCCTCTCAAAATCTGCTCGCGGCACACTTCTGGCCGTCTACGACATCCGTCGCCGGGCCGGACGTGATTTGCAGGAAGACATCGATATCGGACTCAGCCGCAGCACCGATGGCGGCCTTACCTGGGAAGCCCCCCGTGTGATCATGGATCAGGGCCGGTTCGGCGGCCTTCCTGAAGAACTCAATGGCTGCAGCGATCCCGGGATTGTCGTGGATCAGCAGACGGGCGAGATCTTCTGTTTCGCCGTCTGGATGCATGGCAAGCCGGGCCAGCATCAGTGGGTCGACGAAGGGTCTGAGCCGGGTTTTGAGATTGGTCGAGCCGCACAACTGCTGATGGTCAGTTCGCAGGACGATGGACTGACCTGGTCCACCCCACAGAACCTCACACGGCAGCTCAAGCCCGAATCATGGTGGCTCCTCGCCCCCTCTCCACAATCAGGCTTAAGCCTTGAAGATGGAACTCTGGTGATGCCGATGGAAGGCCGAACGGGACGCGGAGCTCTGGAGACGTTTGCCACCATCATGATCAGCCGCGATCACGGGAAAAGCTGGAATCCGGGGCGTCCCGGGGTGCTGAGCGGCAACGAATGTCAGGCTGTTCAGCTCGGCGACGGCTCAATCATGCTCAACGTACGCAACGACCTTGAACGCTTTCGCGCGGTGGCCGTCACGCACGATCTGGGTCAGACATGGCAGCCGCATCCCACAAGTCGCAACACACTGATCGAACCCAACTGCAACGGTAGCCTTGTGCGCTGTGACTATGCTGACAACGGCAAATCTCGGCATGTGCTGCTGTTTGCGAATCCGCATTCTCAGGAAAGCCGGACAATGCACACCGTGCAGGTGAGCTTTGATGACGGCCTGACGTGGCCCGCAACTCACCACTGGCTGCTCGATTCCGGCCGCGGCGCCGGCTATGCGAGTCTGGTGCAGATTGACAGCGAGCATGTCGGGATTGTGTATGAAGGCAGTCAGGCACACCTCGTGTTTGAAAAGCTGCCAATCCGTGGCCTGCTCGAACCTGCTCGCCGGGGACTCCACACCCACGGCCCGTGACCCCTTGTTTGGCAAGTGTCTTTTGGATCGAAGTTTTCACCATGCAGCTCGCCTCCGTACTCACTCCGCTTTCTGACTACCACCTGCAGCTGGCCGCCCAGTGTGGCGTCACGGATATCGTCCATCGCTATCCCGGCAGCGATCCGGCAGTTCTGCAGACAGCCTGCCGACGAATTGCTTCATTCGGCATGAAATGCAGCGTCGTGGAGGGCTATCTGCCGATCGAAAACATCAAACTGGGTCGGGATGATGGCAGCGAACTTGAGGCCCTCAAAAACCTCATCCGGCAAATGGCCGATCTCGACATTCGACTGCTCTGCTACAACTTCATGGCCGGCACCGACTGGTGTCGCACCCGACTGGATGCGCCAGAGCGTGGCGGTGCGCTGACCACAGCGTTTCGCCTGCAGGACGTTGAACAGGCGGTCCTCCTGGGCTATCGCCCGCCCGATACAAACTTCGACGAAGCCGCACGCAGCCTCACACCGCAACGCCTCTGGATGCACCTCGAACGACTGCTCAATGAACTCCTGCCAGTGGCCGAACAGTGCAAAGTGGTGCTGGCCATGCATCCCGACGACCCGCCGCTGCCCTCGCTCCTCGGTCGCCCCCGCATCATGCATACCCCCGAAGCATTCGAACGCCTCGTCCAGCTCGCCCCCAGCCCCTCCAACGCCATCTGCTTCTGCCAGGGCTCGTTTGCCTCCATGCAGGTGGACATTCCTCAGACCATCCGCCGCCTCGGTCCCTGGATCCGATATGTACACTTCCGGGATGTGGCCGGCGGACCGGAAGACTTCCGCGAAACATTCCACGACAACGGTCCCACCGATATGGCCGCCGCCATGCACGCCTACCGCGAAGTGGGCTTCAATGGCCCCATGCGCCCCGACCACGTGCCACAGCTCGCTGGTGAAGAAGATGGCGAACCCGGCTACACCATCCTGGGAAGACTATTCGCCTGGGGCTACATGCGCGGACTCATGCACGCCACAGAAAACTAATCCCCGCCGGGCGGAAGCCACTCTTGAGCCGCCGGGCGGAAGCCACTCTTGAACCGCCGGGCGGAAGCCCACTCTTGAGCCGCAGGGCGGAAGCCCGCGGGTAAAGGCCCCTGCACGAGAGAGGAAAGTCTGGAAAGTAAAGAGCGTTACGCGAAAGCGAGAAGTCGATCCGCGTTTGCTATGGTCGCGGTGTTGTGTTTGCGGTCTGTAAGGACAGGTCCACCAGCCTCGCATGAATGCGAGGTTGCGGGCCAGTGCGATACGAGGCCTTCGGGGAGCCGATCAGAGCGGGGCAGGGAATGTTTGCCGCGCGGAATGGCAGAATGCATTCCTTTTTGCCGCGGCTCCACCACGGTCGCTCTCATCTGGCATCGGTCCCATGAGTCCCATTTGTCCCATAACGGTCCTGCACTGCGACGGGTGGCGCTGCGTGAGAGAGGAGAGCGCAGAAAGTCGAGAGGCGACGGAAGTGAAAAGTGAAAAGTGAGAACGCACTGAGCCGCCGGGCGGCCGCCCAATGGCCTTGGCTTTCCGGCACGACGCAGTACCGGGAGGGCGAAGCTCCCGCTGAGCCGCATCCCTGCCGCGAGCGTTTCTTCGATCCCCGCTGCGCCGCAAAAACGCTGGCAAACGCTCACAGCGCGGACCTGCGTTCAGCGGCTCGGCAGGAGCCTCGCCCGCCCAGGT
>JBEAUF010000152.1:0-7474 GCA_041161565.1 Planctomycetota bacterium | reverse complement strand
CGTCTGTAGAATAGCTGACGGCTGGCCGGGTTGCCAGGGGAAACTGCACGCCGGCCGGCCGGATCGGGGAAATCCACATTTTTGTCAGGAAGTTGCCACCGCCACAAATTCGACAATTACTCAACCAGCAGCCCATCTGATGCTGGACGCTGACCACAAAACGATAAGATTCGGCAGTCGGGTCGTCTGTGACCACGCGACCATGTCCACGCTGTTCTGTTCCATCCGGTCCATTCGGGGCAGGGCGGCCGTTCAATTTTTTCGGCAGTGCACGATGTCAGATTTTCAGACGGTAGCCCGGGTAGGCGAGATTCCAGAGGGGCAGGGCAGGTCCTTCGCGGTGGGGGGCACGATGGTTGGCGTGTTCCTGTCCCAGGGACGTTACCTCGCGATCAACGACTTCTGTCCCCACATGGGTGCTTCGCTGGCAGACGGACATGTGGAACAGGACGCGGTGATGTGTCCATGGCACGCCTGGCGGTTCAGCCTCACCGACGGCACATGGCTCGACAATTCCCGCAGCGGCATCCGCACGGCCTGTTATGAAGTGCGGGTCCTTGGCGAAGAGATTCAGGTCCGTATGTCTGCTCCGGCTTCCCCCAGCGGAACAGCTTCCTGCAGCTGATTTTCGCAGGCTTCAACAGCACCTGTTACCCACGGGAGACCCGCCTGTCTTGAACACCGGTGACCAGCATCCTCTGTCAGCATGGCCCCCACGCGACGGCAGCATCAGCGAAGCCCTTCTGCGAATGCTGCAGGACGGCAGCTGGGCCGCCTACAACGGCGGTCACTCAGCAGCCCTGCGACAGGCCCTGCAGCGGCTCCACGGGGTCGCACACTGTTTCCTCTGCAGCAGCGGCACTTCCGCCATGGAACTGGCGCTGCGTGGCTGCCGTGCGGGCCAGGACGCCGCAGACGAAGTCATCCTGTCAGCCTACGATTTCAAGTCCAACTTCATCAATGTGCTGCTGGTGGGCGCCAAACCAGTCCTTGTTGATACGCTCCCGGGAACTCCCGTACCGGATCCGGCGCGGATCCGGGATGCTGTCACGGAACACACCAGGGCCATCATCGTCTCCCGCCTGCACGGACTCAGCGGAGGCCTGGAAGACATTCTGCCAACGGCCGGTGAACGGGGCATACCGGTGATTGAGGATGCCTGCCAGGCAATTGGCGGAATCTACGGCAACCGCCGCGTGGGCACCGTCGGTGACGTGGCCATCTTCAGTTTTGGCGGAAGCAAGCTGCTGACTGCCGGCCGTGGCGGCGCCCTGCTCACGTCCAGCACCGCGATCGCCCAGCGTGTCCAGCTCTGGCAGCAGCGAGGCAACGACGCGTACCCGCTCTCAGAAATGCAGGCCGCAATCCTGCTCCCGCAACTGCAGCTGCTCGAAACCCGCACGGTGCTCCGCATGGCCGGCGCCGATCGGCTCCAGTACCAGCTGCAGGACGACCCACTACTGGAGCCTGTGGTCCCCCCGGAGCTCCGGCTGGAGCAGGCGTCGCGGCCCGCCGGTTTTCTGCCGGCGTTCTGCAAGCTGGCCTTTCGCCTGCGTGACTCCGCCGCACCGGAACTGCGTGAAGCCATCGCTTCACGCTGCCAGGACGAAGGAATTTTGTTGTCTCCCGCCTTTCCTGCCCTGCACACCATCCACGCCCGCTCCCGCTGGAAAGCTCCTGCAGGCCTGGAACACGCCGAGGCTCTGGGCCAGCGGCTGATGACTCTGCATCACCCGCTGCTCCTGCAGCCGCCGCAGGGAATTGATCGTGCAGTCAACAGCATCCGGCGGATCACCAGTGAGCTGGCGGCAGCGGGGGGATAGAACTGCGTCGCGGGGCCTGTGCCTGTGAATCGTGGGAAGTGTTCGGGATTCGGGAGAGTCAGCGTTGGCAGAGTTTCCAAAGTTTTCAGAGCTGTTGCGGTCGGCCCCACAGTTGCCCGAGCAACTGGCGGGACTCGGCTTCACCACTCCTGCCGACGCGGCCGCCGGACTGCTGCGACTCGCGGAAACCTGGCGGAATGACCAGCAGCAGTCGTCCAGCGACGATGACTCCGAGCCCCGCTGGTATGCGGCTTTGCTGCGAGTGCTCCGTGAAGCACCGCTGCGGGATGCCGTGCTTTCCGCGGTGGACGAATTTGTGCGGAGATCGCGGGGCGATTTCGATCCGTTTGCGCTGTTCAACCAGTCTCCGCGGGCACTCGAAGTGCTCGCAAGGCTCGCCTGCGGCAGCCCCTTCCTCACACAAACCCTGCTCTCCGATCCGCAGTATCTGAGCGGCCTGAGTCTGCATGGGCGAACAGCAGAGACCAAGGATCGGGAACAGTTCGTTCAGGAGGCCGGCGATGCGATGCTTCGCGGCCGTACTCGCACCGAGAAACTGCGTGAGCTGCGGCGGTACCAGCGGCGGCAACTGCTGCGGATCGGCATGTGCGATGCCTTTGGCCTGATGGATCTGCGATTCATCACGCTCCAGCTGTCACTGCTTGCCGATGCCATGGTCCAGAGCTCCTGGTCACTCGCAGCCGCCGAATCCGGCGTGGGCCCGGATGAAATCAGCGTGATTGCCCTTGGAAAGCTGGGCGGCGAGGAACTGAACTACAGTTCGGATGTGGACCTTGTGCTCATCGCCGAACGCTGCACACCCCAGCTGTCGCGGGCAGCGCGACTGACAGTGGACGGACTGACGGACAGTCAGCCTCCAGGCTTCCTCTACCGAGTCGACCTCCGCCTGCGTCCGTGGGGCGAGGCCGGGGACCTCGTGAGCACTCCACGAGCCTACATGGAATACCTGCTGCACGATGCAGAGCTCTGGGAAAAACAGGCCATGCTCAAGGCCCGCGTGATTGCCGGGTCGGCCGACACAGGCCGCCGGTTTCTCTCCGAAATCCGCCCCCTGCTGTTCACCGCGTCGGCAACGGAGGTGCGTCGGAGTGTGCAGTCGATGAAGGAGAAGATTGAACAGCGGCTCAGACAGCGGGGAAAGCTGTATTCAGAGGTGAAGCTCGGCGCCGGATCCATTCGGGATATCGAATTTCTGGTGCAGAGCCTGCAGCTCATTCACGGTCGAGCGGAACCGCGAATCGTCTCCAGCAACACCCTCGATTCCCTCGTGCGACTCGCCGAATTCGGCCTGATCTCAGCCACATGGTATCGTCAGCTGCGATCGGGCTACGTATTTCTCAGGGCCGTCGAACATTCACTGCAGCTGCATCACAACCAGCAGACTCACGAGCTGCCGCAGAGTGCTCAGCAGCGCGAGTGGCTTGCCCACCGACTCGACTATCCCGACGCCGCCACGCTGCTGCAGCGATTCGCCGAACACCGCCATGCAGTGCGGGCAATTTTTGAGCAGTGTTTGTCGGGGTCTGCGACAGGACCTTCGGTTCAGGCCCCCGCAGCCCACGCAACCGACACGACAGCCTCCGCCGACGGCGATGATCTGCTGCAGCTGTACGCTGCTCAGACAGTGGAACTGGGCCACGCCGTCGAATCCCGGTCCGGCTGTGCGGTCACCGTGGCCCGCATCAGCTCTGACCTCGCCTCCGCCGATCTGCTGCTCACAGGACTCGACTTTTCCGGCTGGCTGGGAGTGATCTGTGGACTGTTGTCGATTGACCGCCTGGATATTCGCAGCGGCGATGCGGCAACCGGCGAAGGACTCAGTCTGCTTGGATCTCAGCGACCTGCCGGACGCTTTGTGGCCTGCTTTTGCGTGGCCCCTGCGACGGGGCACTTCACAAATTCCGAGGAAATCCGGCAGCTCGCGGGACGGCTCGAAGCCGAAATCGTGCGTCTCGGAGCCATGTCGCGTGTCGGGCGGATAGAAGAAGTCCGCGCAGAACTGCTCACGAGTTTCTGCAGTGTTGTGTTCGGCCGTGAACCCGGCGAACGTCGCTGGGATGACGAGGAGCTGTCAGTGGACCTGCAGCAGCTTCCCGATTCCGTGCTGACGGAAGTTCGGATTCAGGGCACCGATTCCCCTGGATTTCTCTACGAACTCACCAGTGCACTGTCACTCAGCCGCTTCCGCGTGCTCCGCGCCGTGATTCGCTCTGATGGCACACGAGTCCGTGACGTGCTGTATGTCCGCGAACGCAACGGACTGCCGATTGCCAGCGAGGAACGGCGGCAGGAGCTCCGGCTTGCGGCCACACTCATCAAACAATTCACGCACTGGCTGCCGTCCGCGGGGGATCCGCATCACGCCCTGCTGCGCTTCCGTGAACTCGTTTCACGCCTGCAGCCGGCCACCGCCTGGGCCGATAATATGCGGTCTCTGCAGCGTCCCGGAGTGCTGTATGCCATTGCACGCGTCCTGGGAATCAGCCAGTACCTCTGGGAAACGTTTCTGCGGTCGCGGCACGATGAACTCTTCCCGCTGCTTGCGCACGCCGATCGCCTGGCGGAAAGATTGTCAGCCGAACATCTCCGCGAAGAGCTGCGGGCAACACTGTCAGCCCCCCGATCAAACTCCCCGGCAAATCCGTGGAACCTGCTGAACGACTTCAAGGACCGCCATCTGTTTCGCATTGATATGCGACATGTACTCGGCTACTGCCGTCCGTTCGGTGCGTTCTCCGAGGAACTCACCGAGCTGGCGGAGCTGGTGGTCAACGCGGCCTGCAGACTTGCCATCGACGAACTTGAACAACTGCACGGACTGCCGCTCGCCGCAGACGGTCAGCCCTGTCGCTGGATGGCTGGAGGGCTTGGAAAATTCGGTGGCATTGAACTGGGCTTCGCCTCTGATATTGAACTGCTGCTGGTGTATGAAACCGCAGGCCGCACCTCCGGCCCAAATATACTCAGCAACGCGGAATTCTTCGAACGCATGGTGCGGGCGGTCGCAGGTGGTATTCGCGCGCCGCAGGATGGGATCTTCCATGTGGACCTGCGGATGCGACCCTACGGCCAGGCCGGACCTGCCGCCGTGCGATTTTCCGACTTTGTTGAATACTACCGCACGGGCGGACCAGCCTGGCCCTACGAACGCCAGTCACTTGTCAGACTCAGAGCTGTTGCCGGTGACCCGGCCTTCGGACACGAAGTCTGCACTGCGGCCCGCCATGCCATCTATGCGCCACGGCGATTTGATTTCGCGGCCATGCAGGCCATGCGGGAACGACAGATCAGGCAACTCGTCAGAGCCGGGACAACCCACGTCAAGCTCAGCGATGGCGGCCTCGTTGACTGCGAATATGCGGTCCAGTCACTGCAGCTGCTGCACGGAAACGAATTCCCGCTGCTGCAGCAAACCAGCACGCTCGCAGGCCTGCGCGCCGCCGTTCAAACCAAACTCGTCGATCCCCGCCAGGCACTCGCCGTTGAACGCGCGTATATGTTTCTCAGAGAACTTGTGGACTGCCTGAGAATGGTGCGAGGAAATGCCCGCGATCTGACTCTGCCGGAACCTGGCACACGGGACTGGCTGCAGCTGGATCGCCGCATGACCAGCATTCATGACTCAGAAATACCACTGGCCGCCGTCGATCAGCAAATGGCTGTCGTCCGCGATTTCGCCAGACACTGCGCTGCAGCCGCCAACTGACCCGGAAACCCTCAGCCCCGAGTAATCAACTGGCGTGCAAGAGCCAGACCAACCACCAGCCACGAAGCCAGACAAACCCCCAATGCATAGGGTATCCCACGCTTGTATCGCACGCCGGATCTGATCACCACGCGTTTGGTTTCTTCACCCTTTTTCAGCTTCGTCAGGTCGATGCGCGTGTTGACACCGAGCTTCGCCAGCAGCTTCACCAGCAGCAGCAGAAACAGCGTCGTCACCAGACTCAGCAGCATCACCAGCAGCACGCGGTTCAGCCCCAGCCAGACACCCAGACCCATCATCAGCTTCACATCCGCTGCTCCGGTGCCACCCAACATCCACATCGTCCCCAGAATCCCAATGGCCACAGCAAGCCCCAGCACGGGCGACCATGCCGAAGCACCCGTTGCCACACACGCCCATACCTGATAGATGATGCCCGAAAAGAAGAACGGGAATGTCAGCAGATTGGGAATGCGACGCTCACGGATGTCAGTCACGGCAGTTGCCAGAGTGAACAGCAGCACGCAGATCAGGGCGAAGTTTTCGAAGGTCAGCATGGATACCTCTAAGGGCACAGGCCACGCCCGCTGGCAGGCCCGGTGGGTTTGGAATCAGGTGCGGGAAGAAAATATTCGGCAGGCGGCCTGTGCCGCTCAGACAATCTGACAGCATTGTTCAACCCTTCTTCCCACTCCAGCAGATTCCCGCAAAACCCGCATTTTTCCAGTCAAATCCAGCCCGTAAATCCCGAATAAACCGGACAGCCTGTCTGCATCCCGACAAAACATCCCCCGCTTCACCCTCGCTGACGCTCGCCAGCCACCCGACGCCCCCATAGCCTGCAGCCCCCTGACTTACCCTGTGGGACTTTCAGAAAGCCCCTGCCATGCTCACGCTGCTGCCACCCAACACCCGCATCTTCTGTCCGAACTCCGTCGCGGCTCTGATGAATCTTCCCGGTCAGCCGCCGACCCCAACACCCGCTGCAGTGCAGGCGGGGTTTCTGCCGGAGTGCCGTGCGCTGGCTGCTGCCGCCGACGACGCTGATTGGCTGATGTTCACAGCGTGTACGGACCCTGAGCTGCTGCGGCCCCTGCTCACATCCCCCGCCGCATCCGCAAAGCAATCCCTTTCGCAGGTCCTCTGTGACCAGCGTTCACTGATTTTCGCGTCAGGTTCCCCGCTGCCTGAAGAGCTGCAGCGGGAGCACAGTGCGGAGCTGTTGCCGTTTCTGCATCGGCCGCATCCGGACGATATTCTGCTGCTGCCGCGGCACGCAGTGGCCGCATCAGGCCAGCTGAATATTGCAGACGCCGTTCTGCAGCACCATCCGCTGCTGGAGATTCACCAGCGCGAACCAAACTGCAGCCGCACCCCCGGTCCCACACCGGTCGCACCACTCCTCCAGCGGGATGCATTCCGCCGTTCTGTGCAGCTGATGCTTTCGCGCACGAATCGGAGCAGAGATGACTTCTCCTGCATCGAAGCCGGACTGCTGCTGCTCCATGATTTCGACGACCACTCCCACACCATCGTGCAGGCACTCGAAGGCCTCGGCCGACTCCGCACCGCAGACTGCTGGCATGCGATCATGCATCGTCGGGAACCTGATCCGGGCAACGCCGCGTGGTGGTTTCGCAGGGTCAGCAGCCATCCCGCGGCGGCCGTGCCTGGCCGCAGTCTGGAACGCTGGCTGCAGTCCATTCGCGCCTCTGGCGTTGTGCAGCAGCGTGCATTACAGCTGCTGAATTCCCGCCAGCAGGTTGATGGGCAGCGGCTGATCGAGCTGGCCGGCGAAGCGGCTCTGCAGCCAGGCTCCACAGCCGATTCCACGCTGCGGCTGGTCCAGTACCTCGAAATGGTCAATCTGCTTACGTTTCCGGCCTAAGCCATGGCGTAGCCGTCAACACCCTTTACACTACAG
>JBEAUF010000150.1:0-10961 GCA_041161565.1 Planctomycetota bacterium | reverse complement strand
TCCCCCAGCAGCTCCACCGCACCACAACCCCCCAACGACACCCGGTCACAGCCGCCCGCTGAAGATGCAGGCACCACCTCCCGACTCCTCGCCATCAAGAAAAAACGCGATCAGGGCAAGTAACCAAACCCGCCTGACAGGCAGCAGGCAGTAGCCAACAGCCAACAGCCAACAGCCAACAGCCAACAGCCAACAGCCAACAGCCAGTAAGCCAGTAAGCCAGTAAGCCAGTAAGCCAGTATGCCAGTAAGCCAGTAAGCCAGTAAGCCAGTAAGCCAGTATGCCAACTGCCAACTGACAACTGACAACTGACAACTGACAACTGACAACTGACAACAAACAACAAACAACAAACAACAAACAACAAACCAGGGCCCCCTTCAATGTCCGACGACATGGCAGCTCAGCTGCAGACAGAAGCAAACCAGTTTCGACAGGAATTCGAAGCCATGCGTGAGGCTGTCGGCCGCGTGATTGTGGGCCAGCAGCGAGTTGTGGAGGCGACGCTCACAGCGCTCCTCTGCGGCGGCAACGTGCTTCTTGAAGGCGTCCCCGGGCTGGGCAAGACGGAACTGGTCAAAGCTCTGAGCGGCGTGTTGCGGCTGCAGTTTCGCCGCATTCAGTTCACGCCCGACCTGATGCCCGCAGACGTCATCGGCACCAACATGATGACCACCGACGAAACCGGCAAATACCGGTTTGAATTCCGCCAGGGGCCGATCTTCACCCAGTTGCTGCTGGCAGACGAAATCAACCGCGCCACTCCCAAAACGCAATCCGCACTGCTGGAAACCATGCAGGAAGGCACGGTCACCACCGGCGGCGTCACCTATCGGCTCGATCCCCCCTTCTTTGTTCTGGCCACCCAGAACCCCATTGAACAGGAAGGCACCTTCCCGCTTCCCGAAGCCCAGCTGGACCGCTTCATGTTCAAGGTTGTGGTCCCCTTCCTCTCCCGTGAAGAGCTCAACGAAGTCGTCAGCCGCACGATCCTGCGTCAGCGTTACGAAGCCGTCTCGGTACTGGATGGTGCTCGCATCCTGCACCTTCGCACGGTGCTTGACGGCGTCGTTGTCAGCGACCCGATGCGCGACTACGCCTGTCGACTGGTGCTGGCCACCCATCCCGATTCCGCCTGGGCCACCGACCGGGTCAAACAGTTTCTGCGCTGGGGAGCCAGCCCCCGCGCGGCTCAGGCGCTCATTCGTGCCGCCCGCGTCCGTGCCCTCAGCCAGGGACGGGCCCATGTTTCCTTCCAGGATATCCGCCACTTCGCCATGGAAGTCCTCCAGCATCGCGTCCTGCTGAACTATGACGGACAGGCAGAGAATGTGTCCGTGAAGGATCTCATCGAGGAAGTCATTCTGAAGCTGCCGACGGAGGGCTGAGCCACGTGGAGACTTCAACAGCGCGCAGCTACACGGAGCTCTTCGACAACGCCCTGCTCGGTCAGATCGAACGCATGCGGCTCAGGCCTCTCCGACGACTGACCAACCGCAGCCGCGGCGAACATCTCTCCGGCAAAGGTGGCAGCAGCACCGACTTCGCTGATTACCGCGACTATGCCGCCGGTGACGACCTCCGCTACGTCGACTGGAACATCTTCGCCCGACTCCAGCGCCCCTATATCAAACAGTTTCAGCACGAAGAGGAGCTGCATGTGGTGCTCCTCGTCGACGCCTCCACTTCCATGCTCTTCGGCGACAAACTGCTCACCGCCAAACGCGCCGCCGCTGCCCTCGGCATCATGGGACTGCTCAATTCCGAAAAAGTCAGCGCCTACGCCGTCCATGCTCAGGACTCCCAGCCCTGGATGCTCCCGCCCGGCTCCGGACGCACCCGCATTCGCCCCCTCCTGCAGTTCCTCGAAAATATCACCGGTGGCGGTGACATCCCTGTTGAAAGTGCCATCGAACGCATGCTCCGCTTTCATCGCGGCCGCGGCGTGGCCATTCTGGCCAGCGACTTCCTGACACTCGGCGATCTCAGCCGCCCCATGAACATGCTCTACAGTGCCGGACTGGAAGTCTGGGGCCTGCAGATCCTCAGTGATGCCGAAATCGCTCCCAACGTCGAAGGGGACCTCCGCTTCGTCGACAGCGAAACCGGACATACGCTCGACATCACAAACGCAGGTGAACTCCTCCGTATCTACCACGACCAGCGACTCCGGCTGCAGGCTGCGCTGGATAACATGTGTCGCCGCCGCCAGGGACGGTTTCTGTCCGTCAGTTCCGCAACCCCCTTCCACGACCTGCTTTTTGACGGCCTCTGCCGGCAGGGATGGGTGCAGCGATGAACCTGCTCAACTTCGTCAACCTCTACGGCGCGTGGTTCTTCCTTGCCGCCATCCCGCTCGTCATCCTCTATTTCCTCAAACTCCGCCGGCCCAAAGTCGACGTCCCCTCTCTCGTGCTCTGGCAAAGCGTGCTCAACGACCAGCGCGTCAATTCACCGTTCCAGAAATTCCGCCGCAACCTCCTGCTCCTCCTGCAACTCCTGCTGCTCGCGTTCGTCATCCTTGCGCTGATGCAGCCCTTCATTCCGGCAGATGCCGGCACCTCCGAATACCTGCCCCTGCTCATCGATAACTCCGCCAGCATGGGGGCCATCGATGAAAGCTCCGGAAAGTCGCGCCTCGACCTCGTCCGGGAACGTGTCCGGGAACAAATCGAAAACCTCCGTGGTGGACAGCAGATCGCCCTCTTCACCTTCGCCTCCACCGGACGACGACTCACCGAATTCACCAATGACCGCCGCCAGCTCCTCAAAGCCCTCGAACAAATCCAGCCCACGGACCTCCCCGCACGGCTCGATGACGTCCTCCGCATGACCGCCGCGTACACCACGTCCTTCCCCATCGATCGCGTCACCGTCCTCACCGACGGCAACCTCCAGGAAAAAGTCGAATTCGAACTGCCCTTCAACCTCAACATTGTTCGCATTGGTGCGCCGGCTGCCAATCTCGGCATCACTGAACTGAGTGCCCGCCGCAGCGGGGCTGACGAATGGGAAGTCTTTGTCCGCGTCACCGGCTCCGTCGAACAACTCCTCGACGCCGAACTCCAGCTCTTCGAAAATGGCCAGCAAACCCAGTCTTCCAAAGTCGAAGTCTCCAAAGACGACGCCGAAAGACTTGTGTTCCCGGTCAACGGTCAGCAAACCATCCTCCTCGAAGCCCGACTCATCCCCGCTGGCTTTGATGCACTCGCCGCCGATAACAGCGTCTGGCTCTCCCTCCCCGCCGTACGCCCACTCAAAGTGCTCTCCGCCGAATCACTTAACTCCTGGCGCCGCGCTGCAGCGGCCGTCCCCAACGTCGAATCCGGTGTCATCAGCGGCGAAACCCGGGATGTCCCCGAAGGCTCCTGGGACCTGCTGATTTCAGACAAACCCGAAGACGCAAAACTGCCCATACCCGTCAAGGTACTCGTCGGACTCATCCCCGAGGAACTCAAATCCCTCGTCACCGTGAAGGAAGAAATCGGCGCCGTGGTGGACTGGAATCGCACCGCCCCAATCCTCAGACATGTCCAGCTTGGTGAAGTCGAATTCGCAGAACTCCCCGCCTACACCGCAGGCAGCTCCGCAAAAGACCTCGAGGAACGCGGCTACGAAGTCCTCGTCGACGGCAAAGCCGGACCCCTCCTGCTGCAAAAACGCGAAGGACTCCAGATCTCCTGGTGGTTCACCTTCCACACCGATCGCTCCACTCTGCCCTTCCGCGTCGGCTTCCCGATCCTCGCAGCCAACGCCGTTGACACCGCCATGAAACAGTCTTCGCTCTCCGAAGTCAATGCCGCCCCCACTGGCGTACTCCCCGCACTGAACCTCGACCCCGAACAGCCCTACGACGTCCGCAGCCCCGACGGCAGCCGCATCACGCTCCGTTCCAATGCCGCAGGATTACTCGTCGGAGCCCCCGCAGCCCGCGTCGGCCTCTACGAAATCCTCGATGGCCAGGAAACCATCGCAGCCGTCGGCACCGGACTCCTCAACACCCACGAAACCTCACTCGCAGACGTCGAAGAACTCAAATTCACCGAAGCCGCCGTCGCCACAAAACCCGCAGAACAGCTCGCCACCGACAAACCCCTCTGGTGGACCCTCGCACTCGCAGGACTCGCCATGCTGCTCTTCGAATGGTGGTACTTCCAACGCGCCAGAAACCCAATCTGAATCCCCCGCCCCCCTCCTGAGCGGTCGAGCGGAAGCCCCCGGTTGCGATTCGCACCTTTGTGCGCACTCCCGGCCGCGGCGTCAGCGGCGCGTAGCCAGCGCTCTTTACCCGCGGGCTGCCGCCCTGCGGCTCATACGCGTTCATACGCGTTCATACGCGTGCCGCCCCGCGGCTCATTGGCGCGGCCCCACGGACATCAGGCGTGCAGGGATGTCAATCCCCCTGCAACTATCCCGCCCCGCACCAATCCGCGCCGCCAGCGGCATCAGCATCGCCCACTCCCCACTTCCCACTTCCTACTCCCCACTTCCCACTTCCTACTTCCTACTTCCTACTTCCTACTGGCTACTGGCTACTGACCACTGACCACTGACCACGGCCCTTCATCAACGCTCCGCCGATTAATTCGCTCTCTTCTTCACCGCAGCCTTCCCGGCTGCTTTTTCCACATCGTCTGTGAACGGCGGCTGATCGAAGCGGATCGGTCCCGGTTCCTCTGCCACGCGCGGATCCCCGGATTCCCGCAGGGCCTTCATCAGCCGCTCAGACAATTGCTTTCGCACGTCCGCAAACTGTGGCTCCTGAGCCACGTTCTGCAACTGATCCGGGTCAGTGCTGAGCGCGTACAGCTCCTCGTCGGGGCGCAGCGCAAACGCGCGGTCGAGATATGGGCGCCACCGAGCATCTGCCAGACCCTGCTCAATCACCCACGCCTTCGTCGGGCTTGCGTCCATGTCGGCAAATGCGGCGAAGGTGTTGTCGGTGAGCTGTGCCGGGGCGGGCAGCGGGCCGTCCGGCAGACCAAATCCCGGTGCGGTCCCCATGGGCCAGCGATCCGGCGCGAAATTGCGGATATATAAATAGTCTCGCGTGCGAATCGCCCGCTGCGGATAGGGCAGCAGATCTGTGCGAGCCCGTGCCACGTGACGCTCGCGACCAATCAGCACGCTGTCGCGGTCGGCATCCACCAGCCCGGAGGCGGGCTGCTGCAGCAGCGTCCACAGACTCCGCCCCGTCATCACGTCGGGAATCGTCACGGCACCCGCCTCCAGAACCGTCGGTGCCAGATCCGGAAGACTGACAAAGTCCTCCACCACACGCCCCCCCGGAATGCGGCCGGGACAGGCAATCGCCAGCGATACGTGAGTTCCCAGGTCATACAGATTGCACTTGCCTCCCGGCACCCCCGGCATCCCGTGGTCTCCCGATACCACGATGAGTGTGTTGTCAGCCAGACCTGATTCCGTGAGCACCTGCAGCAGAGCGCCCAGGCCAGCGTCCAATGCCTGCACCTCCCCCAGATAATCCGCCACATCCTCCCGCACTTCCGCCACATCCGGCAGATGTCCCGGCAGCTTCCCGCGCAGATCGTCCGGATTGATGTTCCAGAACTGCTTTCCGGAACCCCTGATCCACGTGCGGTGCGTGTTGGTTGGACCCCACCAGTACAGAAATGGCTGCGGACTGCTGGCTGACATCAGGAACCCGCGAAAGTTCTGCCGCACCTCCTCCAGCAGCAGTTCCCGAGTGGCATTCGGATCGGCGGACTTCGCCAGCTCTTCGGAAAAGTCGTTGAAACGCCCGCCAGCGGAATTTACGGCCGTCCGCCGACCACCAATCGGCGCGTTTGCGGGAGAACCCGGACTCCAGACCTTGCCGTTGCTTCCCACCCGATATCCGGATTTCTCCAGCAGCAGCGGAAACGACGGAATCGCTTCATCCCAGATCGCCCCCTGCAGAATCGCCCCCCGCCCCGTCCGCCAGAAGTACTGGCCGGACAGCAGCGAACTGCGGCAGGGAGTGCAGGACGGGGCGTTGACAAACGCGTTGGTGAACAGTACTCCCGAGCCTGCAAGGCGGTCGAAATTCGGCGTCCGCACCACGTCATTGATGGTCCCCGGACGCAATCGCCCATAAATGCTCGCAAAGTGCCCCCAGTCATCAGCAAATACCACCAGTACATTCGGGCGATCGGCTGCGGCTAAGTCAGGCAGGAGCATCAGCAGGCTGGTGATCAGTATTCCGGCGGTGGCGACGCGGGCAGAGAAAAACGGCATGGAATGATCCTTGTGACAGGCTCCTGAGCGGCATGGATGTCAAAATCCCGAATGCCCAGCAGAATACCCTCAAAGCCGCAAATCGAAAAATCACTCCCGCACCCGTCCGCAAATCGGCCCCCTGCGTTCCCTCCCGCGGCGCTCACTTGTTTCCAGCCGCCAGTCTGCAGAGAATTCCGGCTGCATCCACAGCCTCCCACACTCCCGCAGTTTCCAAAGGTTTTTCATGACGACGCCTTCGGTCATTATCAGCGCCTTCGCTGACGAAGCGGCCAATCGCCGCACTGCTCTGGAACAAATGACGGCCCTCGCGGCCATTGGTCTGCGGTACTACAGCCCGCGTTTCATCGATGTCACCGGTGAAGGTCGCGTCGAACATGTGACCGAACTTTCCGAAGAAAAACTCCTGCAGCTCAAACGGCTGCACACGGAATACGGCATTCACGTCACCAGCATCGGTTCTCGCATTGGCAAGGTCAAACTGCTGGATGTCAACGACGGCTCACACAACAAATACGTCCCCTTCCCGGAATATCTCGCCACCGAAGTCGCTCGCACCATCCGCTGTGCCACCGCCCTTGAAACGCGGCTGATTCGCGGCTTTTCCTTCTACCATCCCCGCGGAACTCGCCCCGAACAATACCTCGACCAGGCCGCCGACCTGATCCGCAGCATCGCTCAGGCCTGCGCCGACCAGGGCCTCGTCTACGGCGTCGAGATCGAACCCAATCTGATTGGTGAAACCGGTCCGCTGCTGGCCGAACTGGCTCGCCGTGTCAACCACCCCGCTATGGTGCTCATCTTCGACGCTGGCAACGTGGCCGCTCAGAATAAAAACGCCCTGCAGGTGTTCGCCGAATATCAGGCCGTACTTCCCTGGCTTGGCTGGATGCACGTTAAGGACTACCGCATCGACCCCGCTCTGGTCTGGGAAGGTGCCGTCGACGAAGAACGCCTGAAAAACTTCGTGCCGTGCAATGTCGGCGATTCCGGGCACGAACTCATCTTCCGCGACCTGCGCGAACAGCTTCCGGCGCTCCAGCAGCGTCTGCAGCAGCTGGGACTCCCCGGCTTCTTCCTCGAAACTGAACCCCACCTCAAGGGGGGCGGACAGTTCGGCGGTTTCAGCGGTCCCGATGGCATGGGCGTCGCCGTCCGCGCCCTCTGCTCGTCGCTCGACTACGCCGGAATCAGCTACCAACTCCGCACCTTCCGTGACATCCGCGAACTGCGGGGATTCTGAAAGCAAAGCTGCCCATATGACCTTCCGTTTTGAAAACTCACGCGGCTACCTCGTGTGTCCCAAAACCCACGCTGAACTTGTCCACGACGGTGACTGCCTCGTCAGCACCAGCCCGGCGGCGCGTCTCAGCTATCCCGTGGTGGACGACATCCCAAGACTGCTCGTCGACGAAGCCCGCGAACTGCCGCTCGCCGAATGGCAGCAAATCATGGAACGCAGCGGGCGGTCCCGGGAAACCGGTCTGCCTCGCTGAATCGCATTCACACCACGCCCATCCACACCCATTTCTTATTCCGGCCACTGCCACACCACAATTCGCCACCCAGGAACTCCCATGACCGATATCCACGACCTCACTCGTCGCCTGCAAAAACCCGCGGACTCCAAAATCGTGCTCTACGTCGCCGATGGACTCGGCGGCCTGCCGCTCCAGCCGGGCGGAAAAACCGAGCTGGAAACTGCGCACACGCCCAACCTCGATGCACTGGCTCAGCGCGGAGTTCTCGGAATGAGCATCCCTGTGCTGCCCGGCATCGCCCCCGGCAGCGGCCCAGGTCACCTTGGACTCTTCGGCTATGACCCGCTCAAGTACGACATCGGCCGCGGAGTCCTCGAAGCGCTCGGCATCGACTTCGCCCTCACCGATCGCGATGTCGCCGTCCGCGGCAACTTCGTCACTGTTGACGCCGCCGGCAATATCAGCGACCGCCGCGCCGGTCGAGTCTCCTCCGACATCGCCAAAAAACTCTGCGAAAAACTCGACACCATCCGCATCCCCGGCGTTGAAGTCTTCGTTCGTCACGTCAAGGAATATCGACTCGTCATCGTCATTCGCGGCGATGGACTTGGCGGCAGTGTCAACGACACCGACCCCCAGCGCACCGGTGTCCCGCCACTCAAACCCCACGGCGCCGACCCCGCCTCCCAGAAAACCGCTGACATCCTCGCCGAATTCATGCGTCAGGCCGCAGAAATCCTCAAACACGATCAGCCCGCTAATCTGCTCACCATGCGCGGCATCGCCAAAATGCCGCCCATTCCCCGCTTCCAGGATGTCTACGGCACACGCGCCGCCGCCATCGCCGTCTATCCCATGTACCGCGGTCTCGCCCGACTCGTCGACATGGATATCCTCGATGCCGGACACTCCCTCG
This sequence comes from Planctomycetota bacterium, assembly GCA_041161565.1. Classification (GTDB taxonomy): domain Bacteria; phylum Planctomycetota; class Planctomycetia; order Planctomycetales; family Planctomycetaceae; genus SXXK01. The sequence goes on along the minus strand of JBEAUF010000150.1, from coordinate 2,327 downwards.
AAGATCAGCTCGCCTGCCTCGAAGCCAACTGGTCCAAATACGACTTCTTCTTCATCCACTTCAAATACACCGACTCCACCGGTGAAGATGGCAACTTCGAAGCCAAAGTCCGCCGCACCGAAGAATTCGACGGTGGCATCCCCCGCATCAATGCCCTCAAACCGGATGTGCTCATCATCACCGGTGACCACAGCACCCCCTCAAAAATGAAATCCCACAGCGGACACGCCGTCCCCACCATGCTCGTCGCCGAAAACTGCCGCTTCGATGGCTCAAAACAGTTCGGTGAATCCGCCTGCCGCATCGGCGAACTCGGACAGTTCGAAGCCCGCTACCTCATGCTCCATGCCCTCGCTCACGCAGGACGACTGGAGAAATACGGGGCATGACATGATCATCGGCATCGGTACCGACATCGTTGAAATCGACCGCATCCGCTCCATGCTGGAACGGCACGGTACGCATTTCAGCGAACGCTGCTTCACGCCCGCAGAACTGGCATGGGCCGACAGGCAACGGGATTCCGCCGTCCGCATCGCCGGTCGCTGGGCCGCCAAGGAAGCCGTCGTCAAGGCGCTCGGAACCGGCTTCATCGAAGGTATGACCTTCCACGACATCGAAGTCCTCCCCCTGCACACCGGCCAGCCCACCGTCAAACTCACCGGACGCGCCGCGGAAATCGCCACTCAACTCGGCATCCGGCACATCCACATCACCATCTCACACGCCCGTGACTACGCCACCGCCACCGCCATCGGTGTCGATGCCGCAGGCTGAATACCAACCGGAGCATTCGTGATGTCCGCACTCCCACAGAGCCTCGCCAGTTCACTGCTGTTCTGCTGCTGCATCGTCGCCGCAGTCAGTCTCAGCACGGTTCATGCCCAGGAACCCGAATTCCGCCTGCTCTGGCCCGACGGGGCCCCCGCTGCCAAAGGAGATACCAACGCCGATCGCCCAGGTCTCTGGGTCTACCCCGCGGCAACGCAGCCGAACCAGCAGCCCAGTGGGACCGCCGTTGTGATCTGCCCCGGTGGCGGCTACGGCATCCACGCCGTCGATCACGAAGGCACCCAGCCGGCCCGCTTCTTCAATCGACTCGGGATCACCGCCTTCGTGCTCCGCTACCGACTGGCTCCCTACCGCCACCCGGTCCCGCTCAATGATGCGCTCCGCGCAATCCGCCTCGTGCGCAACCACGCCGCAGACTTTCAGATCGACCCCGAACGCGTCGGCATCATGGGATTCTCTGCCGGCGGACACCTCGCCAGCACCGCTCTCACACTCTTCACTCCCGGTGACCCGGCCGCCGCCGATCCGATTGATCGTCAGCATTCCCGGCCTAGTTTCGGGATCCTCGGTTACCCCGTTATCAGCTTCTCAGCCGATTTCGCCCACCGCGGATCCGCCCGCAATCTGCTCGGCCCGGACGCCTCCGCCGAACAGCTCGCGGCCCTCTCCAGCGACCGCAATGTGACAAAGGACACCCCACCCACGTTTCTCTTCCACACCGCTGAAGACTCCGGCGTACCCCCCGAAAACAGCATCGCGTTTTTCACCGCCTGCAAACGGGCAGGTGTCCCGGCCGAACTGCATGTGTTCCAGCAGGGACAGCACGGCGTCGGCCTGGCCCCCGGACACCCCGCGCTCCAGTCGTGGCTCGAGGCCGCCACTGTCTGGCTGCGTCAAAACGCCCTGCTGGCCGCCGGGCCCCGACGAGCCGTCAGCGGCACCGTACAGCTCAACGGCACACCCCTCCGCTGGGGCTCCATCACCCTGCGGCCGCGTTCCCCGCATCACCCCACAGCCTGGGCCATGGTGAACGCCGGGAAATTCTCGATCCCCCGCACCTCCGGACCACTCGCCGGAGTCTATGATGTTGTGGTCACCAATATGGGCGCCGTACAGCCCGGTCCCACCATCGACGACGCACAAGTGCTCAACACACCCAACCAGATCACCATCGCGGATACAGACGCCAGCCTTGAACTGGACTACCGGGAAGAATGACCCGCATCCCCGCACTGCTGCTGATCGGACTCGTTCGGCTCTACCAGCTCGGTATCAGCCCCTGGCTGGGACCGAACTGCCGTTTCCACCCCAGCTGCAGTCAGTACATGATCCTCGCCATCCAAAAATACGGCGTCCTCCGCGGCACCCTCCGTGGCACCCTCCGCATCTGCCGCTGCCACCCATGGCACCCCGGTGGTCACGACCCTCCGTGACAAGTCAACAGAAATCCCATCGCACAGTTGCTGTGACTTGTCTTGGTGCGTTCAGTGTTCTGCCAGACCACGACTCGCACGGTGCTCAGAACGCATTCCGCG
>JBEAUF010000113.1:0-22535 GCA_041161565.1 Planctomycetota bacterium | reverse complement strand
GGGTGGGAAACGCTTTTCCTGAGACTCGGGGCCTGAGGACAGAAATCTTCCGCCAGCGGGACGCTAGGGATCCGCTCCGGCAGGGCGAAATCCGCGACCTTTGCGATTGGTATCTCCGAGTTCGTTGCGGGCGAGGTCAGCGAGCGTTTTGAGTCGGGCGACAATTTCGGGGTGTTCGCTGGCGACGTTGCGCGACTCGCCGGGATCGCTGGCAAGGTCAAAGAGTGATTCTTCGATATTTGCGTTTTGATAGCGTGCTGGCATGCCATCCCTGCCGCCGGATTTTCCGGCAAGCGTGCGGTAGGCGTGGGGGAAGTGAAGTTTCCATGGACCGCTGCGAACTGCCTGTAGTTCGGGGCCCCAGTAGAAATACAGGGCCTCGTGGGGTGATTTCTGATGTTCGCCGAGCATCAGCGGGGCGATGCTGAGTCCATCAATTGGCAGTTCCGGGAGCGGAGCGCCAATGAGCTCAGCGACGGTGGGCAGCAGATCAATAGTCATGGCAGGCTCGTGGCAGACAGTGCCGGGTGGAATGGCTGCCGGCCACTTCATCAGGCAGGGGACTCGACACCCCCCGTCGAACATGGTGCCTTTACCTTCACGCAGCGAGCCGGCCGAACCCGCATGATTGCCATAGCTCAGCCACGGGCCGTTGTCGGATGTGAACACCAACAGGGTATTCTGTTCCAGTCCCAGCCGTCGCAGGGTGTCCACGATGCGGCCGACGGACCAGTCAATTTCGGCAACGACGTCAGCAAATGTGCCCTTCCCTGTTTTGCCCCTGAATTGTTCGCCGGCAAACAGCGGGACGTGCACCATGGTATGCGGAAGGTAGAGAAAGAAAGGCCTGCTGCGGCTGGATTCGATGAACGCCACGGCACGCTCTGTGTATTGGTGGGTCAGCAGAGTTTGTTCTTCAGCAGTGACTTCCGGGTCGATGATGTCGTTGCCTTCGTACAGTGGCAGTTGTGGCCAGGCTTTGAGGCGTTCTTCCATGGGCAGGTGCAGTACTTCCGGGTGGAAGGGCCACATGTCGTTGCTGTACGGTAGCCCATAGTACTGGTCAAAGCCCTGCTGCAGAGGGAGGAATTGCCGGCTGTGGCCGAGGTGCCATTTGCCGAAGCAGGCAGTCGCGTAGCCCTGGCTGCGGCAGACTTCCGCCAGAGTGGTTTCTGAGGGATTCAGTCCGATTCGGGATTTGGGTCCGAGCGCTCCCATGATTCCGATGCGAACGTTGTAGCAGCCGGTCATCAGGCTGGCGCGGGAAGCGGAGCAGACAGCCTGAGCGACATAAAAGTCGGTGAATCGGCGACCATCGGCAGCCAGCTGATTCAGGTTAGGGGTAATTGTTTGATCGCCACCGAAGGGGCCAATGTCGGCGTAGCCCATGTCATCCATGTAGATGATGATCACGTTCGGCCGGGGAGTGTTGGCAGAGGTTGGCGGGGCAGCGAATGCGGCAGAGTCCGAGTTGGCCGGGAGCACTCCCAGCCCGGCCATGAACAGCATCAGCAGTGGAACAAATGGCCGGAGGATCAGGCTTGTGGGCATGCGGCGGATGTTTCCGGGGTAAATGTGGCGGGAGTGGGCCGGGGGCAGGGCAGTTTGGCCGATGGTGAACGGAGATTTTCGGAAAAAACTGCTGGGGGGCAAGCGAATTTCGAGTCAGTGAATGCGGGTTTTCCGCGGGAATGGACGATTCCGGGGAATTGATGGACGGAACCCCGGCTGCAGCTGTCTTCGCTGCGGCACCCGCACTTTCCCAAATACCTGTTTTCAGCATACAATGCAGCGCTACCCGCACCTGCTTCCCGTGTTGCACTCGGAGTCTCACCCGCGTGGAACCGAATTCTTCAGCCCCAAACCGTCCGGAAACTCCTTACTTTGTCCCGGTTTTCCACCATCGCCGTTCTGGGTTCCACCGGATCGATAGGAACCAGCTGCCTTGACGTTGTGCGGCAGCATTCCGACCGTCTGCGGATACTGGGAATGGCTGCGCACCGCAGCGTGGAGCGGCTCTGTCGGCAGGTGGCTGAGTTTCAGCCGGAGTGGGCGGTGCTTGGCTGTTCGTCCGCCGAAGTTCCCTCGCCCTCAGCTTTGCCGCAACCGGGGCGGCGCACAGCATGGTATCGCGGTCTGGACAGTCTCGAAGCCCTGATCCGGGCTCCGGAAATCTCCACCGTGGTCTGTGCCATGGTGGGAGCAGCCGGGCTGCCTGCAACCTGGGCCGCAGTAGACTCCGGCAAGCGAGTGGCGTTGGCGAACAAGGAATCGCTGGTGGTTGCCGGCCCGCTGATCATGCAGCGGGCGGCAGAGACAGGGGCGATGGTAATTCCGGTGGACAGTGAGCACAGCGCGATTTTTCAATGTTTGCAGAGTGGTCGGCGGGATCAGGTTGAACGGCTGGTGCTGACCGCCAGCGGTGGTCCATTTCGTGGCCGCACCCGCAGTCAGCTTCAGGATGTCACTCCGGAACTTGCTCTGCGGCACCCCACATGGCAAATGGGGCCCAAGATTACGATTGATTCTGCCACGATGATGAATAAGGCACTGGAGATTATCGAAGCGCGCTGGCTGTTCGGACTCCCCGCTGACCGTCTGGCCGTCGTGATCCACCCCCAGTCCGTCATCCATTCGCTCGTTGAATTCCACGATGGTTCCGTGGTCGCGCAGATGTCACCTCCGGACATGCGGCTGCCGATTCAGTATGCCCTGCTGCATCCCGAACGGTTGCCCAGTCCTTCACGTCGGACGGACTGGAACCATCCGCAGTCGCTGGAGCTGTTACCGCCCGATTTCGAAACATTCCCTGCCCTGCAGCTCGGCTTTGAAGCGGCTCGCAGCGGCGGCACCTGTGGTGCTGTGCTCAACGCCGCCAATGAAATTGCCGTGGAGCGTTTTCTTGGTGGTACCCTCGGGTTCAACATGATTACTGACTGCGTTCGTGAAATTCTGCATCACCATCAATTTGATGCTCTGCCAACCCTTCCGCAGCTCATGGCCGCGGATCGCAGAGCGCGGGAGGAAGCGCTTCGGTGGAAATCCTGAATTCAATGCTGCTGGCAGCCGGCGGGTTCTCTGCCGCACTCAGCATGATCGAAAACGTCCTCTCCGTTGCCCTCGGACTGGGCCTTGTGGTGTTCTTCCACGAACTGGGCCACTTTGCCGTTGCCAAATGGTGCAATGTGCACGTGGAACGCTTCAGCATCGGCATCGGTCCGATCCTCTGGAGCCGTCAGAAGGGTGAAACGGAGTACGCGCTGTCCCTGCTGCCCCTCGGTGGCTACGTCAAAATGCTCGGACAGGACGATATGGATCCGAACCAGATGACCAGTTCGGAGATTGCCGAAAACCCCCGCGCATACTCCTCCAAAACAGTTCTGCAGCGCATGGCAATCATTTCCGCCGGAGTGATCATGAATGTGATCACCGGTTTTCTGTTCTTCGTCATCGCATACTCCGCCGGTCTCCAGGAACCTTCACCCGTCGTGGGAGCTGTGTTCACTGGCTATCCGGCATGGAATGCGGGCATCCGTCCTGGTGATACCATCGAAGAGATCAACGGGGAACGAGTGCGAACATTCATCGACATCCAGGAAGCCATTGTGCTTTCCAGCGATGAATTGCGAATTGGGATCCGGCGAGCGGACGGGACCAATGAAACCCTGAGTATTCTGCCGATGCGCAGCGGACTCGGGCGAACAATCGGGATCCTGCCCGCACTCACCACTCGCATGAGCTCCGAAATTGAAGACCCGAATCTGATCTCCGACGCGGGCCTGCCGGGAGAACGTGCTTCTGAGCCGTTCCTCCCGGGCGACAACATCGTCGGCATCCGCCCCTCACCCAAAGCAGCTCCGTCAGCTGAACCAGCGGCAGCCGCAGGGGCAGAAGCCTCAGCCCCTGCCACTCCCGTTGCTGCTGCGGACGAACCGGTGCTGGAAACCAAATTGCTCCCTGATCTCCGACACGCGCTGGCGCTCTATGCAGATCGTGAAGTGACCTGCATCGTCAAACGCCCGGCAGATCCCAAAAACGCCGAGCCGGACGACCAGCAGCGGACAGTCGAGATTCGCATTCCACCGCAAAATGTTCGGTCGCTGGGTTTCTGGATGGCAATGGGACCTGTGCGAGGCATTCGCAGTGATTCAATCGCTGCGAAAGCCGGACTCCGCGTGGGCGATACCATCCAGTCTGTTGACGGTCTTGTTCCCGGTGAAGACATCGACCCGCTGTTTCTCCCTGTCTACTTCGCGCAAAAGGCTGGCCAGCCAGTAAAGATTATCGTCGGTCGCAAGAGCAGCGATGGGCCCTCCACCGCAGAACTCACGCTCGTTCCCTCCAGCCTGCCTGGCTGGAGCGAGAGTCCGGATTACCAGACTGCACCCCTCACCATTCCCTCGATTGGTGCCGGCTACCAGGTGCAAACGCGTGTCGCCCGAATTCTGCCTGGCTCCGAAATCGAAAAGCTCGGCACGCTTCAGCCTGCAGCCAGAATCACCCGCGTGGAACTCCTGCACCCCGATCCTGGAAAAGGCAGACCTGACGCGCTGGGGGATGATCAGAGGCCCGTGGAGGTCAAGCTGAATGAGCTTGATGAAATTGAGGAAAACGCCGTCGGTACTTCAGCAGATATCAACTGGGCGTGGGCCTTTGAAAAGCTGCAGCGTGTGCCCGAACGGCGAATCGTGCTGCATTTTGAATCACCAAGCGGTGAAGTCAGTTCGGCAACCCTTCAGGAGCTGGAAAGGGAACCGAACTGGTTTCTGTGGATTCGAGGGTTTCATCCCGGGACCTGGGCTTCACTCGAGGACCTCCGCAAGGCGGAATCCATTGGCGAGGCACTGCAGCTGGGTTACGCCCGTACTCGCCGCAACATCTCCAACATCTACCTCAGTCTGCGTCAACTTGTCCGCCGCGAAGTCGCCCCCAAATCACTCAGCGGGCCGATTGCCATCGCTCGGGTCAGTTACAGGCTGGCTGAGAGGGGAATTTTCCAGCTCATCAGCTTCCTCGGATTCCTCAGCATTAACCTCGCAATTCTGAACTTCCTCCCCATCCCAATTCTCGACGGCGGACACATGGTGTTCCTGATCTGGGAAGGCATCACCCGCCGCAAGCCCAGCGCCCGGATTGTCGGCTGGGCGCACGCGGCAGGGCTCCTGTTCCTGCTCTCTCTGTTCTCCTTTGTGCTCTGGAACGACCTGTTTTTCAGTCCGTTCTAGTGACACGTCAGTCATCGGCGTCTGAGATCATGGTGCGATCAAAGGAACTGGAGGAGGGCGGCGTTCGCGTGCCTTCAGAGGCTCTGGGAGCCGGACCGGATCGCTGGGGCTGGTTACCAGCCACGGCCGAATCCTCGTTCGGGTTCCCTGGGGTTTTGGAAGCCATCGTCGCTCCCCCTGCTCCGCCACTGCTCAGCTGACCTCGCTCATACCGGCCCCACCACGCATCACCATCATCGACGGTCCAGAGACCGTGTTCGGGGCATTTACGCAGCAGCGAGATCACATCGCGGGCAGTTTGCGGACGGTTGGCGGGGTTCTTTTCGAGACAGGCAAGCACTGCAGTTTCGAGCCCCGGTGATACCTCGCGACCCAGGCGCTGGGAAGGCGGCGCTGGCGGATCCATGACGTGACGCCGCAGCAGGTCCACGAGGTTGTCAGACACAAAAGGTGGCTGGCCGGTGAGCAGGAAGTAGGCGGTAGCGCCTACTGCATAGATGTCGCTGCGGGCATCCACGAGTGCCGGGGCATTGATGCCTTCGGGCGAAATATACAGCGGTGTGCCGGTAAGTGAATTGGCCGCCGTCATCCCGGCCTGTTTCTTTTCGTCCAGCGCTTTTACGAGGCCGAAGTCCAGCACTTTGATGACGTCCGGAAGGCCGCCACGGCGGTTGAGCATGATATTCGCTGGTTTGATATCGCGGTGCACAAGCCCCCGGCTGTGGGCTTCGTACAGAGAACCACAGATTTGCAGCAGCAGGTGAATCACCCGACTTTCCGGAAGTGGCCCGCTTACCTGAACGAGGTTTTCAAGATTGATGCCATCGAGGTATTCCATGGCGTAATAGAACACGCCTTCCGGTGTTCGGCCGTAGTCGTAGATGGCAATGGTGTTGGGGTTGTTCAGCTGACAGGTGATCTGCACCTCTCGTTCAAACCTTGCGATCGAAGAGGGGTTAATCTTTTCCACATCCAGCAGCTTGATGGCGGTGGGGCGTCGGAGCATTGCATGGCGCCCCTTGTAGACCACTCCCATCGCCCCCTGCCCCAGTTTCTCCAGCAGCTCATACTGCCCCACCTGTTTCGCTGCCACGGCAGCCTTTCGTGCTTCCCGCTGCAGCCGTGAAACAATGATCGTAAAGACGAAGATTGCAATCGAGGTCAGCACCAGCAGCACGAACATTGCCTGGAATGTTCTCCGCAGAATGGTCAACGGGCGGTACGCCTCAGCAAAATCCACCTCGGTCGCAACTCCCAGGTCGTAGGCCTCCAGCCACTGCCAGGCGCCCACCACCGGTACGCCGCGATAGTCCGCATAGCCGTCCAGATTGTCGCTGGCAGAGCCGTCAACTGCGGCCTGCACCATGTAAGTCAGGGGCATATCGCGCCTCAGAGTCTTTGGCCGATAGCCCTCCAGCAAATTCCCCTGCGGATCCACCAGATGAATAGTGAGCAGCGATGAACTGAACTCTTCCTGCGGGACAAGACCGAGCAGTTTCAGGTCTTCGTCAAAACGGCTGTTGGATACCATCAGGCCCGACCGATTGAACGCGTACGTCTCCCCGGATTCGCCCATCCGTCCCAGCTGAAGAATCTCCGTAAACTCCTCTTCAGGCCTGATCTGCAGGGCGAGCACGGCGATGACTTGAAAGTTCTCATCCCGCACAGGTGCCACGGCATACATCACAGGCACGGATGAGTCCGTTCGACCGGTGCTTGACTTCAGCAGGGAAAAACTGCGAAATGGCGTTGAGACTGTGCTTTGACCGTCCAGAGCCTTCGTGAGAAATGCCTCAAATTCGCCCGTACCCTCAATGCCGATCACCGACTCATCCGAGGCAGACAGGATGCGGCGACGCTTGTCGGCCAGCAGGTAACCCGTGTAGCGGTGCGAAGAAATCAGGGGGCTGAGTATTCGTCCGAGGTCCCGGTGGAGCAGCCGTACGTCGGTGGGAGCGACACTGGCGTCTGCCCCGGGTATCGGACGTGCATCAGGCTCCTGTTGATCGAGCAGCTGCTGAGTGATTCGCCGCACTTCGGTGGAGTTTGCGGCCGACTGCACATTCGACTCCTGCACCTGAAACCACGTCTTCAGCATCGCCACCTCGACGCTTAACAGCGTCTGCAGGCTGGATCTGAGAGTATCGCGCATCGTGGTTTCGATGGCTGTGCCGACGAGCCACGCCACGGACGCCAGAATAGACACGGCGATGATTGGCCAGATCCAGAGGTTTCTCCGCAGAAAGACGTTGGTGGCCTGCAGAGAACCCGAAAGTGACGATCGAGCCCACGTCATTTTCGCTGCCGAGCGAGACCCTGCCATCGAGGCGGCGGGTGAGGATTTGCGGAACAGTCGCAGCGGATTCACGAATACAGCCCCTGGCCGATTGACCGACGACCAGGGCATGGTGCAGCCGCACGCCGGACGCACCATCCCTAATTCGTACAACGCCAGCCTGGTTCAGTCCTGACTCTGCTCTGCAGCTCTTCCCCGACAATCTGCGGAATTCCGTGAAGATTCCTGCAAACTTGTCGTTGTAACCCGCATTACCCCCAAAATTGCTCTGGATTTTCCGGGTCACCACTGTCTTCCAGCTGCGCTTTCAGCAGGTCGCGTTCTCGTCGAGTGGCTTCGAGGTCGAAGGCCATGCAATGCAGGCTGTGACGCAAATCTGACATGGCCTGCTGCATCATTTCGAGCAGCCGACCGCGGCGATCAAGCATGGCTGCGGTGCGATCGAAGGCTTCTGTGAGCAGGCGACGGTCACCAGGCGACAGCAGCGAAATTCTTCGCTGCAGCTCACGCATTTCCTGCGGAAGCTCGGCGGAGCTGTGATGCACGAATCGCGACACAGAAGACATCAGGAACTTTCAGAAGGTGGCAGGCGAGCGGAGGAAGGGGAGCTCAAAGGATCGGGCATCCTAATGCGGTCACCCCAACCCGCAACACCGCTACAGCAGGATCTCACGGAATCCGGTGTTGCTTCTTCGCAACTCAGTAACCTGCGCGACACTCCCTGGGGGCAGATTTCATAGCATCTCCTGCCAAACACACGGCACTCCCCGGCAACCGGGGGATTTCGTCCCCCGGTTGTGCTCCTGAAAATGCCGCAGTAACGCAACAGCGACCGAGGAGGGAGGGCCGGCAACCGTCAGGCAATACGGCAGCTGCCGGAGACCACTCCCGGATGTGCTGCGTTACTTGGCGATCACTTTCACCGTCTGTGTCCGCGCTGCCTCCGACTTTGGCAAAACGATCGTCAGCACACCATCCTGGCATTCCGCGCTGACTTTCTGTTCCTGGACTTCCGCGGGGAGAGTAATCGCACGGGAAAACGTGCCGACACGACGTTCGAGTCGGTGATAAGTGCGGCCCTTCTCCTTCTTCTCCTCCTTGTGCTCACCGCTGATGCGGAGCGTGTTGCCGGTGACTTCCACATGAATTTCACTGGCCTTCAATCCCGGAACATCCATGCGAACCTGAATCGCGTCGTCTGACTCCGAAAGGTCGACTGAAGGGGCGATGGCAGTGCTCTGCCATTCGCCGTTGGATTCCATGCGAAAACGACTCCACAGCTCATCCATTTCCTGCTGGATGCCGGCAAATGGGTCGCGGGAAAAAAAGGGGGTCAGTGCCTGGGTGAACCGTGGCAGCAATGCCGTCATCTTGGACTCCTCTCGAAAACCAGCTGATCGCCCCCGGAAACAGTTCCGAGGACAGGATGATTGCACGCAACGCTCCGCCGCAATCGGCACGACCGGCCGCCACGTCAGCGACAGGGCAGGGAAGCACCTCAGAGCAGGCCGGACGCTGTCGCCGTTTATGAACCAGGCTGACACCGTCGACTGAACTCCGGCTGCGTGCTGCTGTCATGTTATGACCAGTGGCAGTGACGGATATCGGGAAGTCTGCCAAAGCACGAATGGCGAAGATCCTGATAGGTTGATGATTTCACGCGCCCTAAGATGCACTCACCGTGTCGCTGCGCAACACAGGCCAGGCCCAACAGCAGCAGAGGAATTGACAGATATGGAACCGCAGTCTGTTGAATGCCGTGAGCCCGGTGTCATTGACACACTGGACTCCCTCGAAGCGGAAAATCAGCGAATAGCCCGCGAGCTGCATGATGCGGTTGGCCAGGAGCTGGCCGCTGCAGCGCTCTTCGCCGCCGGACTGCAAAAGCTCGTCGACCGCGCCCTGCGACGTTCACAGTCCAATCGTGTATCAGACTCCGGTAAGTTCACACCCGAACACAACGGACACGCAGAAAAGGTTCCCCGTGAAGCTCCGGTCACGGAAGCAAGTGGATCCACAACCTCGGATGGGGCGAATCGAGCGGTGTGCTGCCTGGATCCCAGCGAAACCTCACAACTCCTTGAAACACTCACCGGTATCCGCCGCGCACTCGGAATGGCTTCCCGCAGCGTTCGGGACCTTTCCCACGGGCTGCTGCTCAGCGAAATTGACCCATCTGAGTTACCGGCGAGACTTGAGGAGCTCCGACTTTCACTCGAAGCCGCCCGCAGCGTCCATTGCGAAATTCACTGCCTGAAACCAGGCCAGCCCGGCTTTGAACTTCTCAATTCTGAACGCGCTCTGCAGCTGCTGCGGATCGTGCAGGAAGCCGTCAGCAATGCCATTCGGCACGGCGGCGCCGACCACGTGCGAGTCTCTCTTCACGGAAGTCGCGATTGCCTCGAACTGGAAGTTACCGACAACGGGCACGGTATCTGCCAGTCTGAAAACTGCTCGTCAGATGATCCCGGACCTGCCAATCAGTGCGGGGGAATTGGTCTCAGAAACATGGCGTACAGGGCTCGCCGGATTGGCGGACTGTTGCAGGTTGGCTGTTGTTCCGATGGAGGAACGGTGGTCCGCTGCCGAGTGGAGCCTATGGAGTCTGGAAATGGCTGAATGGAATTATGGAATCGGACGCACGGCCAGCATTCTGCTGGTTGATGATCATCCACTGCTTCGCGCGGGACTTGCTGCTCGGCTGGCAGCAGAACCGGATCTGCGGGTGATGGGTGAGGCCGCGTCAGAGGCAGAGGCTCTTGAGCTGCTGCGGAACGGCATGCCGGACCTCGCGATCGTCGATATCTCACTCCGCGACAGCAGCGGACTTGATCTGGTCCGGCAGATTCGCGCGAGGGGCAGTGCCTGCAGGGTTCTCGTGATCTCCGGATTTCGCGAATCCATCTATGGCGAACGAGCACTCCGCGCCGGAGCACTCGGATACCTCAATAAACAGGAAACCGATGAACGGCTGCTCGAGGCTGTCCGTGCTGTCCTGAAGGGCAGACGCTTTTGCAGCCCGACCCTCACGCAGCGACTCATGACCCAGGCACTCAACGGAGATCAGCAACTCCGCGGAGTGGAGCGACTCACTGATCGTGAACTCGACGTGTTCCGCATGATCGCAGAAGGCTACTCCAGCGGCGTTATCGCGGCCAAGTTGTTCATCAGCACCCACACCGTGGATACGCACCGTGAAAACATCAAACGCAAACTCGGGCTGAAAAGCGCCGGAGAACTCACCCGCTCCGCGGTGCACTGGCAGCTGGAAAATCAATAGTCGCGTCTTGACGGATGCCTCAGTCCGCTCGGGCTTCAGCCAGAGCCTGACGATATACGGCTGCCGCATGATCGTAGGCCGCACGGGCAGCCGGGCGTTCGGTTTCCCGGATTCGCCCCTGCTTGGCGTTCCAGCAGACCTCAACGGCGTCAAGACACCACTGAGCACTCCGGCGGCTGGCACGAATCGGTTTCCCATCCACATGCACGAACACCGGGTTGGTGTGTACGGAAGGCAGAATTCGTACAGCGACCCAGGCGGATTCCGGCAGTTCCACCGGAATTTCGAATGACCGCAGCTGACCATCCGCCTCCAGTTCACGCACAGCCACCGGCCTGCCGTTGACAATCACTTCCACCGGCACTCGACGCGACTTGCCGACGCGACAACGCTCGATGTGCCAGTAGGGCTTGTCGTCAAGTCGACGGCTGCGGATGGATTCAGTGAACTCCGTGGGCTGCTCGGCAAGCAAGGCCGCAGCGTCAAAGGCCACCGTCACAGTCTGCGGACCATTCAGATCCAGACGGCTGACCCCGGCAGCGGAACGTTCACCCACCTTTCGGTCGTTCACACGGAAATCGAGGATATGGCTGAGTCCGTCGCCGCAGTAGCTGCGGCCGTCCCGGAGACCTTCCACCCAGGCATCGTAGCTGAGTGGCTGATCCTGAGGCAGGCTGACGTAGATTCGTCCGAGTCCAACGCGGTCACCGTAAATACACGGGAAGTCCGTTTCACCGCTGATGCGAGTGGTCATGCCGCAGTTCAGCGTGTGGTACCAGACGTTGAGTTCCCAGATGGCGGGCGTATCGACGGCCGAGATGAAGTCGCACTCGCCGTGTGTTGTGGTAACCACGTATTCATTAGCGCCGATGCCGTCGAACTTAGGCATGGCGTAATCCGGCAGCGAGGATGCAGCAGTGCCCTGCCAGCCTCGTGGAGCCCCGCCCCACGGCTGACCATGAAACTCACGTGATCCATCCGGCATCACGTCGGGCAGAGCCAGCCCCCAGCCGCTGTGACTGTAACCGGCAACACCGCCCTGTTTACGAGTCCAGCTGAGGACGGGGAGGGTCCAGCTGGGCCAGTCCTCCAGACGCGTTGTGCCGGGATAGTCGTCTTCGGTGAGTTTCAGGAGACAGAGATGACCGGCGTGCGACGACGGAAAGCCACTGACCTCCACATCGTACCGCATCAGGTTTTCTTTGGTTGATAACTGCGAAACAGCTCCGCTGAAGAATTCTTTCTGAGTGTACCAGCAGGGCCCCCAGCTGAGCACACAGCCGACGTTGAGGTCTTCGCCCAGCAGATGCCGCAGCATGTCCTCCGGTCCCACACCCTCCGTGGGACTGTCATAGTGCGCGCAACCGGCCGCATGCACATGGTGGTCACCCGAATACCAGCCACGCCGGGCGGCGTGAATCCACCTCTGCAGCCGAAATGACAGCTCGTGCTCCGCCACGTCCGGAATCGTAACCTGCTGTTTCTGAGGCAGATATTCAGGGCCCCGGTTGACAAGAATGGAGTATTCGCCGGGAGGCAGCAGTACCGATTCCCCGTCACCCCGATAGATCTGCTCGTGAAAGAAAAAGTCGGGCGCGAGTCTGCGGGAGGGCAGCGGGCAGGTACGCCCGGCAGAGTCGCGAATGACGAACGAGGCGGTTGTCGCTGAGCCGTCTTCGTCCTGCACGCGCAGCACCACCTTGACCGCCGGCTGACACTGAAAGAGTACCGGTATGGCACTGCGGAAACCCAGATCCTGGGTGCCTGCACCGATGTGGAAGCTGAGCAATGCTTCTCGAGCACCCGCATCGCGGCTGTACAGTTGCACCACCTGGTATTCGACCAGCAGGCCCGAGAGCGTGGGTTTGAGCGGTTCACGGCGGAGCACCTGCAGGTCGAGAAATCGGTCCGGCACGTCTTCGGGATTCACAAGCTTCTCAGTTCGCCGTGGCTCTTCCCGCGCACCTCGACCCTGCTGATAGACCGGCAGCGCATTCGGGCTCTCCAGCTGCAGTGGTGGGTTAATGCCAGCCTCATTATGCACCTTCACCAGAAATGTCCGCCAGCCCTGCTGCAACAACTGCTTCGGCACCCGCCCCTCCGTGACCCTCACGCGACTTTCCGGGTTAATCGCTATCAGAGCAAGGCAGAGGGGATCCAGAATGCGCTGAATCTGCTGTACAGCCTGCCGGTCGTCTGTGTTCGCGATCGCTGCCTGCAACTGCTTCTGAACATCTTCAGGAAGCGGTGAACCGGCGAACTGCAGGGCTTCTGTGAGTCGGCGCACTGCCGATACAAACGGCTGACGCTCCACGGCAGCCACCAGCGGAAAATCCTCCGCGTTTGCGGTCGGGCGCAAACAGCAGCTCAGGATGGCGGTGAAGACAACACAGAAAGTCGCACGAGCAAGCATGGTAGAGCCCTTTTGAGCGATCAGCAGTGAGCAGTCAACGGCCCGGTGTCAACCGCACGTTGTTACCTGAATGCTCAACACCGACCCCGACCGTTGAAGGACGACAGCCAACAGCCAGCAGGTGAAGGATGTCAGCCCCAGCAACCCGCCGAAATAATTTGTCCGCCGGCGGCGGCAGCATCGGGGCCCAGTTCAAGCACCCAATCGCAGGCGTTGAGCACATCTGAGTGATGTTCGAGTACAATGACCGTGTGCTGCAGCCGGACCAGCCCTCTGAGATGGCCGATCAGTCGCTGCACGTCGAAAGCATGCAGTCCGCCGGTGGGTTCGTCAAGCACATACAGCGTGTGTTCGGCGGACGGCAGGGCAAGTTCTGCGGCAATCCGGGCACGCTGATTCTCACCCCCCGAAAACGTACTGCTGCTCTGACCCAGCTGCAGATAGCCCAGACCCACGCTGCAGCAAACCTCAAGAATTGACCTCAGACGTGCAAATTCCCCAAAAAACTCCCGCGCTTCATCCACTCGCAGACGCAGCAGTTCATCCACGGACTTTCCGCGAAATCGCACGCTGCGGGCAGCTCGGCTGAAACGCGTTCCGCCGCAGGCACTGCAGATCACCTCGGCATTCGCCAGAAAGGGCATCCGCACGGCGCGAATCCCCGTGCCTCGGCAGGCACTGCAGCGGCCGCCACCAGTATTGAAGCTGAAGAACTGCGCTCCCCAGCCGCGTGCCCGGGCTTCCCGGGTCTTCGCCAGCAGTCTGCGAATATCGTCCCAGAGCGGTGTCAGTGTGGCAATGCAGGATCGCCCGGAACGTCCCGGAGGAGCCTGGTCGAGACACACCAGCCTCGCAATCGATTCCGCACCGCTGATGCCGTTGCAGTCACAGTCCGCAGCCGCCACCCCAGCGTCTCGGCCGGCCAATACCGCCTGCAGCCATGGCACAAGCGTGCCGCGAATCAGCGAACTCTTCCCGGATCCGCTCACACCGGAGATTCCGGTGAGTCGTCGCAGGGGGATCTCAGCAGTTATCTGCCGGAGGTTGTGCAGACGCGCACCGCGGATCCGGAGCCAGCCGTCAGCACCAGGTGGAGCAGGATGTCGTGGATGCACCACTGCTGCTGCTGTCTCACGTGACATCATACCTGCATTCGCACCCGCGTCCGCCCCCGCCTCCGGTACGGATTTGCGGCGGCGGGAACTGCGGCTGACAGGGGCAGCAGCAGGCTGCTCCGCGCGACGGTCCCGACGCTCCCGCAGGAGCTGACCGGTTGGAGACGTGCTGTGTTCGCAGAGCGCTGCCGGAGTGCCGGCAAACAGCAGCTGTCCTCCATCGGCACCTGCACCGGGGCCCATATCGAGCACCCAGTCAGCTGCCTCAATCACCTGCGGATCATGTTCCACCACGATCACAGTACCACCGGAATCCCGCAGCTGCCGCAGGGCATTGAGCAGCTTTGCGGTGTCGCGGGGATGCAGCCCGGCAGTCGGTTCATCCAGCACATAATGGGCCCCGTGCAGTCGCGTGGACAGGGCGGCTGCCAGTCGGGCGCGCTGGTATTCACCGCCGGAAAGCGTATTCGCAGGTCGGTCCAGTGTCAGATATCCAACGCCAACATCAACGAGGCACCGGAGTCGGGTGTGCAGGTCCGGCAGGGTGCGGGCGGCGGCGAGTTGAGCTTCGTGGCTGAGCTGGCCGGGCTGCTCCAGCTGTTTCAGCCAGCCTCCGCAGATTTCCGCTGCCGCCGCTGCCTCCTGCCGTGTGAATTCAGGCAGCGTCATGTCCAGAAATCGAACGCTGCGAGGAAATGGCTGCAGTCGACTGCCGCCGCATTCTTCACAGGGACGCCGGCGAAAGACGGGAACCGCAGCGTCCGGGAGCGGCTGTTGATCCTTTGCGTTGCGCGAACAACGTTTTGCTGCGGTGGGCTGATCAGCAACGGATTGAGAAGGCACAGCGGTTCCGCGAATTCCCAGCCCTCCACAGACACCGCAGGCGCCCCGCGGCGAATGAAAACTGAACGTGCCCGGGTCCGGAGTCGGAAAGCTCAGATCACAGTCGGGGCAGGCATAACGGGTGCTGAAGAGTGTTTCGTGCCATTGACCGTTGGCTTCATGACAGACTATGCAGGTGCCATCGCTTTCCCGGCAGGCCAGCTTCAGGGATTCGCGGAGCCGCTGCGCGACTCCCTCGCGAATCACAATCCGGTCCACAACCGCTTCGATGTTGTGTGCGATGGATGGCTGGAGCGGTTTGAAGTCGGCTACATCAACCATCTCGCCGTTGATCCGCGCACGCACGAAACCGTTGCGAACGATGCGATCGAGCACTTCCTGGTGGGCGCCGCGACGGCCACGAACAATCGGCGAGAGCACCATCAGGCGAGTTCGCTCAGGATGCTGCAGGACGCGCTGCAGAATCTGATCAATCGACTGCTGCTGCACCGGACGACCGCAGCGTGTGCAGTGTGCAGTTCCGGCGCGGGCGTAGAGCAGTCGCAGGTAGTCATGAATTTCAGTGACCGTTGACAGCGTACTCCGCTGAGGTACTCCGGAGACCCGCTGATCCACACTCACGGCCGGCGCCAGACCCGTAATGTCGTCAACATCGGCCCGCGGAAGCTGATGCAGCAGGCTGCGAGTCCTGACGGAGATGCACTCGAGGTACCGCCGCTGACTCTCCGCGAACAGTGTGTCGAATGCCAGAGTGCTCTTCCCGGAACCACTCACACCCGACACCACCACAAGTCGCCCGGTCGGAATGTCGACGGAAATGTTCTGCAGATTGTGCGTACGCGCCCCGCGAATGCGGATCACACCGGGATCGGTCAAATTGTTTTCCGGCTGCAGCATGGGGGATTCGAAGGAATGTCAGCGGTTGCGAAAGCGCCCTGTCAACTTGCGCACCAGCGATGCAAAACGCATGCGGCGAGTGCTGCGGATGCGCTGGCCATGGGTGAATCGAAGAAGGTCCTGAAGGAGTGCTTCGGCGGAGCGATAGCGATCGTGAGGGTCCTTCTGCAGGCAGTTGAGGATAATCGTTTCCAGTCCCCGAGGAAACTCACGGCACAGGTCCCGGGGAGCAAGCGGGGGCTGGCTGAGTATTCGACTGCGCAGTGCCACAGGATTGTCGTCGCTGAACGGCACACACTGCAGACTCAGTTCATAAAGCGTTGCTCCCAGCGAATACACGTCGGCTGCGGCAGACTGTGTTCCCGAAAATCGCTCCGGTGCCATGTATCTGAGAGTTCCGCCACCCATCGCCGAAACAGACGTCTGAGCTCCGGTTTGCTGGAGTGCGACCGCTGTCTCCTGCCGGAGTGGCTGGGACAGACCAAAATCGGCCACCCAGACATGACCACCGGCATCCAGCAGCAGATTGCCGGGCTTGATGTCGTTGTGACAGATTCCCGCGGCATGCGCGGCTCGCAGCGCCTGAGCGGCCTGAATCCCGATGCGGGCAAAATTCATGAATGCTGTGGCTGTGAGTGTCCATGGCGACTGGGGTGGACCGTGCGAGCCCGTGGTGGCCGGAGCAGTTTGTGGCAGATTTGTTGTGGATGGCTGACCCGGCTGTGTCTCGGACGAGCCCAGCGGACCGGACCGAATCAATCCCTCCACCGACACTCCCCCCGGTGTCCTCCCAAGAGCCGCGATGACTCGATCCAGCCCCACACCACGAATCAGCTGCATCACGAAAAAGCAGTAGCCGTTGTCCTGACCCCAGCGAAAAACCGGAATGATGTGCGGATGCTGCAGCTGACGGGCAAGGCTCGCTTCCTGCTCAAACCGCGTTACCCACGCTGCCGCGAGTGAGACCGGCCATGGCAGCACCTTCAGCGCAACGATTTGTCCGGATTCCTGATCCCGTGCCCGAAATACCACCCCCATGCCGCCTCGGCCAATCTCCTGCAGCAGTTCGCACTGACCCAGCCGGGTAAACGGGAATGTTCCGGGCATGTTTCGCCGCAGAGCTCTCGATTCGCGTTCCACCCGAGCGCCCTCCAGCATCGCGAGCATGGGGAAGACGTCGAGAATTCTTGGGGCGTGCGGCGGAAAACGCCGGGCATAACGTTCGATGGATGGCCGGCCGCCCTGCCGCAGTTCCTCCACAAACTGCGATGCCAGAAGCTCAAACGGCACGCGGGCCCGGAGGGCATCGTGTTCACCCACCGTGGGCAGTCCGAGCAGCTGGAAGTCGGTTTCGGAATTGTCGCCGGGTGGAGCAGTCACGAAGGGTACATATATAAGGTATGAATTCGGCAACGATGCCGCGGTTTACGTGTCCGGGGCGTCACCCGCGTTCTGGTCACTTTCAATCTCATATCGCTCACCGTTGTACTCCACCACGTCACCAGCCCGAAGTTTTCGGCCGCGGCGTGTTTCCGGCTGTCCATTCACGGAAACCATCCCGGATTTGATGAGTTGCTTGGCTTCGCCACCGGTGGCGGCGACTGCGGCAAGCTTCAGAAACTTATCCAGCTCGATAAAATCCCCCGGACACCGCACTTCTTCACGTTCTGTCATGGTCCCCTCACTGGCATCTGAGCATTCTCTTTGGAGTTCACTGTACGCGGAAACAGCGACGGAATCAGCCGTAGTATTCAGGGAATTCGGCGAAAAAAGGTGGGAATTCGGGGGCTCAGGATCGGGAACCCGGGAATTCCGCGGGCAAATTTTTCAGAGAGTGTTGACGGGGAGCCGAAAAGCCCGATAATTCGCCACCAGCGATCGGCTTCCAACAAAGACGATCAGTCGATACAATCTAATCGGTTTCCTCCCGGGAAACTTCCTGCGGGTGTAGCTCAGTTGGTAGAGCACCACGTTGCCAACGTGGTTGTCGAGGGTTCGAGTCCCTTCACCCGCTCTTTTTTATTGGTAGTGTGCGGGTGCACGGGCAAGCGTCGGGCGGCCGTTAGTCGGGCGGCGTCTGGCATTGCTGTTTGATTCCGCACAGCAGTCGCCCATGGCGGCTGCAGGTGACAGGTTTTTCTGTCTGCATGGCTCCGGGTTCGATGATCCACGCGTGTGCTCGCAGACAACCGCCCAGGGCGGGTTCGCCGCAATGGCAAGAATGAGGTTTGCAGAATGAGTGCTGATGTTGATCAGGTCGAAGTGCCGGAGGCTCCCGCCGATTCCATGCAACTGACGGTAAAGATCGATGACAGCGGGGCTTGTCGTCGCCACATCTCCGTCACCGTTGCCGCCAGTGATGTTCGCAAAGTTCGCGAAGACGCTGTCAGCGAACTCGGCTCTTCAGTTCAGGTGCCGGGCTTCCGGACTGGTAAGGTTCCTGCGGCACTCCTGCGAAAGAAATTCCGCAAGGAAATCGAAGCTGACGTCAAGCAGAAAGTGCTGATTCGCAGCCTCGAACAGATCACTCGGGACCACGGCATCGAGCCGCTCGGTGAGCCACGGCTGGACGTGGAAAATCTTCAGGTCCCCGAAGACGGCGACTTCAGCTACGAATTCGACGTGGAAGTTCGCCCCTCCTTCGAACTCCCCGATTTCTCCGGCTTCACCATCACGCGGCCCACGGGTGACCCGACCGCCGAGGATATCGAAAATTATACAGCCAACTTCTTCTCCTCGCAGGGCGTTCGCGTTACCAGTTCTGAGCCTGCTGCTCCCGGCGATTTTGTTATCTGCCGCATGATCTTCACCTGGAACGACAAGGTCATTCGCGAAATCGAGTCAGAAGCTGTTCGCCTGCTGCCGACCCTCAACTTCCCTGACGCTGTTCTCGACGGCTTCAGTGATCTCATGCAGGGTGTCACCGTCGGTGATTCCCGCGAAGCCTCTGTGACCATCTCCACAGAGTCGCCCGTTGTGGAAATGCGCAACGAAGTCGTGCGTGTCCGCTTCGAAGCCTCCGAAGTGCAGAAAAATGTTGTGCCCGAAGTCTCCAGCGAATTCCTCCAGAACTTCGGTTACGAAGACGAAGCAGGTCTTCGCGAGGGAATCCGCGAAGCCGTCTCGCGGCAGCTGACTTTCCAGCAGCGTCAGCATACCCGCCGACAGTTGCTCGAACAAATCACCTCCACGGCCGACTGGGATCTTCCTGAAACGCTGGTCCGTCAGCAGACTGAGAACGCGACCCGCCGTGAAGTGCTCGAAATGGCCCAGGCCGGATTTACCCGCGATCAGATTCTCGCTCGGCAAAACCAGATTCAGCAAAACGCACTCGAAAATACCCGCGCCGCCCTCAAGCAACACTTCATCCTCGACCGCATCGCCACCGAGAACGGGATCGAAGCCAGTCGCAATGATATCGACCTCGAAGTGGCAATCATGGCCCGCCAGCAGGGTGAACCCGTTCGCCGCGTTCGCGCCAGACTTGCCAAGTCGGGCATGCTCGACAACCTCGAAGCACAGCTCCGCGAACGGAAGGCCATCGACTTTCTGCTCAGCAAGGTCCAGTTTACCGATGTGCCGCACGAACCGATCCGCCGCGAGGATCAGGGCTTTGTTCGCTATGCCATCTGCGGCAACATGAAGAGCTCCCTCGTGGATGATGCAGAATCCGGCGAAGATTCCCCGTAATCCCGCCTTTCCAGTTTTCGCAGGCGCGCGTACGATCACGCAGCGCCTGTTTTTTTTGGCCGGTCTGTTGTTTCACAGGAAAATGGGAAATGAAGGATCCTCGACTCGACTACACTCCCATGGCCGCCCGCGAATACTCCGCCCAGCGGCAAATGACTGTCGGTGATCTCCTCCTCGACAACCGCATTATCTTCCTCGACGGACCGATCCATGATGGCAGCGCTAACCTTGTCATCATGAAAATGCTCTTCCTGCAGTCCGAAAATCGGCACCAGGACATCCACCTGTACATCAACTCCCCCGGCGGTTCGGTCACAGCCACGCTGGCTATCTACGACATCATGCAGTTCATCGAATGTGATGTCGCCACCTACTGTGTTGGTCTGTCCGCCAGCGGCGGTGCAATTCTCGTGGCTGGCGGTGCTGCCGGGAAACGCTTCGCACTGAAGCACTCCAAGATGATGATCCACCAGCCCTACGGACAGGTCGGCGGACAGGTCTCGGATATCGAAATTCAGGCGAAGGACATCCTCGCCGCCCGACAGCTGCTCAACGAAATCCTCGCCCACCACACCAAACAGCCGATCGAACGCATCGCAAAGGATACCCAGCGCGATCACTACCTCACCTCCGAGGAAGCCAAAGCTTACGGGCTTGTCGACGAAATCCTCGAACGCCCCGTGAAAAAGAAATAACGCTGGCGTCTTCGCTCGAATTCAACGCCCTGGCACCCAAAAGCCACTCCGAATTCCCACGTTCCACGGATGACTCCCATGACCGTCCTTGTCCCCTACGTCATCGAAAAGAACGGCCGCGATGAGCGGGCCATGGACATCTACAGCCGGCTCCTGAAGGATCGCATCGTGATCCTCGGCAGCCAGGTTAATGACGACGCCGCCAACAGCATCGTCGCCCAGCTGCTGTTCCTCCAGTTCGATGACCCCAAGGCTGATATTCACTTCTACATCAACAGTCCCGGCGGCTCCATCACCGCTGGCATGGCAATCTACGATACCATGCAGTACATCAGCTGCGATGTGGCCACCTACTGCATTGGTCAGGCCGCCAGTATGGGCGCCGTCCTGCTCACTGCCGGCACTCCCGGCAAGCGGCATGCCCTCCCCAATGCCCGCATCATGATTCATCAGCCGCTTGCTGGCATGGAAGGTACCGCTACCGAACTCGAAATCCACGCCAAGGAAGTGCTCCGCATCAAGCAGCGGATGAATGAGATCCTCCTGAAGCACACCGGGCAGACGCTCACCAAAATCGAAGAGGACACCGACCGCGATAACTTCATGTCCGCCGAAGAAGCGCGGCAGTACAACCTTATCGATAAAGTGCTCGAGCGCATCGGCTGATCCGGACGGCCCGGATTCCACGAACCGCCCGCTTCCCCGACGGCATCTCGCTATTCGCCAAAAGTTGTTCAATGGCCGGCTTCCTCAGGTGCCTCCTGCTGCTGCCTGCAATTGTCCGGTTCGCGGCTGGCAGTTCTGTCACCGCGGCTGCTGTTCCCTTCACCCAGGACCCTGCTCCTGCAGTTGAGCGTTCGCTCATGGCCGCCTCTGCCGCGGAGGCTGAAGCCTTCCTGCAGGACCTTGCGCGCTCAGGACTGATCGTTTCCCGGCTCACAACACGACTCCAGCGCGGCGTGCAGGTGTTCGACATCGAAGCCGTGAAAAACTCTGACGAAGTCGCGTGGGTGGTGCACATCAACCTTTCCGCCGCGGACTTTCGCGAGAAAAGCAGGGTCTACGAAGGCGACGGCTATGAGCTGACCGGGGAGCAGGGAATTCTGAGCGGCCGCCAGCGACGCTGGCTGGGTGTATGGGTGCAGCGCAAGTCGCCGACCAGCCAGCTTCGCATCCCTCCTGGCCCACTGCCCGTTTCCGGCGATCTCGGCGCCGATCTCCAGCCGCTCAACAAGCTCATGCTGGAACTGCTTGAACGGGAACAGATCCCCGGAGCGACGCTGGCTGTGCTTGACAACGGTGAGCTTGTGTATGAGCGTGGCTTTGGGTATGCCGATCCCGACAAGCTGCAGCCAATGCCGCCGGATGCGGTGATGCGCATCGCCAGTGTCTCCAAGCCACTCACGGCCGCAGCCATTCTTGTTCTTGCCCGGGAAGGCCGTTTGTCGCTCGATGACACTCTCTGCCACTGGCTGGAGCGGCATCCGGCCGGCTGGGATCTTCAGGCCGCTCAGAAAGTCGATCCTCGCTGGTCCGAAATCCGCATCCGACACCTGCTCCAGCATACTGCCGGCTTTGACCGCCAGCTGTCGAAGGACACGATGTTTGAAATTGTTCGCGTGACCGCGGCTCTGGGACTCCGCAGACGATTGCGGATCGAGGACATTGTCCAGTACCAGCTCACTCAGCCACTGGACTTCGCTCCTGGCGAGCGAGTGAGTTACAGCAATGTCGGCTACTGTTTGCTCGGCAGAGTGCTTGAAGCGGTGACGGAAAAATCCTACGAGGCATGTATGCAGGAACTGGTGCTCAAACCCTGCGACATGCAGCGCACGCGACTCGGACGAACCAAACTCTCAGGTCGCTTCGCGGACGAAGTCCGCTACCTGTCTCGCGCTCGTAACCGCGTACCGCTTGTGTTTGACGCGGCCGTCGGCGAAACACGCCGGGACCCGGAGATGGTGGAGAAGCCTTACGGTCAGTGGGACCTCGAAATCATGGATGCCCACGGTGGCTGGCTGTCCACTGCCGGTGACCTGCTGCGATTTATGAAAGTGGCGATGGGTGAGTCGGGGCAGAGG
>JBEAUF010000072.1:0-7119 GCA_041161565.1 Planctomycetota bacterium | reverse complement strand
CTCCGGTTGCGATTCGGCACCCTGGTGCTCATCCCGGCCCGTGGCGTTAGCAGCGCGTTGGCAGGGCACTTTACCCGCGGGCTGCCGCCCTGCGGCTCATGTGTGGCGGAAGGCTCCGGTTGCGATTCGGCACCCTGGTGCTCATCCCGGCCCGTGGCGTTAGCAGCGCGTTGGCAGGGCACTTTACCCGCGGGCTGCCGCTCTGCGGCTCAGTGTGGCGGAAGGCTCCGGTTGTGATTCGGCACCCTGGTGCCCACCCCTTCCCGCGGCGTCAGCGCCCCTGAGCGGCCGGGCGGCAGCCCCCGGTTGCGATTGCGGCACCCTGGTGCCCACCCCTGCCCACGGCGTCAGCATCGCGTTGGCAGGGCACTTTACCCGCGGGCTGCCGCCCTGCGGCTCAAGCGCGGTGAAAGATCTCGGTTGTGTTTTGCGGCGTGGTGCGAGTCTGTGTGGCTGCGGTGTTGGCGGTGCGTTGGCAGGGCACTTTACCCGCGGGCTTCCGCCCTGCGGCTCATCGCGCTGCCACCCTGCGGCTCAGCGCGATTGCCGTTCGGAGGCTCGTTCGGTCAGCTGACATCGAGCGATGGACACTCGCATTCCACAGCTCATTTTCCTTTGCATGATCACTCAGCACCTTGCCTGGCAAGCGGGCAATGCCAGCAGGAATGCAGCTTCAGAGCAGTGAAGTAACGAGTTTTTTCGATGTTTTACACGTCTGGCATGCCGTTTGCGTTCCGGTCGGTGTAAGTATCGAACTGCAGACGCAGAACACAGCTTCGGAACAGGCAGCCGTTTCAAACAGCGGCCGCTGTTTTCGTGCAGGGCGTAATACCGCTGTGAAAGCGATGATGATTGGCGATCGTGTGCAGTGAAGAAATGTTCAGGCTTCCGCTGCAACGGATCTGACAGTGACCGTGATGTGTTTCTGACGCCTCGTATTTGTTTCTGTTTTCAGGCACCGTCTCAAGGAGTTGAACAATGACCGCCAGGAGAGCGCTGCGCGCGCAGGGCCGTGGTTTTACCCTCATCGAACTGCTTGTGGTGATTGCCATCATCGCAATACTTGTGGCATTGTTGCTGCCTGCGGTTCAGCAGGCTCGGGAGGCCGCCCGCAGAACGCAATGCAAGAACAATCTGAAGCAAATCGGGATTGCTCTGCACAACTACCATGACACGCACAAAGTGTTTCCCCCTTCAAGGCTCAACGTTGGCTTTGTCGGCTGGGGCGGACCTGCTCAGGGTGGTCCTGCGCGGTACACAAACGCAAGTGGCTGGACCATGCTGCTGCCCTACATTGAACAGGCAAATCTCTACAACCAGTACAATCACAATGTCGCCGCAAGCTGGTCTTACGTGTATGGGGCCTACCAGCCGGCCAACGTAGCCGGGGATCCGAACATCAATTACCAGGTGGTCAGGACAGTGATCCCGGGATTCCTTTGTCCCAGTGATCCGAACGATAAGTTCTACAACGGCAGCGACCAGTACTACTCGGTCAGCGCTACCAACCCCGGCGGTGCCCGTACGAACTACGATTTCAACGCGTGGTATGGCGAGTACTATTACCAGCACTACACAGAGCGTTACCTTGATTCCGCACAGCGGCCGATTTTCTCCACGAGCTGGTCGACTGACATGGCTGCAATTCGCGACGGGACGAGCAACACGGCGATGGTGACGGAAACGATCCGGGACGTCTGGAACGGTGTTCCGCCGGCCTGGGGGCACGCTCATCATGTGGGAATCGGAATTGACCTGTCGTGGTACCCGATTAACACGTGGGTCTACGGTCCGAATGATCCGGCCTACCTCTTTATGCGAAAGGCCGGGCGACTTGCCAACTGGGCGTCTGCCGGCAGCCTGCACACC
Organism: Planctomycetota bacterium; assembly: GCA_041161565.1. Classification (GTDB taxonomy): domain Bacteria; phylum Planctomycetota; class Planctomycetia; order Planctomycetales; family Planctomycetaceae; genus SXXK01. The sequence goes on along the minus strand of JBEAUF010000072.1, from coordinate 5,250 downwards.
GGCGGCTGTCAGGTGGTGCTGGCGGACGGTTCTGTGCGTTTTCTGTCCGAAAACATGGACGTCAATACTCGAATCCACCTGCACCGCCGTGCTGATGGTCAGGTCATCGGGGAATTCTGACAGCATATCTCCGGGCTGAAACCTGAATTTCACGAAGCGAATGGGGTGCAGCATGTGGGTTTCGACAAGAGTTTCTGTGCATTTTGCGGTTCTGCTTTTGGTGATGTCCGCTGCAGGCTGCGGCGGAGGGCCTGAGAAGGTGATTCCTGAGAAAGCGGTGCCGGTCACCGGCACCCTGACGCTGGACGGCAAACCTCTGGACAACGCGAGGATCACCTTCTATCCCTCCAGTGCAGCTCAGGGCGACGGCTCATCGGGTACCACAGATTCGGCAGGCAAGTACGAACTCCAGTCAGTCTTTGGTGCGGACGTGGTGATTGGTGCGGCACCGGGTAAGTACAAGGTTGTGATCAGTCGCATGGTACGTCCCGACGGGACTCCCATGCCGCCGGATTCACAGGAGCCTCCGATGATGAGCGGGGCCCGGGAAGGGATTCCGCTGCAGTATTCAGGTTTCAGTACAACTGTCTTGAGCGCCAATGTTGCGAGCACGGGAGGAACGTTTGACTTCGCGCTGAAGTCCGGAGGGCGGTGAAGATCCTGTCGGTCACCCCGAGAACGACAGGCCGCAAAGTCGCAACTGCTTCAGCATCGGCTGAGTTCGATTCTGCGACAGGGCAGGCCGGTGGAACAGGAGAATGGTCAGTTCCCCTGGACGCTGCCACCGAGGTTCACCAGGGGCTGATGGAACTGGCCTTACAGGGCGACATCACAGGCAAGATCAGTCAGAGTCGCCGCACCTCGCGGATTTAATCAACTGCCAACGCTCTAAGAAATGCGGGGCCTGAAAACGCGGATTCTGGCTTATGGCACAAACGGCTGCAGCGGATGTCGCAGTTCCTGCAGCTCTTCTGCAGACAGTGCTTTCCAGTCGGGAGTGTCAGGTGCAGCAGCTGGTGTCTGAAGGCCGAGCAGCTGCATCTCTCTCTTCAGAACGTCTCGTTTTTTCCGATGTTCCGCTGCGGACATCAGGCGTTTGTTGCCGTTGTCATCCCATGTGTAACCCGTGCGAACTTCCACAGCCAGGGGAAGCAGACCGGGGGCACGCAGAGCGGGTGCGGGCAATTCAAACTCCACCACACTCGGTGAGCCACCGGAGTCCACGACGAGACCCGTACTGTCGACCTCGAGCCCGGCCGCCCTGAGGGTCTGGCCGTCGTTGCCGAATCGCACGGCGTGCAGGCCTGATGGATTGCCGGCCACAAACTGCAGTTCCGGAGGCTTTGCGACCTGCAGATGGTTGCGCACTGAGTAAACAACTCCGCCGAGGCAATACAGCTCGCCGTTGGGACTAAAACCAAAACCGACACTCGGCTGGCCAGTGACAACGGGGCCGAGTGCCTGCATTGTGGCAGCATCATAGATGCAGCCGAGTTCTGCGCCGCCGGAATCTTCGCCAGCCAGCAGGATCAGCCTGTCGTCAGGGCTGAAGGCCGCTCGCAACCATGTCCAGTCAGGAAATTCACTGGTCCCGATTGGCTCGAGGCGGAGATTCCACAGACTGGCCTTGTCCTGCTCAATGGTCAGGAACCTGGTGCCGTCATGCGAAAAGCAGATACTCTGCACTGCGGAGTCGTGCGGCAGAGGTTTTCCAATCGCGCTGCCGGTGCGGAAGTTCCAGAGTTGTGCTGTGTTGTTCGAGGTGCCCACTACCAACAAATCGCCCTGAGGAGCGAACGCCATCGCAGAAATGTCGACGGTTTGTGGCAGGGGAGCACACAGCGGCTTTGCGGTGGCTGTATCGCAGACGTGAACTTCCTGGCTGAGGCTAACGGCGCAGGTCTTCGCGTCGGGGCTGAAGGCAAGGATTGCGTTGGGATACTGTCCGCTGCTGCCGTTCCCGAAACGGCCTTCCTGCCAGATCAGTCCTCCGGTCATCCCATCCCAAAGTTTAACAACCCCGTCCTCGTCTGCGGTCATCACCTTCTCATCGCTGCCGACCGCCTGTGTCGTGATGAATTTGCCTGTGTTGACAGGAATGCCAATTCCGGGCTGGCCGTTGGGATCCCAAAGCTGAAAGGTATCGTAGTTCGTCATCAGGACGTGTGCGGACGAGGTGCTGAAAACTGCAGACTGAAACCCGCCTGGCGGAGCGGGCAAGGTGCGTGATGGAAGTGACCTGAGGCTCCAGATGCGTGCAACATGCCCGGTGGCGATGGCGACTGAATGGCCATCAGGACCGAAGGCAACAGCCTCGACTTCTTCCTCGTGGACAATGGTCTCTCCGATTTGCATGCCGTCCACGACACTGGTCAATTTTGCGGTACCGTCGTGACTGCCCGTGAGCACACTCAGCCCATCCGGATGGAAGGCCAGTGAGTACACGGCATTGGTATGCTGGACCTTGTGTTCTCCCCAGTCTCCGACGATTTGGGCCTGTGACCTGCCGTCTCCGGCTGCCAGTTGTTTTCCATCGGGGCTGAAGGCAGCGACCAATCCATCGAAGGCAATCGGCGGTCCGGCAGGCTGGCGGGTGGTTAAATCCCATCGTCGCAGCCCGGAATCTTCCATGGCCACGATTCTGCCGGCGGAGTTCATCGCGAGGGGCATTCCGTGGACAGGCTCGCCGATCAGTTCGCCGGACTGCGTGCTGAAGATCCGTGTGGCATCGTCACCAAAACAGATCAGACGCTCCGGAGAAGAGAAGATGATCCGAGGCAGATGTCGAGCTGAGTGCGGCGAGTTGTGCTCTATGGGGTGCGTCAAAGCCATGGTTCCGTCGTGGGCCCGCCAGATTCTCAGGTGCTTTGGGGTGGCAGTGGCGACGAGAGTATCGTCGGGACTGAATGCGATTGCCTCCGGGGCATCATCGTGTGGCAGTTCCAGCAGTGCAGTTCCGTCGGTCGCACTCCAGACATGGACGCTGTTTTGCGAGGCGGTTGCCAGCATTTTGCTGTTGTTGCTGAACTCGATGGCATTCACATGATCGCGGTGCGGCAGTGGCTGGCCCACCTGCTGGCCATTGGCGGTGTTCCAGAGACGAACGTCGTTGGTCCGGCGGCGGGCTGTCGAGTCGCCTGCGGTGAAAACTCTTGTTCCGTCCGGACTGAAGCGCGGGCTGTGCGTTTTCCCAGCTTTCAGAACATCTCCTACGCGCTGTCCCGTGACCACATTGAACAGCTGGGCGGGGGCTGCGTTGAGCTCCGCGAGCACAAGATTGCCATCGGGGCTGAAGAAGGCGTCCCTAAGCCACGGGGAACTGGGCGGGAATGCTGCCCCCGCGGGTTCCACCCGGATCTCCGGGAACATCGTCGCTCCAGTCTGAGGATCAATAACCCGGATCACGTTGTCGTGCCCGGCAGCCAGCAGTCGGTGACCGCCGGCATCAACTCTGATCACACGTGGGTGCGCCAGCAATTCGCCCCGTTCCCGCAGCTCGCCGCTGCTGGCATCGCAGGCCAGCAGTTTTTTCTCGGAGTTGACGGCGAGGATATGCTGTCCGTCGGGTGTGAAGACGGGAGCTGCCGGGGAGGCAAACCGTCCCAGAAGCAGGCCCTGCCAGGGATCCCACAGCTCATACCCGTTGGGATCTCCGGCGAGGAGCCTGTCCCCTGTGGGGCTCATCAGACAGGCGTACGAATTCAGACGCATTGGGCGCCCTGTTGTGGTGCCGGTTTGGCTCTCCCAGCCACGGGCAGTCGAGAACCCGCCCCTGACCAGCACTTTGTTATCAGCCGGGGAAACCGCAAGGGCATGAACGGGAAATGGATTCCCGATCGGCTCGCCCGTTGCGGTTGAAAAGCTCCTGAGCTCCGTTTCCGTTGCCGTGTGGAAGTGGTTCCCGTCGTCGGCAAAACAAATCAGCGACGGCGACTGCTTATGGAGAATCGGGTTATACATCCGTGAACGCGTCTCCAGATTCCATAGATTCACTGTCGGAACCTCTCCAGCCGTCCCTGTCAGCAGCAATCGCTGGTCCGGGCTGAATGCAACGGAAGTAACCGGTCCCGAATGTGGAAGCGGTTCGCCCAGCGGTTCGGCGGTCGCCACATGCCACAGCTGCAGCGAATGGACGCTGTCGCCAATCGCCAGCGTCTGGCCATCAGGACTGAAGGCCAGACAAAGGATCCGGCCGCGATTTGTCACTGTGTTCACGATCCTTCGCGAACGGTGTGCGACAAAGTTGGCAGCAGCAAGCGTTTGCGGATCGTCCCGCACCGGCAGCGCCGCAGCTTGCGCATACCAATAGATCTCGTCTGCCCAGCGGGCATCGCGTGCAGCTATTTTGGCCAGCTGAAAGTACGAGTGTGCCTGATTCGATGTGGCCTGTCGTGCATTCCGAGCTGACGCAAGCGCGTTCTGTCTCGCAGACCAGCCAAGCACCATGGCGACCACAAGGAGCAGCGACAGAGTGACGGCAACACACCCCAAAACACGCGTTCGCCACTGATCCTGTCGCATCAGGTCAAAGGTGTCGCGAAGCTCTTTTGCAACATGCGGCGCAGGCCCCGCAACCTGCCGTCCGTCCTGACCGCACGACAGCCTGTCCCTGATAAACAGGACCGCAGCATCCAGGTATGGCAGAAATTCCCGTGGCATCAAATCCGCGGCAGCCGTTTGATCGTCCCTGGCGAAGCAGACGGGAATGATCTGACGTCCGAGCCCGGTGTAGATTTTCAGTTCCGTCAGCACGGCCTCGGACCTGCCGGATTCGGGAGTTGCCAGCAGCACCAGACGGCTTGTTCGCCTGAGTGTCCAGCCGCCCATGCGTTTCCAGTGGTCGCCCTTTCTGTAGTCGTCAGAATCCAGAAAACAGTCGAAACCAAGCTTTTCCAGTTCGCGAGTGAGGGCGAGTGCGTATTCCCGGCCATCTGCCCAGGTGTAGGAGATAAAGAAGTCGTAGCCGAAAACGCAGCCGTTAATCCGCTCCCACAGGGGACGCTGTTCTATGCCGGATGACGGCACCGTGCCCGGCTGTTGGTCCGGCAACCTGCGTCCTGTTTTCAAGAAACAACCTCACAGTCTGCGGATGCCAATGACGACCCGTAAGGATCAAGCCTCTGCGGTACACGGGAAAACGGCAGAGCCCGTTCGCCAATCGGCCACGGAGGATACCGCTGCTGAATCAGTTCGGGAAACGAGTATTGCGCGAGGTGTTCGGGATGTCAACGAGACTGCAACCGTCAATCC
>JBEAUF010000036.1:0-4754 GCA_041161565.1 Planctomycetota bacterium | reverse complement strand
ATCTTTTTGTTAGGCGTCCACACCGGACGCGAAGGCTTCAATTCCACGAGTGCAGGACTGCAGCGCTTCGACAAGGGGCGTATACAGAGACGCTGCGCCGTCGCGCGCTGTAAGGAACTTGTACCACTCAAAGATTCTCAACAGTTCGCATGCATCCTCCACATAGATCTCGCTCAGGCCATCTGATTCGTCTCGAATGAAATGGGTGAGCACAAATGGGTTGACGGCTGGTTTCTCGTTATCGTCTGTCTCGGGCGGCAGCATGGTACCATCAGCATACACGGTAGGATTCCGGCGAGTCGCTGGATCCCAATTCAACATCATGGCACTGTTAACATACTCGATGAATGGCGGAAGAAGCCGCTGGATTTCACGCCAACGACCGACGCTGACATCTCCTAGAGCGTGATCATAGCTTTGGTAGAAGAGTAGATGTCCCACTGTTCCGTAAGCCTAACGCCAGAGGTGAGCGACCGCCGCCGACAGGGACGGTGGAGCGCACGCGGCGCTATCGAATTGCCGTCCAGCGTTGAACGGAGAAGCGGGGCGGCGGTTCGTCTCCACCGACTTGTTAGCACAAATCACGATACCCACCATACTTTCAAAGGAACCCATCGAGTGTAACCAAAGAACCAGAAAACCATGCGTCGTCCGGAAAAGGCTGCAAGCGGTGCCTCAGCAACACAAGCCTCGTCAATGACCAGGAATGGAGCGATGGGCAATCCGGTCGAGCGGCTGCGGAAGGGAATATCGGGGAGTAAATGCTCGCTCGGGTCTGTGACTCGCACGTAAGGAACTCTGGAAGCTGGCACGTTGCGCGCTGGACGCTCGTCTGTCGCGAAGGCATCGGGTGAACCGGCTGCAAACTCCCGATCAAAAGCACGGTCAATCTGTGGAAGCCCCACAACGCCCGTAACGATCCAGAGGACGGCGTAGAGTCCCAAACCAATCCACAGCTTCTTGCGCTTCGGCGTCATGAGGGCGTCTGGTGCTAACGGCAGCCATCACCCGGCACGCGCGAGAGATGTTCCATGTCAAAAACGGCCGATCGCGTGCTCGGCGTGCATGGCTTTGTTACCCGCGTTTCTTCGGGACATTACGAATGGCATTCAGTTCAGCTGCGGGCGGAATCAGCTTTTCACGACTCTCCATTGGTAGCATCCGCTCGCGAATATCATACCACACCTCGTCGTCGTCGCATTCGATACCAAGTTCAAGCAGGTCCATGATGCCAATGAACTCGAAGTACACCGTATTTCCGTCGTCGTTCGAGTATGAATATTCAGCATGCTTGCCTCGCCTTTGCGACATCTTTAGAGCAATGTGGGCGTTTTTTGCTTGGAAGACGACGATCCGTTCTTCGCAAAGACGGCGTTTGCCCGGGTCGCCGTTGATGTCGACGCGAAACTGAAATAGAAGTTTTGCTGAGAAGCGGTGCACGACGTTGACGCAATGTTCAGAAGTACTGGCAAGTGACGGAGACTGGTGTTCGAGCGGGTAACGACCAAGGTAACCCGGCGGCGGGCAAGAACCATTGATTTCAGAAAACGCCCGAACCGCCGCTCGGGTTGACCGCCTTGTTATGCCCCTTTTGCCGAACGGAAGAGGTCGGACAATCGAGGACTCACTTCGAACAACCCGTGCGATAGTATTTCGTCTGCTTGATCACTGACATCATGGTAAACTTGGAAAACGGGAGGGTCATCACCGCGATCGGTTGGAATGAAGTACGAGTCACCACTGCCGCATGAATCGCAGCCAATGTTAATGAAACCGCGTTCGAGAATCGCGAGACCGGGGTAGCACTCGATCGATTCGCTTCGGATGCCGTTCGCATCCGCCCATTCGATTGAGCCATCGAGATCGTTTGCCTGCCAGTCCACTTCGAGGCCGCACAATGGGATAGTGGTAATGAGGGAAATCAACCATTCCGGAATGCGGTGTCCCATCTCGGCGTTCAGTGCAACCAGTGCGTCGAAGTCGCCGAGACGTCCACTGCGCCCGGCTTCGGACGCACGCTGAACGAACTGGCTGGCGGCTTCTTCAACGTCACGGTTCATGGAGGATCTTCTTAGGGCATAACGCTCGTGGTCACCGGGCGGGCAAAAGTGAAGTTACCATTTGAAAACGCTCGAATCGCCCGCTCCGGTGCACCGCCTGGTTCGCCGAATTGTTAGCTCACCCCTGAGTGACTTCGCCAGCAAGACTCGAAAAATCGCGTCGTTCCAGATCGGGCACCGTAATGAACACGTATAGGGGATCGGCGTCGTTAATATTTAGATTCATTTGCGAATTTGAATCAAGTCTAAACAGCAATCTCAGTTGGTTCACTGCCCTTGAGATCAGGTCGCGATTCGACGTTAACCATTCAACTCCTTTTCGCATTCCTTGATACATTTTAACAAGTTGATTGTCAGTTTGCCATTTTTTGATGTACGCTTCATAATCCTGCATCGAATCCCAGTAATCATTATATACGAGACTTCGCTTTCCGAGGCTCGCGAGCACAACTTGGCGGTAAAGATTTTCTTGTTCATCTCCAGCGTTAGCATAGCCAAGCAGCTGGCCGATTTGCCCCTCACGCCGCAAATCTGACTCCAAATAGATTCGTCGCAAGTTCCCATCTTCGCCATCGATCTCTGAAGTATTGTTTTCGATGTGCTGGCGGAACTGTTTGCGGAAACTTGCCAAAGAAACGGAGGGCACTGCCCGGATGCGTTGGGGGATCAGGTCGACAAGATATTCGTCGCAGAGAGACTCTGCGTCGGGTGATCGTCGTCGAGCCAACAAGTCCATCGGGCCATCAAAGTACAGGGAGTCTAGGACTACTGGCTCTGCAGCACATTCCATGTAGCGCACAAACAGGTAAAGAATTCCTCGCGATGGCAAGCCACTGTCCGTTGAAAGTTGTGGCAACTCAGCAAAGTTGATCTGCGCAATAAAGTTGGAGAACGTTGGTTCATCTCTCTGGGGATCAATTGGCCAATCCAAGCCATCTGGCAAGTCGGGATCGCCTCCGAATCGTGTGTTACCCAATTCCGAGTAATCGTCATCGTCGGCGGCAACCAATGCATAGCATTCTGTTACATTTTTTTGTATTTCGTCAGCAACACCGCTTAAATGCCGGCGAGCAATCGCGGCATCAAGTTCTGCACGCAACTCTGGAGAGATTGTATCCATATGCTTTCTCGGCGAACGACCCGCATCACGGGGCGGCGGGAGTTAAATTTGATTTCAAAAAACGCTGGCCACCGCCGCTCCCGTGCATGCGATGGTTCGCCGATTCGTAACGTCCGGCCACACGGCGCTGGCCCGCCGAATCAAGGCTTGCATGATTCGTAGTAGTCATCATGGCACTTGTCAATAAAGGTGATCATGTCCTCGAATTGACTGTCTTTCATCCCTTCGTGATAGATTTGAATAACGAATGAGAGCACCGATCCAGGTTCGTTAAGGTACGGTGGTGCCGCAGTCGGGTAAAAGGAAATTGGATCGCGAGCCCGGCTCATATCCGTTGTGACCCAAGCAAGGAATTCGAGGCTACGGTGCCCAACTTCATCGCGGAGATAACGCATTTTGGCCCATGTGATTTTGTGCTCTTCGTCATATCCCGTATTCAGAAATGCGTACCCACCGAATCGATCAAGTGAACGTCGAAGGTCTGTGTGATCCATATCGCGTGGAACCAATGATAGTGCTTTAGTGGTGCGTTTATTGTCGGCGAACGACTTTTAGACAGAAAAACGGAATCAGGCAGAAGATGGAATCTGTCTAAATCGGTAAGTATTCTGTGTAACCCCCAAGGTCTGTCAAGCTTCTCTGAGCAGAGTACACCAAAAAGTTCGTGTTTTGTCCATCCTCGAGTCTACACCGTGAATTCAGGAAGCCCTTCGAACCCGGAAAGACAGAATCAATCACAGCCTGTCTCGAATGCGCAGCAGTCGCCAAAACTGCTGACTCAGGTGCGCAACAAAGTGAGGGTGCTGCATGACTCCATCCGAACGGAGTCTGCCTATGTAGACTGGATTGTCAGGTTTCGGCGAGTACTCAGAATCAGGCGCTGTGCGCCATTGTCTTTCTCTGTCGACAGGTGCTCGAACTGGATCCGGGGCGTCTGGATGGAGTACGGGCCAAGGGGGCCGGAGCGGTTGCCCGTCGTGTTGTCACATGCGGAAGTTCGAAGGATCCTTGACGCTTGTCCGCAGGGCAGTCTGGTGCGACTCTTGGAGAGACTAGTTTGCCATCAAATTGATTTTGGACAGAAAAACGGAATTAGGCAGAAGATGGAATCTGTCTAAATCAGTGATTATTCTGTAATACCACCAAGGTCTGTCAAGCTTCTCTGAGCAGAGTATACCAAAAAGTTCGTGTTTTCGTCCATCGTGGAGTCTACACCGTGAATTCAGGAAGCCCTTCGAGCCCGGAAAGACAGAATCAATCACAGCCTGTCTCGAATGCGCAGCAGTCGCCAAAACTGCTGACTCAGGTGCGCAACAAAATGAGTGTGCTGCATGACTCCATCCGAACGGAGTCTGCCTATGTGGACTGGATTGTCAGGTTTCGGCGAGTACTCAGAATCAGGCGCTGTGCGCCATTGTCTTTCTCTATCGACAGTTGCTCGAACTGGATCCGGGTCGTCTTGATGGAGTACGGGCCAGGGGGCCGGAGCGGTTGCCCGTCGTGTTGTCACATGCGGAAGTTCGAAGGATCCTTGACGCTTGTCCGCAGGGCAGTCTGGTGCGACTCTTCTGCGA
>JBEAUF010000452.1:0-17231 GCA_041161565.1 Planctomycetota bacterium | reverse complement strand
GCACCATTGCTGGTGGAATCCGCTGCAGAGTTTTCCTGTGTGGCAGGCAATCGCGGACCCGGCGAGGGTTACAAGCCGCTGGTCTGATTCCCTCGCCAATCCGTACAACTTTCTGCTGAGTAAATTGGTAAACGCAGGCCAGTCGGATGTCCATGGAGCGGGAGGTTCGTTTTCCGTTGACTGCCGGGAAGCAGAACAAGTGCCAGTTGGATGCTGTCGACTTTTTTGTCGATGCCATGCACGTCATATCGCAGCCTCGACTGCTGAAATGCGGAGCGCAGCGGCTGTGTTGCAAAGCAGATCCAGCTCGCGGTGGCGGCATCCAGCCATTTCGTCCGAATCAGGGCCGGGGAGCTTCCCGTGCGTCGTGTTGGGCCCCGTCCAGAGGCTCTGGGAGACAATAGATGGTGACTGGGAAGGTTATTCAGGAATCAGATTTCAGCACAGGGCGTCTTCTGTGTTCTTTGTTGTCGACTCAGTCCTGGAACTGGTGAAAGAACGAGACGTCGACGTCATATGTGGTGCGGGGAAGCAGACCAAACTCAAGAGACTCAAACAGCCGCACAAGGGCTTCACCATCCACAAGTTCTATAGGTGGAGCACCGTCTCTGCGAGCCTCGCGTTTTGCCTCAACTGTGAACGTTCCAGTTGTGATCACAAGTCCTTTGTCGGCACGGCCAACCATCGCCCCACGAAAATCTCGGATCTGCGATGGGGTGACGGACCCTGCATATCGTTTGCACTGGAACAACACGTTAAAACTGACGAACGCATTGATCTGGAGGATGCCAATACCGTCGATTCCCCCATCACCCGACTTGCCCGTTACCGTGACCTGCTGAAACCCGGACTCACGCAACAGATTTTGACAAAGCTTTTCGAAACCGGACGGTGGTAACCGACGAAGAATGGTGAGCACTTCGGATCTGTAGTTGTTTGCCGGCGCGATGGCATCGTCTGCGTCGTCGTCCGGTGTCTCATCAGATTCCTCTCGCTGCTTTCGCTCGTCAATAAAAATCTTTTGGACAGACTTAAACATCGCGCGCCAGTCGCAGACGTCTGGGTCGATGGTATTGCCTGCCTCCGTGAGTCGCCAAATACCGCGTTTTGATGAATCCAGGATCCCGCCACGTGCCATGTAAAGCCGAGCCCACTGCGCCTGATTGCGAATGCGTGATGAACCGCTGGCAAGCTCGCTGTTCTGTTCAGTCTCGCTCAGGGCAAGCAGTTCAATGCTGCGATCGATAACTTCCGATGTCGTGCCGGACCCTCCCATCTCCCTCAGAGCTTTCACGATGGCGGGAAAGAAGCGAGTGAACTCCGGGCCGTACGTTGTGGTCATTAAAAAACCTCTGCACCGGAAAACTCATGCTGGAATCGTAGAACTGCCGCGGATCAACGCCGCGATTCATTCTGCTGGTGCGGTGGTGCGGTGTCAAGCACTGCGTTGATGCACCACAGTGGTCGACATCTGTCTGATAATCGCTGAAGGGGTTTAAGTCAGATGAAGCACTTCCTGCGGACCATGGTGGTCCGGCGCCGTCAGGAAGGGTAGTGGTCCAGCCTGGAATCGAACGCTCGGCGTCCTGGATGGAATGCTGTCAGACGGATCCATGCTGAACCCAAACTCACAGACCTGCACCAAACATGCGGTCGCGCCGCGCCGCCCGTTGATTCCCACTGCCAGAAAAAAAACGCGCGTGGCTGGCGACGTCGTCAATATGGCGAAACCCGACTGCTGATCTTTACAATCTGCGGAAGTGATCCGGGTGGACATGCCGGCAGCAGGACATTGCTTCCGCGGCCGAACTCACCATCACCCAGTGCCAACATTTGTGTGGCACGCGGGTGACAGGCAGACGGAAGACTCACCCTGCCATGGACCGTCTTGCTGAACTTTTGCCAGTTGACCGATATTTGGCTACAATCCGAGCGATGCGAACTCAGCCTTTTTCAGAGCCTTATCAGGAGCAGTCAGTGCCTTCAGATCCGACTCGCAGTTTCCGGGTATTCGGGCTGGTGATCATGCATTTGCTGTTGGCACCCTGCAGTGCCGACGAGGCGGTCACTCGGCCGCAGGTGCCGCCTGTTCAGTCGCCCGTTGAACCAGTGGCGACGATGTCTGGGCTCGATTACTACACACCTCAACAGGAAGTCGAAGGTGAGGTGTTCTTTTTTGGATCGCAAACACTTCAGCAGGTGGCTGCGATCTGGTCGGACAGCTTCCGGGAGCTGCACCCGAAGGTGACGATCAATGTTGACTGCCAGGGATCTGAAACGGCTCTCCCTGTCATTCCCGACCAGCGGCGTTTGGTTGGATTGATCAGCCGGCCACTGACAATCGATGAACGTAAAGATCTGGAACAGAAAAGTGGATCTCGACTTGCAGAGCTCGTGATTTGTCACGATGCCATGGGAGTCATCGTTCACAGGTCCAATCCCGTACTCGGATTTTCGGACTCCGCGGAATCGGCTATCCTCGCGAAGACTGGTACATCAGATGTCGCGTCAACCTGGTCGGATCTGGCCGTCGCAGAGCCACTCGGATCGCAGCCCATCAATATTCTGGGGCCAAAGACAACCTCCGGCACTCGTCGCTATCTGGAAAGCAGACTTCTGGGAGCTGAAGCCGGCAAACGTCCTGTCCGGGAATATGCGACTCGGGATGAACTGATACAGGCTGTTGCTCAGGATCCCGCAGGCATTACTCTTATAAGTCTTTCGCATGGTGAGCCGACGGATGTTCGGGTCGTGCCGGTGGCCGGGAGCGACGGTGTTCCGGTTTCACCCAATGAAGCGAATCTTCTGTCTCGACGTTACCCTTTGATTCGGCCCCTGTACCTGGTTCTGGCACTCAATGGTGAAAGTATCCAGGACCCTCTTATGCGTGAGCTGCTGTCGTATATCCTGAGTCGATCCGGGCAGGAGGACGTGGTTAAGGATGGCTTTCTGCCACTCACACACGGAGAGGTGGTGGTCCAGGAAGAAAAGCTGGGCTGGAACGAAGTTCGTTAGTACGCATGTTTTCCTGCAATCACGCCTCCCGGGAGTCGCCTGGAATTATGGCCCGCAACTCTGCTCTTTTTTTCAACTCCATGACCCTGTCACTCCTGTTGGCGAGTTTGGCTATCGAGCAACCGGCTGCGGCTCAGGAATCGCGAGATCGTGACGGTGTTCAGTCGCAGTCAGCTCCCGACCCAGGAGTCGGTCAGTCCCGTTACCTGCCTCCCGGAGGTCAGCCGTCGGGCGCTTACAAGCTGGGAATTACTCCGCGGAATACCGACACCGGAGTCCAGATTCTGCAGGTCGCGCCGGGTTCAGTTGCGCAACGAACGGGGCTTGAGCCGAATGATGTGATTGTCAATGTGGCAGGGTACCAGGTGGGGCTGGTCGGCGGTCGTCTGTATGATATTGGGGATGAGCTGGCAAAGCGCGTGGACTCGCGCGGCAGAGTGTCTCTGCTGGTTCGCAACAGTCGGGACGGCAAATTGATCAACGTGCCGGTCCAGTTTACCTCGGCTCTGTGGAGCATCAGTGGAGATATCTCAACTGCTGATCGTGTCAATCCTGGCGCCAATGCTGTTGTGACCGTGCGACTGATTGACGTCACGCGGCCGCAATGGGCGACAAACGCCATCGCCGAAATCAATTTTTCTGCTCAGGGACGCTGGCCCCTGGCATACAGACTGGATTTCGATCCCAGTCTGCTGAAATCCGGGCATCAGTACGCGATGGAGGCCAGAATCATTGAACGCGGGCTGATCCTGATGCAGACGATTCCCGCTGCGAAGGTCAACCTGAACACGAGCAGCACACGCAGCAACCTCAAAGTCATCGCAACAGGCGTGCGGCCGAACGGGAGCAGTTTATCGCCGACGGCTCAGATCGCGCAGTGGTATTTGCAATACCTTGGACGTCCGGCGTCACCTCGCGAAATCTCTGTCTGGGAGTCAGACCTGAAGAGTGGTGGATCATTGCAGAAAATTCAGGCCAATTTGCTGAGCAGCAGCGAGTTTTACGATCAGCAGAATGAAAACCCGGAGAGATTCGTGAACGAAGTCTATAAAGCTGTTGAGGGTACTCCACCATCGCCGGAGATGTCTCAGTCGCTGCGAAGTGATCTGGAAAAGAAACCAGCATCGCGACAGCAGCTGGTTCTGGATCTGTTGAAAAAGCATGAGAGCAGGGCGAAATAATGGAGGTTGGATTCCGTAAGGCTCTGGTCGCCCCCAGTCTCCGCAGTTCACGGACGCCTGTCGCCCAATCAGCTTGAATTTCTGGTATCCGGGATGCTGAGTTGGAGAAATTGCGTTAAGAACACTGGCCTTGGAGCAGTTCCGGTGTAGGCGGATTCATGGGTGGCAGGCTTCCGGGCTGACCATCGCGGCGGGGAGTGCCGGATTGGCGTGTCTGCGGCGTACGTCTGACGAGGGAAGAAGTTGCTGGCTGAATCACGGGTGTCGAGATGACATCGGGAGAGTCTCGGATAGCGGATGACCGGGGTGATCAAGTCGTCGCAGTCGACTCTGCTGTTAGTTGCCGGTGTTCACTGACTGCCACAGTGCAACTGCTGGTCTCTGAAATCCGGACACTGCTGCCGGGCTCCTATTTGGGGCGGGCGCCGCGAATGGTTTTCACCACGGCCTCCAGTACTTGTTTGGAAGCTGTGGTGTCGGCTGATGTGATCCAGTGGCCATCAATCACAACCGTCTGCCATGTCCAGTTGACTCGCAGGCCGTCAGCTGACTCAGTTGCATTTTGAGCTGAACGTGACGCGCGTCGTCCTGCGAGGCACCCGAGTTTTGCCAGCAGCTGAACGCCTGATCCGATGGCCCCAACCGGACGGGAGGCAGAGGCTGTGTGTTTGGCCAGTTGCTGCAGTTGACCTGTTTCTTGTGGAGTCGGCAGGAGCTCTGTCGGTGAGTCGGCGGGGCCGAGGAAGATGACACCGTCGAAGTCTTCGGGATTAACGTTGCTGATGAGGATTTGTGCGGGCTGCAGCTGGAATCCGGCGATTGTGAGGCTGGCTTTGAAGTAGTTGGCACTGCGGCGCAGTGTATCGAGCAGCGGGTAGGTGGCATTTTTGTGAGGCAAAATGATAAGTATTCGTGTGGCGGATAGTAAGTGGTCCTGTCGTGGGGGTCTGGAGCTGGCCTGAATGGGTGAGGGGCCGGGACTTGAAGATTGTTTTGGGAAGGCGGTGAGCAGCAGGGTGACGGTGAGCAGTGCTGCGAGGACGGAGAGTGTGGCACGATGACGACTGACGAGGTCTGCGATGTTCCGTTGCCTGGGCGGCCTTACCGCGCGGGCTGGGGTGGTTTTAGTGGAGGGAGGTGGTTGGGCTGGTGGTGCTGGTTTGCAGAGCGGTTCGAGTGCATTGGCCACGTCTGCGGGGATTTGCGGGCGATCAGCCGGATCTGTGGCGAGCATGTCTTTGATGAGTGTGGCGAGTGCGGTGGGGATATCGGGCAGCGCTGATCGGATATCCGGGGCCTGGCGATTGAGAGGTGAGATGAGACGCGCGAGTGCTGCTGCCTGCGCAAAAGGTGAGCGTCCGGACAACATGAAGAACAGGGTGCAGCCGAGGCTGAAGATATCAGCGCGGATATCGGCGGTGCGGGCATTCAGGATCTGTTCAGGTGCCATGAATTCCGGCGTGCCGAGTGCTGAGCCGTCACGGGTCAGGCCGGCGGGAATCTCGGGGGCAGCAGTTCCTGACTTTGAGGCGACGGTACTGGCGTTCTCCGCAGGTATTCGTTCCTGAGCGAATCTGGCGAGACCGAAGTCAAGTATTTTGACGCAGCCGTCACGTGTGAGCATGAGGTTTTGCGGTTTGATATCCCGATGGACCATGCCTTTTTCGAAGGCATGCTGCAGCCCGATCGCTGCCTGTCGCGCGAAGCTGCAGGCATGTCTGGTTGGAATTGGACCAGCTTTTTCGACCTGTCGAGCGATGCTGATGCCTTCAATGAATTCCATGACCAGCATTTGCAGTCCCCCGGCTTCGTCAGCATCCCATGCAGCGACGATATTCGGGTGTGACAATCGAGCGGCCGCTCGAACTTCGACTCGGAATCGTTCCACGGCCGCTGGGTTCTTCAGCAGACGGGGATTGAGCACTTTCAGGGCGACGGCACGCTCCATCAGGCGATGCTCTCCGCGATACACCACACCCATTCCGCCTGCGCCGAGTTTCCCGATGACACGATATCGTGGGTGATTTCGAAGTTCTTCAGGAATGCGTTGGCTGATCGTCTCAGCAGCAATTGTGTTGAGTGGAGCATTTGCAATGGAAGGTGTGGCTTCGAGTGTGAGTGTTTCACTGGTGCGAAGGCGTTCGACAAGCGAGTCCATCGGAAGCTTCATCATGTGATTGCAGCAGTCACTGCAGACCTCCACGTGTCGCTCTACCTCCTCCTGGCGTGTGCTGTGGAGTCGTCCTTCGAGGAAGGCTCGAAGGTCATCGGGGTGCGGATGTGTGCTGATGTTCGTTTGCATGACACTACTCCAGCAGTCCTCGAGCCTCTTCCCTCAATCGAGTCATGATTCTTGATCGGGCGATGAACACTGCGTTGACAGTGATTCCCAGTTCTGCGGCGACTTGATCCGGTGAAGCTCCTTCGAAAGCCGTTTTGCGGAAGGCGAGCCACGT
The DNA here is from genome assembly GCA_041161565.1 of Planctomycetota bacterium. Taxonomy (GTDB): domain Bacteria; phylum Planctomycetota; class Planctomycetia; order Planctomycetales; family Planctomycetaceae; genus SXXK01. Next base: position 10,579 of record JBEAUF010000452.1, on the reverse strand, counting down.
TTTTTCGGTGAAGTTCGTGCGCAGGAGTTCCAGAAGTCTTGTGGTAATCCAGCGGTCGTGTTCAGCATCCCACTCACGACTCAGGCCACTTGCAGGGTCTTCCAGTTGCTGCAGGATATTGTCGAATTCACCCTGACCGGTGGCTTGTGGCCGAACGCGTCTTGCGCGCCAGAAATCCCGTAGGCAGTTTCCTGTGATTGTTCTCAGCCAGCAGCGGAATGCTCCTGTTTGAGGCCGCCTGTGGAATTCTGGCATTCTCCGAATGACCACCGTAAGTACTTCCTGGACCAGATCATCTGCATCGGCTGCCGGAATTGTATGGCGTTGGAGCCAGTGGCGGATCAGTGGGGAATAAAGATCGACCAGACGTCGCCAGTGGGCCTCATCGGGGCGGTCTCGGAGGATTTCCAGCAGACTAGCGGAGGTATCAGCCATGGTGTGAGGATACTTTGGCGGCCGAACCTGGTCAAATTACAAGGCCAGCTCAATGGCATGGCAGCGTTTTGTACAGATGAAATGGTGTCCTGCGAGGAGATCTTTCAGGGAATTCGGGGATTTCCTTCGACGGAATCCCGCTGTGGCGGGATGACTTCAGAAAAGTTTCGGAATCACTGAAAGATTTGAAATTCCGGCACCATTTCTCTCCCGGGCAGTTGATTTCACCACAATTCAGTCTGGATGGGAGAGAGACGATGAAACGCAACACTCGCAGAGCAGGACGGTCGGACCGCAGGGGCAGTATTGGCTGCGAAGAATCGCTGGAGCCTCGAATTGTGATGTCGGCTGGTTCGATGCAAATCGGGATGAATCTGGATAACGTGAATGACTATACACCGACATGGCAATTCACGGACCTGTTTCAGTCATCACGACCATGGATCAGTCATGCTTACAACACGGTGACGGGTGTACAGGACTTCCATGGCGGAACATTTGTGCCGGTTCAGACAGATGAAAATGGCTGGCCGACTCGGTTGGCCACATGGAATAACGCCCATGGTCACCTCATGCAGCAGCGGTTGGGGACGCTGATGTTTAATAATCTGAATGGGGCATATCCGAGCGGAGTTTACAGGGTGGAGTGGGAGGGGGCCGGGGAGGTGATCTTCGCCGGAGACGCTCGCGAGACAACGCGGGGGGCGACAGCTGACGGGCGTCGTTTCGCGCTGCTCAACGTCGTTGCTCAGAATGAAGGGATTTATCTTGGTATTCGCTCTCTGAGCCCTGATGATCCAATCCGCAACATTCATGTCTGGATGCCTGATTTTAATGGTCAGAGTTTTTCCGGGCAGGTCTGGCAGCCTTCAGCCGGGGGGCAGAATGGCGGCAGTTCGCCATTTCATCCGCTCTACCGGGAACGGCTTGCTGACTTTGGCATTTTGCGTTTTATGCAGGCGCAGGAAACGAATACTTCAGATATTCAAATGTGGTCTGATCGACGCGATGCTCGGGATTCACGGCAGAGCAGCGGGAATGGCGGGAGCGGTTTCGTCAACGGCATGTCGGTTGAGCACATGGTGCAGTTGGCGAATGATCTGGATGCTGATCCATGGTTTAATATGCCACACCTTGCCGACGATACGTTCGTTCGCAACTTCGCCATCTATGTTCGTGAGAATCTGAAGCCTGGCCTGACGGCTTATGTCGAATGGTCGAATGAGATCTGGAATTTTTCACCGGGTTTCGAGGCTACAGCGTGGGTTGTTGAGCAAACTCGATTGCCGCTGAACGAGGGACTGACGCACTGGCAGATCGCCGGACGCGAAGCCGCCCGTGATATGAATATCTGGAGTGAAGTTTTTTCCAGTCAGCCCGGTCGCATTGTTCGAGTGGCTGGTGGTCAGGCATCGACACCGTGGGTGACGGAGCGGATTGTTGAGAGCATGGGGGGGAGTTTCGACGCCATTGCGATCGCTCCATATTTTGAACCGACCGAGGCTCAGCGGTCAGCGTATTCCTCGGCCACCACCGTAGATCAGGTCCTTGCTGATCTCCGTGGAAACATCCTGTCCGGGGCCCAGGCGACGGTGGGGCATCAGCGTCTTGCGGACGACTACTCCACTCGACTCGGCCGGGACATCAGGCTGCTTGCCTACGAAGGTGGTCAGCACCTCGATGGTCGCGGAGCCAGCTATCAGAACGTCTTCTTTGCAGCGACGAAGGATCCGAGGATGGCTGAGCTTACTCGTGAGTACCTGCAGATCCAGAACGCGACCGGTATGGACGCCTATGTGCATTACAAGTTGTCCGATCGCGACATGCCGGGCCGAGGGGGAAATCTGGGAGTGCTGAATCGGCAGGATCAGCCGATCTCCGAAGCACATGTCTATCGCACGCTGCTCGAAGCCGCTGCAGGTACGCTCTTCTCAACCGGGCCCACGCTGGTCACTCTCAATTCCGCAGATCTGCTGGCGCATGAAACCGGTTCGGGACGTGCCGCATTTCGAGTCAGTCGTGGCGGGGATTTGTCACGGTCACTGACAGTGCAGTATTCCGTCAGCGGCACAGCAACAGCTGGACTGGACTATGCCGCCCTGAGTGGAAATGTGACTTTCGAGGCGGGCGAGAGAACCGCCGTCATCAGTGTTGTACCATCGGATGATGCTGCTGTTGAAAGCAATGAAACCGTGGTTGTCACTCTGCAGCCCGGCCCAGGGTACTCGCTCATCAGCCCGGCGACCTCCACGGATTCCATTTCAATCCTCAGTGACGACGTCGCCACGAATCTCCCAATCATTCAGATTACCGCCAGTGACGCGACAGCCGCTGAAGCAAATCGGGATCCGGGGGTCTTCACTGTCACACGCAGCGGTGGCAAGCTGACGGCTTCGCTGACTGTGAATTTGCAGACCGGAATTCAGACGGCAGGCACTGCCGATTATGATGCATTTGGACAAAGCGTCGTCTTTGCACCAGGCCAGGTGTCGGCGACACTGATCGTGCGACCCGCAGATGATGCAGCCATTGAGAATACGGAGACCGTCGTGATGTCACTGCGGCCCTCCCTGAATTATCGTCTGGGAGTAAATTCCGAGGCGCGGATCAGAATTTTAGACAATGATTTCGCTCCACCACCAGTGACTCCTGTGATCTCAGTTGCTGCAACGGACGCCGAGGCGAGCGAAGTTGGTGGAAATAACGGAGTGTTCACGCTGACTCGGTCCGGAAGCCTCAACAACTCATTGCTGGTGCGCTACACGGCGGCCGGTACGGCAACTGGGGGCGGCGACTATGCTGCACTGAGCGGGTTTGCTTTCTTTGCATACGGTGCAGCAACCACCACAGTGACAGTCCGGCCTGTTAATGACCCGACAGTCGAGCCAACTGAGACAGTTGTTTTGACTCTTACCGATGGAGATGCATATGACGTCGGTGTTGCGGGGGTGGCCACAGTCAGCCTGCTCAGTGAGGATGTCGATCCGGGCCGACTGAACAGCCGCTCTGCTGTTCGGACCGGTACCGGAAACGGATCGGATGTCAGACAGGTCTCCACAGGGCTCCTCAACCGTCCGGCAGATATGGGTGGCCTGGGTATTCCTGCAGTCAGTCTGAATGCACCGCTGGTCAGTCCGCCACCGCGTACTGACCAGTTGAAGCGCAAGGATTCTGTACGGGCTTTGGGTTCCCGTCAGATCGGAACGCACGAAAGCGGCCGATCAGTGGTAGGTGCTGATGGAACCGGACTGGTGCTCGCGGAAGCCACGGTCGCGAAGGATTTGGACCTGTTTTTCGAGCTGTTCGGGCGATCCTGAACCCGGGGATTTGGTTCCGGCTGTTCACAGCAGCCGGGACCGATCCGGTCTTCAGCCAGTACGCGGAAGTGCTGCCGGCACAAGGCGGCAGTGGGGTCAGTCTGCGGGCCCAGATAGCTGCTTCGAGCCCTAAGGCCCGAAAAAACGTTGCACAGGCGACCGCAACGACTCCCCGCCCCCACTCTGCTGGCAGTCATGCCGAATATTTCTACCGATGGTCAACAGTATGCCGCATTCCGTAGAGTTCACTCGCTGCGAATCATCACCTTGTAGCCTGCGGAATTCCCTTCCCGTGAGTTTTCGTGGTCGTTGATTTGCAGCCAGAGTTCAGAGTCTGGCGGGAGTTCGATGGTCGATTGCCGCCCGATGGGGATCCGTTGCGGGGGCTGGTTGGCGTTGCGGGGTACGGCGATGGCGGTGAGTTCGCCGATGGGGCGGCTGTGGGCGTAGTCAATAGTGATGCCGTGGGGTTCTGAAATCCATGGCCGCGGCTGGTTATGCAGGACGCAGCGACCGGTGGCTGAGATGACGAGGCGGGTTGTGGATTCGGAGTGGATTCCGGAGGCCTGCCATGAACGGTCGGCTTTGACTTCCAGCGTGGTTTCCGAGGCGTTTGGCTGCCATGTGGTCCAGCGTGGGTTGAGTTCCGGGAAGGAACGCTGCTGGTCGAAGTCTTCTTCAAGGCAGTCCAGCATCAGCAGCCAGACGACGGCGAGGCGTTCGAGGGTTGGCTTGTCGATTTTGGCGAAGGCGGCATCGAAGTCCTGTCCGCTGCGGGCGCGGTTGACGCTGGCGAAGCGGGAACGCAGATCCGGGTGTGAATTGAGGAGCCAGACGAGGGCCCATGCCTGGGCATATTTGAGTTCAGAAAGAAAGGTGTTCTCTGCGGGAAACAGCACGTCCCTGAGCATCAGGCCGGCATCTGCCGGCGGGAGTTCTTCAGCGGGATAGCCACTGCGGCCGCAGGCCTGTTCTCGGATTTGCGTGATGCGACCCCAGCCCTCGAAGCCTGTCCGTGCCTCGGGAAGTACGCCGAAAGCTGGTGATGTTCCGTCTGCGGTCGAGTGTGTGGCGAGGAATTCTGCGAGTCCTTCGGTGAACCAAAGCGGTGGAATATCGCGCATGCCGGCTTCGCACATCATCCAGCAGTGCACGAATTCATGCAGCAGCAGATGGCGACGGTAGTAGGCTGACGGCTGGTTTCGCATCCAGAAACGGTAGCCGAGGTGCCGTCCGTGGCGGATGACAAAGTTTTCATCGGGCAGGAGTCCGGCCTGCAGGAAGCGTTCGGGGGCTTCCATCAGAAAACCGGTGACCTGAAATTCGCTGCCGTCGGCTGCGGGTTTGAGGGGTGGCAGTTTTTTTTTGAGGGCTTCGAAGAGGCTGTCTGCGAGTTCCGGCAGGCCGCTGACATCTGCCGGTGGAGCGTCAGTGACGAGCAGCAGTCTGCGGGACTGGAAGATCCTTAATCCTGCAGCTTCAAGCGCGGCGGGATCGAGCGGTGGGCGATCATCAGGAAGCCGAAAGCCGTCGGGCTGCTTTGTCTGTGCTGCGGCCGTGGTTGAGGCAGACGCGTGCAGCAGGCCTGCGGCGAGTGTGGTGAGCAGGAGCAGGGTGCGGCGTTCCATCGGCATGACTCATTCCGGCAGGGGTTGATCCTTTGTTTCGGGTGCGAAGGGCAGGGCGATGAGACCGATGAGAAATACCGAGCACATGGTAATTCCGGCCCAGCGGAAGCCGTCGGCACCCACGTAGCCGCGTTCGGGTGAAAAGACTTTGGATGTGAGGTTGGCGAGGAAGTAGGGGCCGATGGCGGCGACGAACCGCCCGACGTTGTAGCAGAAGCTGGTGCCGGTGCTGCGAAGTCGTGTGGGGAACAGTTCCGGGAAGTAGACAGCGTAGCCGCCGAAGATGGAGAGCTGGAAGAAGCCCATGAGCGGTGCCATCCAGTAGATATCGGCGGTACCGGCGAATTTGCCAAGGTTCCAGTAGAGATTGATGGTGGCCAGCATTGCACCGAGGAAGCAGATGGCGAATGTGGCGCGGCGTCCGAGGATCTGGCTGACGTAGCTGTAGAGGAAGATGCCGAAGAATGCACCGACGTTGGTCATGAGCAGAGTGATACCGGAGAGGAATTTCAGCTGGGCTTTCACCTGGTCGGCGGTCAGACCCTGTGCTTCCAGCATGGGACCGAAGACGCGTCGCTGCAGGTCGGGGGCGAAGAAGCCGATGCCCCAAAGGCCGATGACGCCAGCGCAGGCCAGCAGCAACCCGACGAGAGCGCGGTAACGGAGCAGGGGGTTGCCGAAGAGTTCACCGTACGAGCCCAGCTGTTTGGCAACGCCGTCGCTGGCCGAGACTGCCTGCCAGCGTTCGGGTTCGCGGAGTCGGGAGCGGACGGTGAGTGACAGCAGGGCGGGGGCGGTACCGATGAGGAACATGACCTTCCAGCCGGTCCCGGCCATCCCGATGAGAGCTGCTGTGATGTTGCCGACTGCGGAGAGTGCCTGGAGCAGACCGAGGGCGTGCGGGCGAGCGCGGGAGGGCATGACTTCGGCGACGAGTGCCACGCCGACGGCGAATTCGCCGCCAACTCCGAGTCCTGTGAGCAGCCGCAGGATGGCGAAGTCCCAGAAGTTTCGTGAGAAGGCACTGAGGCCGGTGAAGATGGAGTACATGACGATTGTGACGAGCATGGTGCGGACACGTCCCCAGCGGTCGCCGAGAACTCCGAAAAACAGCCCGCCGGTGGCCCAGCCGATCAGGAAGAACGATGTGGCGTAACCACCGTACTGGGCTCGTTTTGCTGTCAGCTTTTCAGCGACTCGCTTGTCGGCGGCTTCGGCGGGTTCGTCTGGTTTGGCATTGGTTGTTCTGGCAGCCTCGGTTTCCTCGTCCGTGAGTGAAATCAGTTCTTCCATGGCGAGGGGACGGGCGAGCGTGAACAACTGCTGGTCCATGGTGTCGAAGAGCCAGCCGAGAGCGGCGACGACAAAGACGAACCAGTGGTAGCGGGTGAGTTCACGGTACCAGGGGCCGGAACCGGATTCTGGGGCGTTATTGGAGCTGGCAGGTATGTCGGCGTGCACGCGAACGTCTCCGGAACGGTTCAGGGCGGAATTACTGGTATAACCAGGAGATCGAGGAATTGGTGCCTCTGCAATGGTTGGGGAATGTGTCATAATCCTGCGTTCGGATCAACCTACCGACGCAGTCTGAATTCCCTTGCAGCGGAATTTCCGCAGTTGTGTGCGGGGGCTGTCATCCCCTGAACCGTCTCTGTAGACTTCCCGGACGGTGGATTTGTCTTCTGCACCTTCGGCTCCATCGCGGTGCATTTTCTCGGCGGGTTTTCTATGAGCGGTTCCAACGCAGCATCTGCTTCGCGACGGCAGCCCGTGCTTGGCCGGCATGTGCTCAATCTGCCCAATTTCATCACCGGAACGCGGCTGCTGCTGTCCTTCGCGCTGTTTGGATTAATCGCAGCGGGAGGATTCTGGATCACGTCCGCCCTGCTGTTTATTCTCGCAGCCTCCACGGATGCTCTGGATGGCTACTTCGCTCGCCGCAACGGACAAATCACCGTCCTCGGACGAATTCTCGATCCATTCGTGGACAAGGTGATTGTCTGCGGCAGTTTCGTGTGTCTGCTTGAGCATCAGTCTCGTCCGGATTCCGGTGTTCGCGCCTGGATGGTGATCATCATTATTGGTCGTGAGATGTTCGTCTCCAGTCTCCGCGGAATTCTGGAAAAGGAAGGCAAGGACTTCTCCGCCAACTTCTCCGGAAAACTCAAGATGACGCTGCAGTGCGTGGCCGTCTCCGTCAGTCTGTTCTCGATGTCGCCGCAGTTTGCGTGGGATTGGGTACCGCCCGCTCGAATGGTGGTGCTCCTGATCGCAGTGCTGGTGACGCTCTGGAGCGGCGCAGTCTATGTGTCCCGTGGCTTCGCGCTGCTCCGCGAAGACGCCGTCTGATTCCTGTTCTGCGGGTTGCACCGATATTAACGCCGCAACAGACAGAGATTGTTTAGCGCTCTGAAAACCCGGACAGCTCAGAAGAGTTCCATGGGGTAGTCTGACCCAGCGAGTGTTCTGCAGCAAAGACTGCTGCCCCGAACACGGGTGCAATTGGGGGACCGAGCGATGAGCAGCCAGACAGTGCCTGAAAACATCCCGGAAACAGCCCGGTTGCAGCCTGACTGGCTGCGACTGGGAGTGACAGCGGCCGTGCTGCTGTGCTGCGGAATCCTCTTGTCCACGCGGATGGTGGAAGCAGATTTGTGGGGCCACATTCAGTACGGCGAAGACTGGCTGTTCACCGGTAAGCTCCCCCGCACGGCAACTCATACCTACACCGCCGAAGGGCACCCGTGGATCAATCACGAGAACTTGTTTGAGTTGGCAGTTGCTTTGGGTCAGCGAGCTGTGGGCGGAGCCGGTCTGATGATCCTGAAAACCCTCGCTGGCCTCGTGCTGATGCTGGTCATGCTGCGGCGCGCTGTGTGTCTGGGGGTTCCGCTGGTGAGTGCGGCCGTCTGTCTGTTGCCGGCCGCCATGTGTCTGGCTGAATTCTGGCTGATGCGTCCGCAGCTGTTCAGTTTTCTGCTGTTTGCGGCCCAGCTGCTGCTGACTGAACGGGCGTTTGGGGACTGGCAAACGGGTGGATCACCGAGGTATGGCTGGCTCTGGCTGTGCCTGCCGTTGCTGGTGGTCTGGACGAATTCCCACGGCGGAGTGCTCGCGGGATTGTGTGTGTTTCTCGCACTGCTTGGCCTGCGAGCCGCTGAGGCTGTTCTGAAAAGGCGGGCCGATGCCATCCAGGTCGCACTGCATCTGGCTGTTCTGGGTGTGCTGGCTGTGGCGACACTGTTCATGAATCCATATGGCTGGGAACTGCCGTACTGGCTTGCCGTCTCGCTCAGTCAGCCTCGGCCGGAAGTCTCCGAGTGGTCCGGGTTGCTGGAGGGTGGTCCGGCTTCGATCCTGTTTCTGATGCTGGCAGCGCTCACGATCTTTTCCGTGACGTACACAAGGCGGCAGCGGGACTGGGTTGAGTTGATACTGCTGGGAGTAGTGGCTCTGCAGGCACCTGGCCATATTCGGCATCTGGCTTTTTTTGCTCTGATGTTTGGACTGCGGCTGCCCGAGCACCTTGTGTCGGCGTGTGGTTCCGTGTTCCCAAAGCGATCCGCGCAGCCTCTGAGAGGAGCAGGTGCGTGGCTGGTGCAGGCAGAACTGGGGCTGATTCTGGCTGGTCTGATGGCTGTGCTGATTCACCGTCATGCGGCATTTGGTGTGGAACGTGCCGAGTATCCGGTGGATGCGGTCGAATTCATGGACCAGCATCAGCTGCAGGGAAAGCTGGCAGCCACATTTGACTGGGCCCAGTACTCACTCGCGGCACTCGCACCGGCCACAACGCTGGGTTTCGATGGTCGGTACGATACGTGTTACCCGCAGCAGGTTGTGGATATGCACTTTGATTTCCTGTTCGGGCGGGACTGGAGCAGACGTCATCGCGGTGCAGAGTCCGGGCCGATTGATCCTGAGCGAGTGCTGAATCATGGGCAGCCCGATCTGGTCCTGTTGAATCGTCGAGAAGACCTCACGGCGGTGAAGCAGATGTCCGCCCACACTGACTGGTCTGTCCTGTATCAGGACGGACTGGCGGTTCTTTATGGCCGTCGCGAAGTGTATGATGATCTGCGAAGCGCCCGGCATTTTCCGGAGGAGCTGCGACGGATTTCGGATGTGCGTCCGGAAGGACGTGCTGCATGGCCGGGATTTCCGCGGCGAACGGGCCGAGATGCATTTTCGCCGCGGCGAGCAGCGGAAGTTCAGCAGGGGGTCATGCTGAGAATGTCACAGCGGTGAGTGGGCGCAGGGGCTCTGCACTGCTGGCAGTGATTCAGAGACGGTGCTGTGGCTGGGCTAGCGGAACCAGTACCAGCAGGCTGAGATAATGGATGTCAGGCCCGCGGCCGCAAACACTGCGCAGCCGCCGGGGCGAGGTGGTCCGAGTCGAATCAGGCGGCCGATGGGGGATTCGTAGCCCAGGCGACGTTTGAGTTTCCGTTTTTGGTTAGGCCACCAGCGGAAAGGGGCCATGACTTTGTTGATGCCCAGTGCCTTATTGAGCTGTTTTTTTGCACGTGTGACGCCGAGGATGGTTTTGAGCGAAGGTCGGCGGTAGCGAAAAAACTTCATGACACGGACCCTGGCAGGTACGAGTGGGGTGGAAATTCCACGCTGATAGCGTAACGCAGGGAGGACCGGCTGAAAAGTGTTTCCCCCGGGTAAATGGGCGCAGTTTGGCCCGCATTCACTGATTGGCCGCGGACTTCATGGACCCATTCACACGGGAAACAGGGGCGTTGCCGGAGTGCAGGGGACTTTGGTTTCACAGTGCCTCGGATCGCACGTTCGCGGTTTGGTTGTGTCGCGGTCTTCACTGAAACGAACTATGATGCAGGGCATGTGAATCACCGCGACCACGTCCTCAACTGCGATCTGCAGTCCACCCCTGAAGGATCTCTGTCCTTGAATGAACCAACCTCCGCAATCGGCCGAAGTCCCGTCTGGCTGGTGCTGTTTGATCCGCTGCCTGAAATACCTGCGGTTTCGCCGGTATCTTCGGCTGAGTCGCAGGCTCAGGCTGCAGGTCCGGCAGCGGTGTTTGAGTGTCTGGAGTCGCGATCTGTCGTGTTTGAGCAGTACCTGATTCAGGACGTTCGGGAGTCAGCGACGCTGGACGATTATCTGGGAGGTGCAGACGCGGTTGGCAATTGGGGGCGTTGTCTTGCGGGAGCCGGGGTTGGGGCAGTC
>JBEAUF010000367.1:0-12917 GCA_041161565.1 Planctomycetota bacterium | reverse complement strand
GTGTTTGGCATCGCGTTTGCCGAGATGATGAGCGGGTGGGCGGAAGCCCCCGGTTGCGATTCGCACCTTGGTGCGCGCCCCTGCCTGTGGCGTGAGCGTCGCGTTGCAGGGTACTTTACCCGCAGGCTGCCGCCAGGCGGCTCATTTGCGTGGCCGCCCTGCGGCTCAGTGCGGTTGGCGTCGTGTTTGCCGCGATCCTGAGCGGACGGGCGGAAGCCCCCGGTTGCGATTTCGCACCTTGGTGCGCGCCCCTGCCTGCGGCGTGAGCGTCGCGTTGCAGGGCACTTTACCCGCAGGCTGCCGCCAGGCGGCTCAGAGCGGCTCAGTAGTTTGGCGCGTGGCACATAACCGGCCCTGGGTGCATGTGCGGGCAATATCCAGCAGTCGCTGGTTTTCCATGCTGTTCGAGCGTTTGTGGGCCGCGAAGATGATTCTGCTGGCAGACTGTTGCTGCAGAACCTGCCAGTGGAGGGATTCGGGGTGCGGGCCGAGCCTGTTGTGCTGCGGTGTTCCGCCGTGGCTGGTTCTGGCAACCTTTGCTTACCCGGGTCTGCGGTGCTGCCGTTCCTGCGACGCTCCGGCTGTGCGCTGCCCTGATCGGCGGCCCGCGCCCGGGTGACCTGGGCACAGCCACCGAGCCCCGGTCCGCGCGTCGAAGTCGGCCGCCCCCGATCCCTCCGGTTTTTCATCCGTCTGGAGCAGCGCTGTGGACGACATTCTCTACCTCGGCCGCGGCGTTTCCGGACAGCTTCACGAGCGTACCGGTGACAGTGCTCTGCTGCAGAAACTCGGTTTGCCGGAGCTGTCCACACCGGCAGAAATTGCCGCCGCTCTGGAACTCCCGCTGCCCCGCCTGCGCTGGCTGGCCTATCACTCCGAACGTGTCACGCGGCCGCATTACGCCAGCCGCGTGATCCCCAAGCGTGGTGGTGGTGAGCGACTGCTGAGCGTTCCGAGGTCCTGCCTGAAGGCTGTGCAGCGCTGGATTCGCGAACGGATTCTGGAACGGCTGGCGGCGGAAGATCCGGCGCAGGGTTTTGTGAAGGGACGCAGTGTGCTGACGAACGCCGTGCCCCATTCCGGCCAGCGGCTGGTGTTGAGGATGGATCTGGCCGACTTCTTTCCATCGATTGGGTTTGGGCGAGTGCGTGCGGTGTTTCGTCGAGTGGGCTATTCGCCTGCGGCCGCTTCGATCTTCGCGCTGCTGTGCACGGAATGCCCGCGAGTGTTTGAGGCATCTGCGGGTCAGGGAGTCTGGCGGGCCAGCGGTCCGCGAGGGTTGCCGCAGGGAGCGGGCACCAGTCCCGCGCTGTCAAATCTGGTCTGCTGCAGTCTCGACCGCCGCCTGCGGGGGCTGGCAGCAAGTCTGCATTTGCGCTATACGCGGTATGCGGATGACCTGACATTCTCCGGCGGCCGACAGCTGGAGGACAAGGTCGGCTGGATGCTGTCGAGGGTTCGGGAGATTGTGGAGTCTGAAGGTTTTCGGGTGCGGGAGGAAAAGACGCGTGTGCAGCGCCGGCATATGGCGCAGCGAGTGACCGGTTTGGTGGTGAACGATCGTCCCGGAGTCCCACGAACGGAGGTGCGACGCCTGCGCGCCATGCTGCATCGAGCGCAGACCGAGGGTCTTGAAGCACAAAATCGGGAGGGCCACACAAACTTCCACGCCTGGCTGCAGGGCCGCATCGCCTGGATCCACCTGTCACGCCCCGCCGCAGCCGCAGCCCTGCGGGAAGCATACCGTGAGGTGTCCGGCGACAAACATGTTGAACCGCCGGGCGGGAGCCCAATGGGTTTGAAGTTCCCTCCATCACCGCAAACAGCGTGAAAGGCGAGCGGGGGATGTTAATCCACGGGTAACGATGCGTGTGCGCGCGGCCAGCGCAGCACCGTGAACCCGGTCGAGCGAGTTTGCGAGGTGCGGGAAGTGAGAAGTGAGAAATCAGAAGTGAGAAGTTCCAAGGCGGTGTCTGGGATTGGAAGTCGTGTTCGCCGCGATCATGAGCGGACGGGCGGAAGCCCCCGGTTGCGATTCGCACCTTGGTGCGCGCCCCTGCTCGCGGCGTGAGCGTCGCGTTGCAGGGCACTTTACCCGCAGGCTGCCGCCAGGCGGCTCATTTGCGTGGGCGCCCAGCGGCTCAGTGCGGTTGGCGTCGTGTTTGCGGCGATCATGAGCGGGCGGGCGGAAGCCCCCGGTTGCGATTTCGCACCTTGGTGCGCACCCCTGCCTGCGGCGTGGGCGTCGCGTTGCAGGGCACTTTACCCGCAGGCTGCCGCCAGGCGGCTCATTTGCGTGGCCGCCCTGCGGCTCAGTGCGGTTGGTGTCGTTTTTGCGAGGATCCTGAGCGGGCGGGCGGAAGCCCCCGGTTGCGATTTCGCACCTTGGTGCGCGCCCCTGCCCGCGGCGTCAGCAGTGCGTTGCCAGGGCACTTTACCCGCAGGCTGCCGCCAGGCGGCTCATACGTGTTTGGCATCGCGTTCGCTGAACTCCTGAGCGGGCGGGCGGGAGCCCCCGGTTGCGATTTCGCACCCTGGTGCGCGCCCCTGTTCGCGGCGTCAGCAGTGCGTTGCCAGGGGCCTTTACCCGCAGGCTGCCGCCAGGCGGCTCATTTGCGTGGCCGCCCTGCGGCTCAGTGGGCTGCCGCCAGGCGGCTCATTAAGCTGCCGCCCACTGCTCGGGATTTGGGCCAGCGTGTAGAGTTGCCGTATTTGGCATCCGGCAGCGTGTTACCCGAACAGTTCCCTGATTGGGCTGCCGCCGTCGACGACGAAGCGGGGGCGGCCCTGGTGGTCGGTGTATTGAAAATCGAGGGGTACGTCGAAGTAGCGGAAGAGTGTGGCGGCGAGGTCTGCTGGGGTGACGGGGCGTTCGCTGATGGAGCCGCCGTCGGGTTCGGTGGCGCCGATGATCTGGCCGTGGTTCAGGCCGCCGCCGGCGAGGCACATGGACATGACTTCCGGCCAGTGATTGCGGCCATCGGTGCTGTCCTGAGTTCCCATATTGGGAGTGCGGCCGAATTCGCCCATGGCGATGACGAGGACGTTCTCCAGCAATCCACGCTGCTCCAGATCACTCACGAGGGTCGTGATCAGGTGATCGAACAGGGGCAGCAGGGGGCCAAGGCCGCGGCTGATGCCACCGTAGGGTGGAATGTTGTCGCCGTGCGTGTCCCAGGTGCCGGAGGCGGTGTGGTAGCTGAGGTCGAGCGTCACGAAGGCGGTGCCGGCTTCCACCAGACGTCGCGCGATCAGCGCCTGCTGGCACCACAGATGTTTGCCGTAACGTTCGCGGACCGCGGGATCTTCGCGGGTGAGGTCGAATGCTGCACGGGCGCGTTCGCCCAGCAGCATATCGGCCGCCTGACGCTGGTAGATGCTGAGGGCATCCATGGAGCCGTCCTGGTCGAGCCCGGCGCGGAGGCGATCGAATTCGCGGAGCAGTGTGAGGCGATCGTCGAGTCGGTTTTCGCTGAGCCCCAGCGGCAGCTGGAACAGGTCGCCGCCGGAGGTCTGGCCCGTGTCCCCGCCAACGTTCGTATACACAGGCAACCTGGCCGCTCGGTCACAAATGAACGGGTCGTAACGCTTGCCGAGGTAACCCGCAAAGGCCAGATGCGAACGGGACTTCATAAAGGCCGCATACGCCGGCATGGAAGGATGATTGCTGCCGTGGTGCTGAGCGATCACGGAGGCGAGAGCGGGGTAGCGGACGGCTTCAGGATTGACGCGGGGTTCAGCAGCCAGGTTGGCGGTCTGAAAGACCATGTTCGGTTCATGATTGCTGTGACGGGCATCCACGGAACGGATGATGGTGAAACGGTCCAGCATCGCGGCCTGTTTGGGCAGGTGCTCGCAGATCACCACTCCCGGAAGTTTCGTCTGAGTGACTCCGAAGGGCCCGCGGTTGATCCACGGCCGATGGGGTTTGCTGTCCCACGTGTCAATATGGCTGGGGCCCCCCGCCATCCACAGCAGAATGACGCTCTTCCCGCGACTGCTGGGTTTCCCGGAAGCCGCGGCGTGCGCCTGGGAATGCAGCAGCCCCGGAAGACTGAGCCCCGCCATGCCAGCCATACCAGCCTTCAGCATCGAGCGACGGGAATCCAGGCACAGGCCTTCACGAGTCCGGCCGAAAAAATTGCCGAAAGCGTGACCAGCATGCTGCGGCAGCGTGCAGGGCTGCGGGGGCTGTGAGGTGGGCATTGGTTTGTTGTTTGTTGTTCGTTGTTGGTTGTTTGAAATTCGGGTGTTGGGGATTGCGGGAGGGCGAGGCGTGGATGACGAAAACAACAAGCATGGGTCATTAAACCCAATATTCCACCACGCGTTCTGTTGACACGAGTGCTGAATTTCCGATGTTTCTTAGTGAAACGCTGTGTACTTTGTGGTTGAAAAGAAACGCCATCCGTGCGCCGTTCGACCATCCGAGGGCGAAGCTGCTGCTGAGCCGCACCGCTCTGCGTGAGCACTGGATCGGCCATCCGTCAGGCTGCGAAAGCACGTCTTAAATTTCGCTGTGCGGAGCAGAAGTCGACGGGTTGGCAGGAGCCCTGGGCGGCCGATTTGCACCGGCTTTTTCACGGCGAGTGGTGGAACTTCAGTGTTTTGGGGTGGTGGGTCATCAGACACTATCGGACATTTCCGAAGTACGCAAGCAGAGTTCTGAGAAATTGGCGGGTGGTCCGGCTGTTCTGTGAGGTTGGGGTTTTCCACGAATTCCGCCCATCGCAGGCCTTCCGATTGGACACTCTGCCCCCCGCCTCAGAGAATAGGGCCACGGGCAGCAACACCTGCCCGCAACAGTTTTCTGCCGGCCATTCCGGGGATGATCAATTTCCATGGGCGATCGAGTTGTATTGGCGATGAGTGGTGGCGTGGACAGTTCGGCCGCTGCCGTGCTTCTGCACGAGCAGGGGTACGAGGTGATCGGACTGTTTATGCGTTCCGGTGAGAGCGAAGCGGCCTGTGCGCTGCCCTCCGGCGGACTGCTCCCGGTGGTCACGGCGGCCGCCCACCGCCAGGGCTGCTGCAGTGCCGAGGACGCGGGCGACGCCCGTCGCGTCGCTGATCGGCTCGGCATCCCCTTTCATTCGCTCAACTTCCAGCACGAATTCCGGCGAATCAAGGACTATTTCGCCGACGAATACCTCGCCGGAAGAACTCCCAATCCCTGTGTGCAGTGCAACAACTGGCTGAAGTTCGGCAAGCTCTGGGAGTTTGCTCAGCAGGTTGAAGCCCGGTACATCGCTACTGGTCACTACGCGCGGATTCAGCAGCACACCGCTGGCGACTGGGGGCTGTACCGTGGGGATGACGACAACAAGGACCAGTCGTACGTATTATTTGGCATCCGCCGTGAACTGCTCCCGAACATCCTGCTGCCGATTGGCACCTACGAAAAGCCGGCCATCCGTGAACTGGCGCGTGACGCCGGGCTGCGGGTGGCATCCAAGAAGGACAGTTATGAAATCTGCTTTGTCCCTGACCAGGATTACGCCGGGTTTCTGAAGCGTTACCGGCAGCACGAAGGCACAGAAGGTGACTTTGTGGACACCGCGGGCAATGTGCTTGGCCATCACGACGGTTACGAGCATTTCACGGTGGGTCAGCGGAAGGGACTGGGGATTGCCTTCGGGGAGCCGCGGTTTGTGATACGCATCGAGCCCGGGACTCGCCGTGTGGTGCTGGGGCGTCGCGAGGATCTGGCGGTGCAGTCGATTCTCGTACGGGAACTCAACTGGCTGTCCGCCATTCCCGGTTCCGAATTTCGCTGCGAAGTGAAGGTGCGTTATCGCCAGCAGTCAGAGCCGTGTCGGGTGGTTGTGGGGGCAGCGGGTGGAGCCGAAGTGATTCCCGATGAGCCGCTGTTTCAGGTGGCACCTGGCCAGGCAGCTGTGTTCTACGACGGCCAGCGAGTGCTGGGCGGCGGCTGGATTTGTTCCTGACCCACCGCGTGGACCAAACCGTATGCCGTTGCCAGTCATCAGTCTTCGCTCGATCCCGGGTACCATCGCCTTTATGGGCTGTGGCGACCTGAGTGCGGACCGATTTTGTGCGGACAGTCGGCTGCTGCAGCGCGGGGACGTGTTTGTGGCGGTTCGCGGCACGGCTCACGACGGTCACGCCTTCGCAGCAGCGGCTGTGAAGGCTGGTGCGAGGGCGATGATCACGGAGCGTCCGCTGGCGGATGTGTGTTTGCCGCAGTGCATCGTCCGCGACACTCGCCGCACGCTGGCATGGCTGGCGATGGCTCAGCAGGGCTATCCCGCCGACAATCTGACGCTCACGGGGATCACGGGAACCAACGGCAAGACCACCACGGCCTGGTTGCTGCGTTCGATTCTCCGCGCCGCACAGCTCAGAACCGGACTCATCGGCACCATCGAATACAGCGACGGTCGTCATTCGGAAGCAGCGGGTCTGACCACACCCTCCCCTGAAGACCTCGCAGTGCTGCTGCGGCGGATGGCTGTCTGCGGCAGCACCCACTGTGTGATGGAGGTCAGCAGTCACGCGTTGCACCAGCAGCGCTGCAGTGCGCTGCGGCTGGCGGCCGCGGCGATCACCAACATCACCCACGATCATCTGGATTATCACGGCACGTGGGATGGTTATCTGCGATCCAAGCTGTTGATCGCTGAGCTGCTGCAGCCGGGTGTACCGCTGCTGCTGGGTGTCGACGATCCGGGCTGTCGCGCAGCGGCGGGGCTGTTGTCGGGTGTGCCGATCCGCCGTTTCGGTTTTGCGGAGGGCTGCGAGGATCGGGTGTTGATTCTCGAATCCAGCGCCGCCGGTCAGTCCCTGCGAATGCTGTTTGAAACCGAAACCCTCGAAGTCCGCACGCCGCTCGTGGGCGCCCACAACGCCCTGAACCTGCTGGCCGCCGCTGCGCTCGCCAGACAGCTGCAGGTACCCAGCCCTGCCATTGTCAGCGGTCTGCAGCAGGTCACCGGGGTGCCTGGACGCATGGAGGCCGTGGACGTGGGCCAGGCCTTCAGTGTGTTTGTGGACTTTGCCCACACACCTGACGGCCTGCGACAGGCTGTGGAGACGTTGCGGCCGATTACACCGGGACGCGTGATTGTGGTCTTCGGAGCGGGCGGGGATCGAGACCGGGACAAACGCCCGCTGATGGCTCAGGCCGTCGAAGCAGCCGATTCCGTGATCGTGACTTCGGACAACCCGCGGTCTGAACCACCGCGACAGATCATCGAAGAAATCTGCGGCGGCTTTCAGTCGAACGGGCACGTGCAGCGCTGTGTTGACCGCGAAGCCGCCATCCGCACGGCGCTGCTGTCAGCAAGGTCCGGTGATGCGGTGCTGATCGCCGGACGCGGACACGAAACCATTCAGCAGATTCAGGATCGCCAGATTTATTTCGATGACCGGAAAGTGACCGCGCGGATTTTGAAAGAGCTGTCTGCGGGGCGAGGGTGATGTCCACCGCGCGGGCCGTGCCCCTGAACCGAATGGGCCCCCTGCCCCTCTGAGAACGCACTGACGACTCAACACAAGCAAAATCCTCGCGGATTTTTCCTTTTGTCACAGAAACCTGCCCATGTTTCCTCTGTCAACCCGGCAACTGGCTGAGCTGTTCTCTGCCGCTGCTCTGGCGGGCCAGCCTGAGGGCTCGCCTGAGGACCTGCCGGTGACGGGCTGTGGGATTGATTCGCGGCAGCTCCAGCCGGGCGATGTGTTCTTTGCCTGCCGAGGGCAGCGGCAGCATGGGATTGAGTATGCGGCGGCCGCGCTGGCGGCGGGGGCGGTTTGTGTGGTGACCGACCAGCGACCGGCGGCGTCGCCCGA
This sequence comes from Planctomycetota bacterium, assembly GCA_041161565.1. GTDB lineage: Bacteria > Planctomycetota > Planctomycetia > Planctomycetales > Planctomycetaceae > SXXK01. The sequence goes on along the minus strand of JBEAUF010000367.1, from coordinate 5,108 downwards.
CAGTTCCCCTGCCCTGCTCCGGCGAACGCTGCTGGTGCCCGACACAACCGCCGCTTTGCAGCAGGTTGCCCGGTGGAACCGCAGCCAGTCCGCTGCGGCCGTGATCGGGATTACGGGCAGCGTGGGCAAGACTTCCACGCGGCAGCTGATCACAGCGGTGCTGCAGGCGCGACTGCGGGGCCTGCAGAGTGCAGCGAACTACAACAACGAGCTGGGTGTGCCGCTGACGCTGCTGCGGTTGTCGTCCGGCGATCAGTTTGTGGCGGTGGAAATGGGCGCCGGGCGGTGCGGGGATATTCGCCTGCTGTGTGATCTGGCCCGGCCGACAGCAGCCGTGGTGACTCGTGTGGCCCCCTGTCATCTGGAATCCTTCGGCACTCTGGCTGAGGTGGCGCGGACGAAGGCGGAGCTTCCGGCGAGTCTGGCGGCGGATGGCACAGCCTTTCTGAACGCCGATGATCCGCGGGTGCAGGCGATGTCAGCGGAGACTGAGGCGCGGGTGGTGTATTTTGGCGAGCGTGCGGCGGGGAGTTCGCGGTTGACCGGCGTTACGGCAGCGAACGGCCGCTGCCGGTTTTTCTGCGGGTCGGACGAGTTTTCGTTTTGCGGCGGCCGTCAGCTGGTGGTGTGTGCGGCTGCGGCTGTGGCAGTGGGTCGGGAATGGGGTTTGTCTGCGGCCGAGATTCAGCGGGGCCTGAGCACGTTTCAACCCGGCCCGGGTCGGGGTGGAGTCTTCCGTGGGCAGTTCTGGACGCTGATTGACGAAACGTATAACTGCAGTCCGGCGAGTCTGTCGGCGAGTATCGCCGGGATGGCGAGCTGGAAGGGTTCTCGGCGAGTGCTGGTGGCGGGCGACATGCTGGAGCTGGGTGCGGAGACTGCAGCGCTGCATCGTCAGACCGCTGCACTGCTGGCGGGTTCAGCAGTGGATCTGGCGGTGTTTGTGGGGGCGTATGCGGACGTCTGTCGCGATGCAGCGGTGGCCGCCGGTTTTCCTCACAGCCGCACGCAGGCCTACGCCGAAGTGCCGGAACTTTCCACAGCACTCCCTGACCTGCTGCGGTCCGGCGATGTGGTGCTCTTGAAGGGATCACGGGGTTTGCGTCTGGAACGGGTGTTCAATCGGCTGCGGGAACTGAACGGGTCGGCCGGGTTATTCGACGGTGAGTTTCACCGGGGCACCGGCAGCGAGCACTGAGCCATTTTCCAGCGTGGCAGTGGCGGTGACATTCGGCACATCACCAACGGCCGCATTTTCAGGGATGGCCACGGTGAGGACAGCGGTGGATTGATCTGCCGGGACCACAACGGGTGCAGCAGTGGTTCCCTGTGGCAGACCGTCCAGTCGCACGGTGACCGGGCCGGTGAACAGGGGATGTCGCTGCACTGTGATGCTGACCATTGCGGAGGCTTTGCGGGCTGCTTTGGTGGGTTCGGTGGGGGGTGCGAGGGTGACTGCGCTGGCGATGGTGAAACGCAGGGGGGCGGTCCATGTGCGGGTTCCGGAGGCGGGTGCCAGCGGCTGCGGAACGAGGTCTGCGCCGATGATGGCATCGATGGCCGGCACCTGGACATCGGAGGGCACGCGGATGGCGAGTGAAACGACGGTCTGGGAGCTGGGTGCGAACTGGAAGTCGGCGAGTGCGACGGCGGGTTTGAGTGGTGAATCGGGTTTATTGGGATCTTCGCGTCGCGGGGGTTCGGTGGTGAGCATTTCGAAGCGGGCCACCGCGGGAATACTGTCTCTCAGCGGCAGCACTCGCACGGGCAGGCTGGCGGTGGTGCCGCGGAAGAGGATCGGCGGGACACCATCGGGGACGATCACGGCATCGACGGGAGCAGCGGGACCGGCGACGAGTGTTTCACCGGGGAGGGTGAGGGCATTGGCAGGGACACCTTCTGAGCCGACGAGGACGGAGGTGGTATAGGGGGTATCGGAGCCTTCAGCGCGGGCTTCGATGCGGAGGCTTTCGCCCGGGGCCGCATCGGCAGCGCGGGAGGCCGAGCGAGTGAGCATCAGCAGCACCTGCTGATCCTGTTCGGACGGGGCGATGACATCGGGAACGAGTACGACACCGGCGCTGCCCGGAGTGCTCAGGCGAATTGGCCCGGTGTAGCGGAACGACGGCGACTGGCGGACCACATTGAGTCGCAGCGGGGCGGAGCCATTGGCCGGGAGTTGCACGCCGGCATCGGGAGTGCTGAGGACGAAAGCCTGACGATCCGTGCGGGCGATCTGCAGCCGATATATATGGGCTGGTGAACCGCGCTGATTAACGTCCTGAATGCGGACCTGCAGTTGTGCGACGCCATCGGGAACGGCGAATGCGAAGGACGGGTCATTGAGTCCGGCTTCACCGTCGTTCTGGGCCACGAGGCTGTCACCGTTGTAGAGCAGCAGTCGGCTGCGAAGCGGAGACCCGAACTGTCGGGCGGAGAGGGAGAAGTGCAGTGTCTGTTTGGCTGTGACTTTGATGTTGATGGCATCTGTTTCCTTTTCTGCGGTGATGCGACCGCTGACGTGCAGAGCCGGAAACGGGGCGGTGGCGAAGGTGGCATCGAGGGCATCGGCGGGGAAGGTGCCTTCTGCCGGTTCGACCACGTGCACACCGGGTTCAACTTTCAGTGGCGGGAGTGGCAGCACGGCTGGAGCGGCGTTGCCAGCGAGGCCGCTGCCGGTTTTGCGAATGGCGGCGGGCTGAGCAGAGAGTGAGCCGGGGTCGGCGGCGCGCACCTGAGTTTCGGCAGCGGCCAGCACGGGCGGGAAGGCGACGGCGGAGGGTGGCAGGTCACCGACGATCACGCGGAAGCTGCTGCCGCCTGGTGCCTGGAACTGCAGATCGTGCAGTTCGACGTAGTACAGGCCATCTGCGGGAATGACGACAGCGGTGCGGGCGTCACCCTGGAGTTCGAACTGTTGCCATTGAATGGCGAGCGGTCCGCCGGATTGGGTGCGAATTTCGAGCACCGGGTCAACGCGGGAGCCGATGCGTCGGGCTTCGACTTCGGCGACGATTTTCTGTCCGGCGGCAGCGCGGAACCAGAGTCGTTTTTGTTCGGTGCCGCTGATTTGTCCGGCGACGGCGATGGGGAAGGTGGCCGCCGGTGCTGCTTCGGTGAATGTGCCATCGCCCATGGTGGGCACGCGGTCAAAGCTGACGATGGCGGGATTGCTGACGCCACCGGCCGTGACGCAGCGAACGAGGTGACGACCAGGGGTGAGGGCGGGATCGACGGCGACATTAAACACGGCGCGGTCATTGTTGCTGCCTTCAGCGGGAGTGGCGGTGATGCCCGGGATATCGGCCAGGAGCTGGGCGCCGGCAAGCTGTGAGCCGCTGATGGTGATTTGTGTGGTGCGACCGATTTCTGCGGAGTGCGGGGATGTCTGGGCGATGCGGGGAATGGCGGCAGGAGCTTCGGGGAGACCCTGTTCGGCCTTAATTTCGGCAGCGGCAGGACCGGCGGCTTCGGCAAACAGTGCAGCGGCGTCGGCATCGGAGAGGGCTTCGGCAAAAACGCAGATGTCGTCGCAGAACATCCGAGTGAATTCGCCGTCGGTGAAGCTGGAACCGATGGTCAGCGGTGTTTCGCTGACGCAGCGGGCGAGCGCGGTGTCGGTGAGCCAGCAGGCGGCCCCTTCGATGAAGCCTCCGCTGGCTTTCACGGGTGCGAGCGGTGCGCCGTTGACGAACAGGCGGATCCGAATGTCGTCGGCGTCGGTATCGGCATCAGCGCCGGGGGCATCGGCCTGATCGAAAGCGGCTGACAGATGGACGCGGCGACGATAACCGATGGCGGCTTTGACGCTGTAGTTGGCAACCTTGTAACCGGCGCCGTCGTGGACATATAGCTGGAAGTTATCGCTGGCGGGATGGAAGTTGATGCCGTAGTTGGTGGGTGAACCGTTGTTGCCGTTGCGTTTGGCGAACAGTCCGTGGAACTCGTTGTCACTCAGGGGATGCAGGCTGGCGAAAAAGCCGCTGACGGTCACGGCCTCGGGGCGGCTGGTGTCGCCTTTGCCATCAATACTGATGTATTGGCGTGAGGCGGGTTCGAGGAGCAGGGAGCGACCTTCGCTGCCCGGGACAAACACACTGGTGCTGCTGGTGGCGGCAGCCGGCAGCGTGACGACGTCGGCCGCTTTGCCGGCGGTGGCGGAATCGGCGGGGTTTCCGGAAGGTTCGTCCAGTCTGAGTCGGACCACGGCACGATCGCGAATTTCGGCAGCGGCCGAGACGTGTGCGAGGTTGGCGGTGGGGATCAGGCAGAGCAGTGCGGCGTTGAGGAGGAGCCGCGGGCGAGGGAGGGCGAACATGGCAAGTTCCGAGCGTGGGATTCCGGGATTGGGCGCGGACTTCTATCGTGGCAGGTGGACGGGGCGGGGGCAAGTGTTGAAGCGGGTTTCTGCAGGGAAATTCGGGTGGTGGAGTGGATTGGGAGTTTTGGCGGAGCCTTGCCAGCGTTGGAGAGCTGGAGGCTGGAAGTCCGGAGGGAATGGAATTTCCGGCGGATTGACGCGAGTTTGCCAGGATCATGAGCGGACGGGCGGAAGCCCCCGGTTGCGATTCGCACCCTGGTGCGCGCTCCTGCCCGCGGCGTCAGCAGTGCGTTGCCAGGGCACTTTACCCGCAGGCTGCCGCCAGGCGGCTCATTTGCGTGGCTCCACCGCGATCAGGCGAGCGGGGGATGTCAATCCCCCGGTAACGATGCGTGTGCGTGTTACAGCGGGCGAGCGAGTTTGCGAGGTGCGGGAAGTGAGAAGTGAGAAATCAGAAGTGAGAAGTTCGAGGGCGGTGTCTGGGATTGGAAGTCGTTTTCGCCGCGATCCTGAGCGGGCGGGCGGAAGCCCCCGGTTGCGATTCGCACCCTGGTGCGCACCCCTGCCCGCGGCGTCAGCAGCGCGTTGCCAGGGCTCTTTACCCGCGGGCTGCCGCCCTGTGGCTCATGTGACTTTGGTATCGCGATTGCCGAAATCATGAGCGGTCGGGCGGAAGCCCCCGGTTGCGATTTCGCACCCTGGTGCGCACCCCTGCCCGCGGCGTTAGCAGTGCGTTGCCAGGGCACTTTACCCGCGGGCTGCCGCCCTGCGGCTCATGTGACTTTGG
>JBEAUF010000287.1:0-15654 GCA_041161565.1 Planctomycetota bacterium | reverse complement strand
TCACAGCGCGGACCAGTGTTCAGCGGCTCGGCAGGAGCCTCGCCCGCCCAGGTCTTCACCCGTCTTTTCACAGAATTTCAGAGAAAGCCAATGCCATTGGGCTGCCGCCCTGCGGCTCATGTGACTTTGGCAACGCGATTGCCGAAATCATGAGCGGGCGGGCGGAAGCCCCCGGTTGCGATTTCGCACCCTGGTGCGCACCCCTGCCCGCGGCGTTAGCAGCGCGTTGCCAGGGCTCTTTACCCGCGGGCTGCCGCCGCCGCGCGAGGGGAGCAGGCGGAAGTGAGAAGTGAGAAGTGAGAAGTGAGAATTGAGAATTGAAGAGTAAGAAGTGAGAAAACAAACTGAGCCACATGGCGGAAGTGCGCTGAGCCGCAGGGCGGCAGCCCAATGGCGTTGGCTTTCTCTGAAATTCTGTGAAAAGGCGGGTGAAGACCTGGGCGGGCGAGGCTCCTGCCGAGCCGCTGAACACTGGTCCGCGCTGTGAGCGTTTGCCAGCGTTTTTGCGGCACAGCGGGGATCGAAGAGACGCTCGCGGCAGGGATGCGGCTCAGCAGGAGCTTCGCCCTGGGATGGCGAAACGGTGTTAAGAACCCCGGAAGACGCTTTTCGGACCCCGCCCCCCGTTACAGGGCGTGCAGTGGATGTCAATCCCCCGGTAACGGTGCGTGCCCGCGCGGCCAACACCGCAGCCGGAGCTCACCAGGGCCGCACCGGCCGATTGAGATCGGCCGGACGCCACACTGCGTTTTCGTGACTCAATCCGGCCGTGGGATTTCAACTGGCGGGCGGAACTGAAACCTCCCAATTTGCCCTTGCTTACATCGTTTCGCCATCCCAGGGCGAAGCTCCCGCTGAGCCGCATCGCTGCCGCGAGCGTTTCTTCGATTCCCGCTGCGCCGCAAAAACGCTGGCAAACGCTCACAGCGCGGACCAGCGTTCAGCGGCTCGGCAGGGGCCTCGCCCGCCCACGTCTTCACCCGCCTTTTCACAGAATTTCAGAGAATCCCAATGCCATTGAGCTGCCGCCCAGAGGCTCAGTGGGTTCTCCTTCGTGCTTCCCCACTTTCAGCGGCTCATGTCGTCTCCTGTTGATGCTTTCGTATGAGAGATCACCAGTGGTTGACACATCTCGGAGTCACGAGGCGCACACTGGAACTCAGGTGGGCTCAGGCTGTAGCGTGGTACGGCGGCTTACGGCGCCGCACCGGATGTGTCGCCCTCCGGGCTGCAAGTCATCGGGGCAATCGCCCCCGGCGGCTCACGCCGCCGGCAGGTTATCTGCCGCCCTCCGGGCTGAAATATGCCATGGAAGGCCGTTCTGCTTCGTCCGTGCCGTCGCCTGCGGCCAGCCAAAGAAAATCTCCAAATCGCGGACCTGTCACATCTTACTTCTCACTTCTCTCCACTCTCGACCCTCTACTCTCTCGCACAGCGTGCGGAAGCCCCGGGTTGCGTTTCGCACCCTGGTGCGCACCGCTGCCCGCGGCGTCAGCGTCGCGTTGCAGGGCTCTTTACCCGCAGGCTGCCGCCTGGCGGCTCAGCGCGTTCTCACTTCTCACTTCTCACTTCTCACTACTCTCTACCCTCTCGCGCAGCGTGCGGAAGCCCCCGGTTGCGTTTCGCACCCTGGTGCGCACCACTGCCAGCGGCGTCAGCGTCGCGTTGCAGGGCTCTTTACCCGCAGGCTTCCGCCAGGCGGCTCAAGGCGTTTCCGCCTGGCGGCTCAGTGCGTTTCCGCCGTGCGGCTCAGTGCGAGTTGGCCGTTGCCAGAACCTTGAACGCAATCCGGAGTTGCCCGTTGCGGGAGTCGGCCTGTTGCAGTTTGAGTCGTACGGGATCCTGATCGGCGAGGGGCAGGGCAAATTCGATGGGCAGTGCCGGTTCCGTGGTGGATTTGAGGAGTGTTGAGAGCCGGGCTTGGACCAGTGCCGGCCAGACAGTGCCGGTGTGAACGGTTTCCGTGTTTTCGGCGGCGGGGTCTGAGGCCGGGCCAGTGGCGACATCCTCAGCGTTCGGCGCTGAAGCCGCGTTGACGGCGACGTCGCGGACAGCGAGGGTCCATTTGCCGGCATCCAGTCGTTTGCCTCTGAGGAACAGTGTGGTGGTCAGCCAGCCGCTGTCGCTGCCGATCAGCGGCTGAATGCGAAACTTCAGATTCAGTCTCAGATCACCGTTTTCACAGCTGAATGAGATCGGTTCGCTTGCGGGCAGTTCGAGGGTAAAAAAGGTGGCGGGGGCCGTGCTGTCCGTGATGATTGCTGACAATTTTGACAGGTCTGCAGTCTGGCCGCTGAAGAGCCCGGGCAGCAGGGCTGTCAGACGCTGCAGATTGGTATCTGAGATCCGCATGCCGGCGGGCACTGTGGCACAGGCCAGTTGTGTGAGAGCGGAGTCGGAGAGTGTCAGGACGATGTCTTCAGAGTTCTGTGTGGCAGGCAGAGGCAGCCTGGGGGCAGCAGCGGGAGTGACATCTGCAGCGGCGGAATCGGGGCGTCGGGCGATGGCTGCGTTTGCCACGATGCTCTGTGGAGGTGGGCTGGTTGTCAGCAGGACTGAGTCATCGCGGGCAATGGCGGACCATTGCAGAGAGTTCTGAGGAATCAACCGCTGCAGCAGCCGCTGTGACTGCTGCCAGCGTTCTTCCAGCCGCACGAATTCCAGTTCCACCTGACGGTCAACCTGAGGAAACACGTCGTCGGACAAGTCTGCCGCGACAGCCTGATTAATTTCGGGCTGCATGCGGCGGACGCGATTCCAGGCAATCTGGTCGGTGAGGGGTGCCAGCAGCGGCATGCGGACACCCGCCGCGCTGATCACCCGCTGCGGCATCTGGAACGCTTCAATGGTCCCGTGACTTTGCCGGGTGAGAAACCGGCGACCGTCGAACCAGAAGGGTTTGATGACCAGAAAGCGGTGGGTTCCGAGGCTGTCGACCACGGCCTGCGGACTCACGCCGGTGGTGCGGCTGCTGACGGTACCACGTGTATGAATCTCGAACTGCAGCGGCTGACTGTTCGGGACAATTCGCAGTTGGGATTCCGTGAGCGTGGTTTGACAGCCGGTGACTTCGGAACGCAGCAGCGTTTTGGCGACGGATTGCTGTTCGCTGCGGGAATCGCGCAGCAGCTGTTCGAGCACGGTGGAACGCATGGTCAGCGTGGCCGAGGGTCGCTGGTGTTCCTGAGCCGCCGCATCCGGGATGCAGGCGGCAGACAGCAGCGCGGCAGCGGCCATGGCAGCCAGCCGGGCAGGACAGAGAGAAGTGCGAAGCAAACAGCAGCCGTTGCCAATCCTCATTGATCGGCTCCTGAAGTGAAATCAAGGGAAATCCATTCGCATTTTCGCGAGCGTCCGGCGAAAGTCCACTCCCGGCTGTCGCTGTTTGGAGGTGGATGGCTACTGAACACCCAACTGTCGTCTGAAATTACCAAAGGTAACAGGGTCTTCCAGGTGAGCTGTTTTGTGTGGTTTTTGCAGGCTTCGCAGAGTGTGCAGATTCCCGCCGGCGGGTGAAATGCCGGTTGACAGTTCGGGGAAACGCCAGCAGAATTGCGGGGTTGGTGAGTCTGCAGATTCCCAGCCGGTTTTCGTGATGCTGCCCTTTTGCCTGCTCGATGGAAGGGATTACGCTGATGGAAGAGAACCCGGAAAACCTTGCTTTGGTGGACCGATTTCATCGGGCCGAGCATTTGATTCGTGAGCTTAGTGAGCATCTGCGGCAGTCGTTCCTGCCGAAGCTTTCGGAGCTGCGGCACGCCGGAAAGGTCTTCGAGGCGAGTGAAGTCTCCGATCAGGAGCTGTTTGACCGGATGCAGGCGTTGCTGCAGGCCGAGGAGTTTGCTCGGGGGCTGCATGATCGCCTGCAGCAGTTCCTGCAGAGCATCGAGCGTGAGTCAGACCGGATTTTGAACGTCTAGTTCGTCCGGTTTGAAATCGGGCCAGTGTGTGCGGATCCATTCGGCGGCGTCGTGGATGCTCATGAAGCGGCGACGTGGTCGTTCGGGGAGTTCGACCATCGGCGTGGGATCGCCGGATGCCTCTTCGCTGAGCCGTCGTTCGATCATGGCATCGACTGTTTCAATCTGTTCGTCGTCGGGATCCAGTACGTACTGATCTGAGAAGGGAGACATTCCGGCTGTCTGCGGATTGAGGCTGCGACCGTCGAGCAGGACGAGTTCCTCGAAGCGGATCAGCAGTTTCTCCTGCATTTCAGCTGACGCATCCGGGTGGCAAAGCAGCCGGGCTATCTGTCCAGGATCGGTGGAGATCGGGGTCAGCTGCAACTGAGTGCTGAGCACACCGGACCAGGGAGGTCGGAACTGCAGCAGCAGTCGCAACGCGGCGTCCGCGAGGCGATTGCGGTTTGCCGGGCTGAGGTGTTCAGCAAGGAACAGCGTCGCGCGCTCCGTTCGATCATCGAAGGACCCCGCAGCCGGGCCATGCAGTCCCGATGTCACCAATGTGCGACTGGTCACCTGCAGGGCATGGATCATGGGATCCACGGCGGCATTTTTCGAATCAGCGGAGACGTGGGGCAGCAGGGCCATGAGTACTCCGCTGAGGTACTGGGCGGTGTTGACCTCTTCGGTTGCCTGCAGGTCCTTCAGTGTAGTCACCCAGCGGGATTCGGCGTCGGCTGTTGCCAGACGCAGGCCAAGATCCCGAAACGGTACGGCTCCGACTCCTCGTCGCGGAACGGAAATCCTGTTGTAGAGTTCATCCCAGACGACGGGGATTTGCTGATCATCGAGTCGTGGAATGGCGGCCTGGAGTGCCAGGCTGAGGATTCCGCCATCGGTTGTTTCCGATTGCTGCCGGAGCCATGCGATAAAGCTGCGGGCGGCGGCGGGGGAGAGTTTGTCGGCGAGTGGTTCAGCGGTGCCGCGAAACAGCGAGACGGCCTGGCCGGAGGGAGAGACAACATCGATGTTCGGGATTACGGGACTCATGGTCTGCACCAGCTGTCGCAGGGCCGACTCAGTCTGGTCTTCCGGTAGCCTCAAAGCCAGCTCTCGCAGTGCCGGTGCAACGACGGTGGAGTAGTTGCCATCCCAAAGTGGAAGGAATTCACCGGGTTCGCCGGATGGCTTGAGGAATTCAAGCAGTTCGTGCCAGGCCCGGAGGGTGTTTTCTTCATCGAGGTGCCGGACTGCGGTTTTCAGCAGTGCTGAGCCTTTGATGGCAGATTCCAGCGCATGGTCAGCCCGCCAGTCCACTCCGCGCAGACGCGTCAGAATCGAGTCATAAACACCGGATATGATGACCCCGTCGATCCGTGGGAGGATCTGATCGAGTGACGGTGCTGCAATTCGGGCCAGTGCACCGAAGTTTTCATCGGTGTAGTTGATGGTCTGGAGCCATTCGAGGAATTCCATGTCGGCCGTCTGATCGGCATGACGGCAGACTTGTTGAAGCAGGAATTCGACCGCATGGCGGTTGGATGCTGCGGCCTGCAGAGTGGTGGAGGGTGCGCCATCGGTGTCCCGGTGCATTTCCTCCAGCAACTGCTTTCGCAGCGCCAGCAGCTGCTCGGTAGTCAGCTGCTCGACCAGCATCGAGAGGGGGGACATGACGGCGGGCATGGCCACCAGCGGCTGGCCGCAGTCTGCGGGCAGAGCCAGCAGGTCGGCCACAGCCTGCTGCGCACCAGCGGCACTCAACCGAGTGGCCATGCCCGCCAGCGGTTCACACATGACGATCATCCACCACGCAAAATCTTCATCCGCTGCTGCACTTCGCAGAGCTGTCAGGGAGTTCTCCCACAGCCCCGCAATCTGATCCGCAGTCAGCAGCGGGAGCAGCCCGACCAGTGCGGGTGCGAGTATTTCAACGACTCGCGGCTGCGGATCTGCAGCGGTCAGAGCGAGGATTTCGGTGAGAACCAGCTGTCGTTCACTCGGCGGCAGACTGCTGACGCACCGCTCCAGCAGTCCAGCCAGCCGCCAGCGATAGCCGGGTTCCCAATGGACAGCCGATGGCACGATGCTGAGAAGCTGCCGGTGACAGGCGTGGCGGTCCGGGACGGACAGCTTCGGAAGCATTTCAGAGAGGTATGCGGAAGCTGTCTCCATGCGATCCTGATCAGCGTCCCGGCTCAGGTTGCTGATGATCCGCTGGGCGAGGACGGCAGCATCGTTGGTTGTCAGTCGCCGAATCAGCAGCAGGTCACTGTCCGGATGCAGCAGCAGGCGAACTGTCGTGCGGGAGACTTCGGGCGATCGGCTCTCGATCAGTTCCAGAAGCTCGGTCACCGTGCCCGCAACTGCTGTTTCCGGAAGCGACCTGAAGATGGACGGCAGCAGTTCGACGTTGGGGACGCGGACGGCAGGGAAATCTGTGGTGTTCTTCAGCCCGGCGACAGCGGTCCGGAGGTCCCTGCGGATGCGTTTCCAGAGCAGTTCGGCGGAGTCTGCGACGGCCTCTTCGAGCAGGCCGGCATCTTCGGAAAATGGGGTGCTCATGATATACGCGGCTGTCTGAGTCGTGGGATCATCAAGCAGCAGAAATTCGAGCACCCGCTGGCGGTCGGCCGCGGCCATGGTCGGCAGCACTCGCCACGCCTGACGCTGAAAGTTCTGCGTGGGGATTCCCAGTGATCCCAAATCGGCGATGGCATGCAGATCACTGCCTCCCAGATCCGCGGTCAGCAGGCAGCTGGCGCCACGGATTTCGGCGGCACAATCGCCGCAGCGCTGTTTTTGTGAGAGCAGTTGGAGGACCTGCTGTCGGCGGACGGGGCTTAGTCCCACGCAGGCCCGCAGAACGCCTGCAGATCGACGGGCGAGCTGTTGAGCGATGCGGGCGTCTGAGAGTCCCTGTTCGAGCACGCCAATCCGCTGACTGTCGTCCTGCAGATCCGCCCAGGCTCGCAGGGCCGCCAGTTCGGCTTCAGGAACGTGGCCGCTGATGCCCATACCCGCGGAACCTTCGCTGGCTTCCAGTCCGATGCTGCGCAGGATCCCATCAGCCTGAATTCGTCGGGCTGCCCGCTGCTGCTGTTCTTTCGCCTGCAGTGCTCGTTGCCCGGCATCGCGTTCCGCCTCAGCCTGAATGATGGATTGCCGGACATGGGTGCTCGCCTGTGTCGATGCTTTCCAGCCCCACATCAGACCGGCTGCGGCCGCGGCTGCTCCCACCAGCACCGCGCTGGCCCCAAACACGGCAACCTTGTGCCGCCGCAGCAGTCTGCTCAGCCGGTAGAGTCGTCCTGGTGGTCGGGCGCTGACGGTGCCATCCGTCAAAAAACGCTGGATATCTTCCGCCAGTCCGACTGCCGTCTCGTAACGACGCACGCGTTCCTTTTCGAGGGCCTTCATCACGATCCAGTCAAGGTCGCCGGAAAGGGAGTTTCTGAGGGCTGTTGGATCAACGTTGCGCTGTGCCGCGATCAGCGGCAGTCGCTCACTGCTGCTTAAACGCGTGCTCGGTGGCAACGGATCCTCTTCGCGAATCAGTCGCAGCATCTCCTGCATGGCGGCCCGCTGAAGTCGGTCACGATCCAGTGGCGTTGTGCCCGTCAGCAGCTCATACAGCACGACTCCCAGCGAATACACATCAGTCCGAGTGTCCACGTCCAGGTTGTTCATTTCGGCCTGCTCAGGCGACATGTAGATCGGAGTGCCCACCATCACCCCGTGTGCTGTGTGCAGAGTGAGATCCGTCAGGTCCTGATTCAGTGCCTTGGCGAGGCCAAAGTCAATCACTTTGGGAACCGGGCGCCCGTCGTAATGGCAGACAAGAATGTTGGAAGGCTTGAGATCACGGTGAACGATGCCCTTTGTATGAGCGTGCTGCACGGCTCGGCAGACCTGCAGAAACAGTTCCATTCGCTCACGGACGGATAAGCGTGCCTGGTCGCAGTAATCTGTCAGCGGAGTGCCACGAAGGTATTCCATCACGAAAAACGGCCGCCCACGCTCTGTCACCCCGCCGTCGTGGACGCGGGCGATATTCGGATGATCCATGAGCGCCAGCGCCTGTCGCTCGGCATCAAACCGGGCAAGGACCAGCTTTGAGTCCATTCCCGGACGAATCAGTTTGATCGCCACACGTCGCCTGACCGGCTGCGTCTGCTGGGCGAGCCAGACTGCGCCCATTCCGCCTTCACCGATCAGCTGCAGCAGCCGGTAGCGTCCAAGGATTTCATCGCCGACGACGTAGTCACCCGCCGTGTGACTGCTCGTGAGTCCTTCCCCCGGTGCTTTGGCTGGCCGGACTTTTTCCAGCTGCGCATTGCCGATGAAAAATGCCCGCAGACCTGCAGCATGCTGCGGATACTGTCTCAGCAGCTCTTCGGGATCCACGTGTTCACCACGATCCAGTCGCTCCAGACAGTCTCCAAGCAGTCGATCAAGGTCCGAAATCTGTTCTGTGTTGTCATCGCCCGACATCCCAACCTCCGCTTTCCGGGATTGCTCTGAGTACATGAAGCATCGACCTGGGCACACCTGCCGGGTTATTTCTCATCACCTGCAGGCAGAAGCGACCGCAGCTGCTCAAGCCCGCGTCGCAGCAGGCTGGCAACGGCCGGTACCGTCCGACCCGCAGCTTCCGCTATCGCGGCAACGCTCTTTCCCTGCAAATAACGCTGCACAATCACGTCCCGCTGCTCGCAGGGAAGCTGCTGCAGAGCATCGGCCAGGAGCAGCAGCTGTTCATTGCGGACCGCTGCCTGACTGGGAGAAGTCTGATCCGCCGCCAGACAAGCCTGCAGACCCGCCGCCGAGGCCTCCACACTGTTCTCCAGCAGCTGCTGTTCGCGGCGAATGTCCCGGCGATCCCGGTGCAGCCTGCGATACTCGTCCACAAGGACACTCTTGAGCACCTGACGCAGCCATGCCAGCACCGACTGTTCATCAGCTGCGATGCGATTGCCGGCAGACTCCGCTGCACGCACCAGTGTGGCCTGAACCAGGTCACCGGGGTCCAGCTGGTTGCGGAAACCCGGTCCAAGACTGGCATAGGCCAGAGCCCAGAGGTAACCACGGTACTTCCGGGACAGGTCATCAAGTTGAATGGCGTGCTCCTGCATCGAATTCACCGCTCATCGCTGGTTGTTGACGAATGACAGCTTCCAGGTCCCTACAACGTTGTCCCGTCAGCGACGAACCACGTTTTTTCTGAAATTTCTGCCGCTATGCACGGTTCCTTACTGTTGAACATCCATCGGCGTGGGGGTATTTACCACAGAGTCGCAGAGTGTGAAACTCACAGGGAGCAGAATCCGTTGGCGACGAGATGTGTCTGGTTTGATGTGCGGAAACGGCTGTCGCGGCGGATGGGGATCGTTTTTAACCACAGAGTACACAGAGTTTCACAGAGAAACACAGGGTATTCAGCATTTGTGTCAACAAGACAGGTGGCAGAAAGCTTTTGTATAATTCCCGGCGGGTCTTGTTGTTTGCGTCATCCGAGCCTCGCCGCGGGCTGGCGAACCGGAATCCGACAGTGGATTCGGCGTTATTTTTCACAGGTCCGGTTGAGGGTGTGGGCGGGTTGAGCGGACGGGCGGAAGCCCCCGGTTGCGATTCGCACCCTGGTGCGTGGGCCTGGCCGCGGCGTTAGCAGCGCGTTGGGCAGGGCACTTTACCCGCGGGCTTCCGCCCTGCGGCTCAGCGCGTTTGGCATCGCGTTTGCCGAGATTCTGAGCGGACGGGCGGAAGCCCCCGGTTGCGATTCGCACCCTGGTGCGTGGGCCTGGCGGCGGCGTGAGCAGTGTGTTGGGCAGGGCACTTTACCCGCGGGCTTCCGCCCTGCGGCTCAGTGCGTTTGCCGCCCTGCGGCTCAAGTGCGTTTGCCGCCCTGCGGCTCATGGGCGTAATCGCATGTGACGTTGGGGTGGTCCGTACGGGGTGGCTGCGGAGTGTTACAAACGGCCGGGGAGGACGTTGAGGGCAACGATGAGGAGCATGCAGCTGATGACGATGGCGGCGATGATGCGGCCGGAGTTGTCAAAGGTCCGGTGGCGGCCCCAGGCGGCAGGGGCGCTGAGGGCCAGCACCAGCAGGGCGATGTTGATCAGCGGTGCGAGCAGCAGTGCTGCGGCGAAGGGGCTCAGGGCGAGGTTCCTGAGGCGCGAGGCGGTCATGGGGAGCAGGATAAGCAGCAGCAGGAGGATCTCGGCCATGCCCAGAGTGTTCACCGGGCCGCGAATTGGCTGCTGAAGCCTGCTGGCATTGACGATCAACTGGGGGATGACCACCATAAACAGCAGCGGTGCGCCGACGATGATCGCGTAACGCTTGCGGGACAGTCCCGGCATGGCGGCATCGTTGGGGGAACGATGCGGTGTGTTGGGGAATTCCGGTGCTGCAAAGGGATTTGGGTTCAAGGTGTGCGGCCTCTGCTAGAGGAACTGTGTGCCGTTGTTCAGGCAGTCGCAGAGTTCGGCGGCGACGCGGCGGAGTGCCTGCGGGCCTGGCTGGAGCTCAAGTTTGTTGCGGATGCGACGTGCGAGTGTTCCGTGTCTGAGGATGTGATCAAAGGCCACCTGGACTTCGGGTTCCATTTCCGGCTGCAGGCGTGCAGCGAGATCCTGCCAAAGCTGGCGAAGAGTCAGCGGTTGTGCAGGGCAGCCGAAGAGTCGCAGCAGGTTGCGGTCATTCAGAACGGTTTCTTCGGCGTTGGTCACGGCGTCGTTGAAGAGGAGTGCGAGTGGGTCGACCGGGACGGCCTGCTGATCGGCGAGGGAGCACCAGCGTTCTTCCACCAGTGCGCGGATCAGGGCGGCGGCTGCCTGGAGCACAGCGAGGTCGGCGGCCGGGCACTCCTGAATATCGATCACTCGGATTTCGATTGAACCGCGGCCGAAGCGGGCGATGGCCCCGCGGGCGTTCAGGTATTCATCCTGCAGCACTTTGTCCGGGTCATGCGGTGCGATGTCGGCGTACATCGGCTGGAGAATTTGCTGCTGGTATTCAGATTCGCTCCACGCCTGCTCCGGAATGACTCGGCCGGTAATCGACGGAAAGCGGCGGGAGTTGCTGCGGTAGACGTGGAGTCGGTGGTCGAGGTGTGCGGAGAGTGTTCCGTCGCAGACGGGGGAGGCGGCGGCGAGTGCCGGGAGCAGAGGGAGCACGAGCCGCACGGCGGCATGCAGGCGGCTGAATTCGTGATCATTGCGGAACGGCAGGTTGAGATGGACGCTTTGCAGGTTTGCCCAGCCATGTCCGCGGCAGTCGAAGATGCGGTTGAAGGCTTCGTAGACCACGCTGCAGTCATGGGGCCAGAGTCGCATTTCGCGATGGGGGTCCATCCAGGGATGCATGGCGGACGGCATGAGTCTGGCGTGGAGCGGCTGGAGCAGCTGGTTGATGTGCCGGACCTCGGTAGTGAAAGCGGCGGCGAGTCCCTGCAGGCGGGGGGCGGGGAGGGCGGTCTTGAGTTCGACGACGTGGAGTACGAGTTCGTTGGACCAGTCGATCAGGCCGCGGTGGACATCGGAAGTGAGTTGACCGGCTTCGGCGGTGAGCAGCTGGTCGCAGATCGGGAGTACATCGAGCGATTGGTGGCTGACGAGCATATATTCCAGTTCGACGCCCCAGGCTTCGAAGAGCCCCAGTCGGGGCCGGGGAGCGTGTTCCGGAGTGTGTTCCGCGGCGGTCATCGATGTTTCCCTCGTTTAGTCGTCCAGTCTGGCGCGTTTTTGTTCCATGCGGCGGACGAAGACGTCCATGATGCGCGAGTAGAGATCTTCCTTGAGGATGGCATCTTCGCTGTCGGCATCGATGTTGGGGTTGTCATTGACTTCGATGATTACGAAGCGGCCGTTGGATTCCTTGACATCGACACCGTAGAGGCCATCGCCGATGAGATTGGCTGCGCGGAGCGCCAGTTTGACGGCTTTGCGGGGGGCCAGTTCCACAGGGAGTGTTTCGGTTTTGCCGTAGCGTCCGCGTCCGCTGAGTTCCTGACGGACAATTTGCCAGTGTCCCGGGGCCATGAAGTAGCGGCAGGCGAAGAGCGGTTTGCGGTCGATGATGCCGATTCGCCAGTCGAAGGTGGTGGGGAGGTATTCCTGGGCGATGAGGAGTTCTGAGTCGCCGAGGAAGGAGCCGATTTTTTGCTGGAGTTCCTGCTCGGAGTGGATTCTGACGACGCCCTGGCTGAAGGCGCTGTCGGGTTGTTTGAGCACAAAGGGGAAGGAGAGTTGTTCGGCGATGCTGTCGATATTTTCGCGATGGACCACGATTGAGCGGGGCATGTCGATGTGGTGCCGCGCGAGCATTTCGGCGAGGTAGACTTTGTTGGTGCAGCGGAGAATAGAGACGGGGTCATCGATGACGACCATGCCTTCCTTCGCGGCGCGGCGGGCAAAGCGGTAGGTGTGGTGGTTAACGAATGTGGTTTCGCGGATGAACAGGGCGTCGAATTCGAGCAGTCTGCTGTAGTCGTCTTTGGTGATGAGCTCGGCGTACACGTCCTGCTCGCGGGCGGCGCGGATAAAGCGTTTCAGCGCGGTTTCGTTGGAGGGGGCGTTGTGATGTTCGGCGGGGTCGTGGAGGATCGCCAGATCAAAGCGGGTGCGTTTGCGTGTTCTGGGGGCGGAAGCGCGGCGGGCCAGATAGAGAGCTGCGGATTCGGCGACAAACGGCTTGTGGCTGTCGGGCAGCGTGTGTGGCGATGGGGACTGGACGCGGTGAATCTGCCAGTGTCCCTGTCCATCCCGCAGGAACTCAAATCGCAGCATTGGTGCGGCGAAGAGATTGAAGAGCTGAAGTGCGAGTTTGTCGTAGCGGCGTGCGAGGTTTCGGCCGAAGTAGACGCTGAGCGTGAATTCGCTGCTCTGGAGCGGTCCGAGGTTTTGCTGGATGAGTTCGTCGAGCTCATCTGACAGGACTCGAACCGAAGTGCGGTTACGGAGATCCTGGAGCGTGATGACGCCAGGCAGCGGCTTGTGGCCGCGGGCTTCAGCCAGCAGGGAGACGTAGTAGCCGGTGGACTGATAGCGATAGGAGCGGCAGAGATTGATGATGCGGCAGGAGCGATTTTCGGCGGAAAAATCGGGGGAAGTGAGGTAGGTTTGCGCATCGATGACTTCGGCGCCGGGCGTATCGAACGGCCAGTCGCGAACGTCCGAAACGACAATGAGGACAGTCATTCGAGCTACCGAAGGCAGGAAGCGGGGGTGGGGGGAGAAGCAGATGGGAGTGTGGCCGCTGGGTTGCCGGCGGCTGGTGCCTGGGGTGGCGCGGTGGGTTCAGATGTCGAGTTCCCGGACATCGAGTGCGTGCTTCTCAATGAATTCGCGACGTGGCTCCACAGCATCCCCCATGAGCACTCGGAAAATCTCATCAGCCGCAGCCGCGTCTTCCATGCGGACCTGGAGGAGCGTGCGTTTTTCGGGATCCATGCTGGTGTCCCAGAGTTCTTCGGAGTTCATTTCGCCGAGACCTTTGAAGCGGGTGACGACGAGTCCTTTTTTGCCGAGCTTGCGGAGTTCTTCGAGCAGATCGCGGAGGCTGGCGAGGGGCACGCGGTCGTCGTCGCGTTCGATGACGAACGGGTAGACCGGTTCGGCGTTTCGCAGTCCGGGTGGGGTGAAGTCGGAGACGAAAAATCCGTAGTCTTTGAGTTGTGTGAAGACATCGTTGAGGGTGCGAATTTCGTGGAGGTCGATGAGTTGTGCGTTGGTGGTGCGGGCAGGTTCGGCCGGAGCTGGGGTTGTGGGAGCGGCCGTGGGTGTGCTGGTGGGGCTGTCTGTGCCGGCTGCGTCTGTTGCGGCTGGGGCGGGAGCGGGTGGCTGGAGGCTGCGGAGGAAGGCTTCGGCTTCGTCGCGTTCCATAAACCAGCGTTCGGTGTCGCTGTAGAGCACTCTGTAGCGCGGGAGCCGCGATTTTTCGCCGGCGTTGTATTTGAGCAGGTAGCGGATGTCGATGCCGCGGCGTTCGAGCAGTTCGAGGGGTTGTTCCATGCGTTCGACGAGGCTGACGATTTTCTGGAGGAGTTCCCCGGCGAAGGGGGTATTGTCGGCTTTGACGACGAGTCGGGCGCCGTTCATGCCGAGGGAGATCAGTTCGGCCATCATCATGGGCTGTGTCTGCACGTAGCGGGTCTGCTTACGCTGGACGACGCGGAACAGCGGTGGCTGGGCGATGTAGACGTAGCCGCCCTGAATGAGTTCCCGCATGTGGCGGAAGAGGAATGTGAGGAGGAGAGTGCGAATGTGGCTGCCGTCGACGTCGGCGTCGGTCATGACGATGATTTTGCCGTAGCGGCGTTTGCTGATGTCCATTTCTTCTTCGCCCCCGGCTGGTGAGAGACCAACGGCGCGGAAGAGGTTGGTGATTTCGGCGTTGTCGAGGACTTTGACGAGCTGAGCTTTTTCGACGTTGAGGATTTTGCCGCGGAGTGGCAGGATGGCCTGGATGGAGGAGTCGCGACCGGTGTCGGCGGAGCCGCCGGCCGAGTCACCTTCGACGAGGTAGAGTTCGGTGGATTCGAGGTCCCGGCTGCGGCAGTCGCGGAGCTTTTCTGGGAGTCCGCCGGTGGTGAGTGCGCCTTTGCGCCGGACCATGTCGCGGGATTTGCGGGCAGCTTCGCGTGCTTCGGCCGCCATGATGGCTTTGGCGACCAGCTTTTTGGCGATGCCGGGGTTTTCTTCGAGGTAGCGTGTGAAGGCGGCGCTGACGACTGACTGTACGGCGCTTTCCACTTCGGCGTTGGTGAGTTTGACTTTGTTCTGGGACGTGAATTTCGGGTCGGGGACTCGGACTGAAACAACAGCGGTGAGCCCTTCGCGGAAATCTTCGCCCTGGGGCGCGGTGTCCTTGAACAGGTTGCCGGCTTTGGCGTAGTTGTTCATGGTGCGTGTGAGCGCTGTGCGGAAGCCGGAGAGGTGCGTGCCGCCGTCGGGGTTGAAGATGTTGTTGGCGAAGGTGAGGACATTTTCGGTGTAGCCATCGTTGTACTGCATGGCCACTTCGACGACCACGCCATCCGCCTCGTCCAGTACTCGGAAGACATCTGTTGTGAGCGGTGTCTGGGTGCGATTGAGGTAGCGGACGAATTCGACGAGTCCCTGTTCGAAGTGGAAGACTTCGGTTTGGCCGGCGCGTTCGTCGCGGATGGTGATTTTGATGCCGGGGGTGAGAAACGCGAGCTCTCGCATGCGGCGGCTGAGGGTATCAAGCGAGAAGCGGGTTTCGGAGAAGATGGTGGGATCGGGGAGAAAGGTGAGGCGAGTGCCGGTGGAGTCGGTGCGGCCGAGCTGGCGGAGTGCGGAGACGGCGCGGCCTTTTTCGAAGTCCATGACCCACACGGAGCCCTGGCGGCGAATTTCCGCGGTGAGCCATGAGCTGAGGGCGTTGACGGCGGTGATGCCGACGCCGTGCAGTCCCCCGGTACCGACACGGTAACCGCTTTCTCGGTTGAACTTGCCGCCGGCATGGATTTCGGTGAGGACCACTTCGAGCGCCGGGCGGCCGTCGCCTTTGACCGGGTCAACGGGAATGCCACGGCCATTGTCCACGATGGAAATGCTCTCATCGAGGTTGATGACGACTTCGATTTCGCTGGCGAAGCCGTTGACTGCTTCGTCGATGCTGTTGTCGACGACTTCGTAGACGAGGTGATGCAGGCCGGGTGCGGCGGTGTCGCCGATGTACATGGCCGGGCGTGTGCGAATACCTTCAACGCCCTTGAGATGCTGAA
>JBEAUF010000165.1:0-2855 GCA_041161565.1 Planctomycetota bacterium | reverse complement strand
TACGAATGCGCCGCGCGTGTCGCGATTTTGGGGGTTGAAAATGGCCTTCAAAGTCCCCCCACTAATCCCCCCACTAATTCGCGTTTTCTCCGCCTTGGGAACGCAAAGTCGAAGGGTTGTAAACGCAAAAACCCCGGAAAATCCGGGGTTTTTGCCAGCATCAGAAACGCATAGGAAAGGCTTTAGGAATTCCTAAACCGAAGGTCGCAGGTTCGAATCCCGCCGGGGACGTTTTGGGGCCGCAGGGGTTCGATGGAATCCCTGCGGCTTTATTTGTTGGGCCAGTTTGCAGCTTTCACTTGACCGAGACGAATTTCGTGAATGGGGCGATTTGCCATACGGCACCTCGCTTTCAAATGAACGGTGTTCAAAGAAACAACCATTCACGCACCACCAGCCTCTCGGTCAGCACAGCCTTCTCCCCGACTGGCCTTCCAACGACGGCGACTGGACGGTGCCTTTCGTGTGACAGCATTTGAACTTGCAGACGAAATCGGAGACACAAGCTGACCACAGTCGCTGTTGAGCTGGAATGACCTGAGGACTGGCAGATGCTGCAACTCCCCGAGGCACTGCATGAGCGTCTGCAGGTTCTGTTGGACCGTCGGGACGAACAGGGCAGCCTTTCGTCGCAGGAGCGTCGTGAGGCAGAGGTCCTGGTGCAGCTTGTGGACATGCTGGCACTTCTGCGGCTACGGGCGGACGCTGCGCAGAAACGGTCAGCGTAATGCCCAGGGCATTGTGATCTGAGGCACCCAGTTCAGGAACCTGCCGATGCCGCGCACATGTGTCTTGTTCCGATCCAGCGTTTAGCCGTCCGTGGGGCGGATACCGTTGATTCTCTCTTCGAGCCTGGCCAGTGCAGTCAGGAGGTCGTCAAAGCTTGCTGGCTCCGAGAGATACATATCGTGCATCGCCTGGTAGTCCTGCTTCAGCGAAGAAAGCCTTGCTGGCGGCGGCACGAGGCGGAATGATCCAGGTACCGCCTCTTCATATCTCGCCCATGAACTGCCGAAGAACCGGCTCTTCCAGTGCACGACCCGGTTGCGCATTTCGTGGTCCCAGGCAGCATTGCTCGCGTCGGCGTGATTTGCCAGTGCGGCCGTGTCGGCGTAATGGCGCGAGAAGCGGTCCGGGGTGGGCTTGTCAGCGGGACGGTGGAATTCCGTGTGGAGTATGGTGGCTTTCTCCCAGAAGGTCCGCTGCACCTCCAGTGCGACTACTTCGCACTTCCAGTCAGGAAAGGCTTCGGGAAGTACGCCGGCGATCCACGGTGCAACGGGATGACGCCCGGTCGGCTGCTGGTCAGTCAGGGAGCCGAACTCCAGTTTGACGGAGCGTTTGAGATAGGCGAATCCATCTGGCTGCGTTGCGGGATAGTGAAAGAGCAGAACCGGCGAATGGGTAGCTGGATCGGTGAAGAATTCGAACCATGCTTCGCTGCGATCGCCTATGGCGTTTATGGCGGCGGCCTCCAGCACCGGCGCGATTAGATTTTGTACGGCCAGGCTGCAGGCGGCTTCGGCTTTTGCCATCCATTTATTTGCCTGAGTGCGGGTCGTGCCGGTCTCGGG
Organism: Planctomycetota bacterium; assembly: GCA_041161565.1. Taxonomy (GTDB): domain Bacteria; phylum Planctomycetota; class Planctomycetia; order Planctomycetales; family Planctomycetaceae; genus SXXK01. The sequence continues at coordinate 1,281 of JBEAUF010000165.1, read as the reverse complement.
CAGGTTCAGGAATTGAGGCGAAAGCGACAGGTCGATGTCTTCGGAAAAACGGTCGATGACACCGAAGACCTTCGATAGCGATGTTCCGCCTTTGAAGACGAGGTCGCCCGCAAATTCTGATTTGAAGAGGATACTCAGCAGCCAGCAGACCCAGAAATCCTTTTCCATGATCACTGGGGAGAAGCCTCTTCGAATCGCTGCCTGTTCGATATAAAGACGACGTTCGGCATCAGGCAGTTCGAGGAATTGCAGCTTCATGCGCCCTCCCCTGCCAGGTCCCGGAAGATCGGATGCATCCATGCCGGGGCGAGCCGGATGTCCTTGAGCAACTTTTGTCGCTCACCGGCCGGGATAGTGCGTTTGAGATGGGTGATACGGGCGGGCGTCACATGATCCTGGCCAAGTTCGCGGAGGGCCTGGATCAAAATACCGCTCAGACGCCCTGCCGTTTCCATGTTCTTCGGTGTCGTCCGGCGCAGATGGATGGTGGTTGGGCCGACCTTGACCACCCTGGCCGGGCCATCGGTCAGGAACACGATCCTGGCAGGAACCTGCTGGGATAATCCAAGGGTGTTCGCCGCATACGCCCCTGCGGGCTGGAGTCTTGTGCGGTCACGTCCGGCCAGTGCGAGAGCGATCGCCTCGGCGGACGGTTCAAGGGGACCCAAGACCGGGTGTTCCTTTGGGTAATCGTAGATTCCGCGTGCCAGTCGCCGGATCAACCCCTGGCGGATCAGGCGATGAAGTGCCACGTCGACCGCCCGGCGACTGCCAATGCCGAGGAAATCCGTTGGAACAAAGACCGAACCGCGTCCCTGCTTCCGGATGGATGCAAGGATTTTGGAGTCAACTGCCTGGGGTGATTTCGTTCTGCCGCTCATGTAAGAAATAGTACCTGCTTTTTCTTACAGAATCAAGCGGTTTCCGGGGGCGGCTCTGCCCTTCCTGAGATGGCAGGCCACGACGTCCAGAATTAGTGAATACCCTGCCGGTCCGCTGCAATCTCCGTCCACCGCCACTCTTCCCGCAGCATCGATGTGAGCCATGCCTTGAAAAATCCGTCCGCTGCCAGGGAGTCGGGGACAAGGAACGAGCAACGTGAGAGTAAGGAACGAGGGACAAGGGAATCCGGGAACGGACGGCGGACTTTTTTCGTTGGCTGTGGAGGGACGAGCACCAAGTGTCCGCGTCGCGCGTGTCGCGGTTGTTCGGGGTGAAAACTGGCCTTCAAAGTCCCCCCACTAATCCCCCCCACTAATTCGCGTTTTCTCCGCTTTGGGA
>JBEAUF010000091.1:0-73904 GCA_041161565.1 Planctomycetota bacterium | reverse complement strand
GCGCTGGCAGCCCGATGCGGCACCAGAGCGTTCCGGGGCCGCGGCTGAGAACGACCCTTTCAGGGCCGAATGCACTCTCTGCCGATTTCCCCGGGGTTTCACCTCGGGCTGGTGGAACTGGTCTTACAGGCCGTCATCGCAGTCAATGTCCATACTGCCCTGCAGTGGAAACCGGTCCCCCATCGACGCGCCGTTTCACCAACCCCGGTTTGCCCTTACGGTATCGGCCGGGCTGGCAATCGATCGAGGGACCGTTGGTCTGGCGATTCATTGCCGGGGCGGGCGGAATTCGTGGGTTCAGCCACCGAGTTGTCTGCGGAGTTCGGCGGCGCCGGCGGAGATGGCCTCTTCGAGTTTTTCGATGATTTTGGCTCCGGCTTCCGCGAGATCGGGTCGTCCGCCACCGCCACCTCCGGCGACTGTTGCGGCGGCTTTGACGGCGTTGCCGGCGTGGAGATTTTTGTCTTTCACGAGTGGCTTGCTGACGGCGGAGATGAGGGCCACTTTGCCATCGATGACGGCTCCGAGAACGATTGCCACGGGGCTGTATTTATCGCGCAGCTGATCGGCGAAGTCGCGGAGGGCTTCGCGGGAGACATTTTGGAGGGAGCGGGCGATGATGCGAACGCCATTGACTACGGGTGCATCCTGAGCGAGGTCACCGATGGCATCGGCAACAGCGGAGGCGGTGAGTTCTGCAATTTGTTTCTGCAGGGTGCGGACTTCCTGCTGAAGAGCTTCGACGCGGCCGGGGAGTTCGTTGGCCTGTGGGGCTTTCAGTTGTCGCTGGAGTCGGGCGATGAGTTCGTCGGTATCGCGGCTTTTCTGAAGGGCTTTGGGTCCGGTGAGGGCTGTGATGCGGCGGACGCCTCGGGCGACGGGTTCTTCGGACACGACGCGGCAGAGTCCTGCCTGACCGGTGCTGGAGAGGTGTGTGCCGCCGCAGAGTTCGACGCTGAAATCTCCCATGGTGACAACGCGGACTTCGTCGGGATATTTTTCACCGAAGAGTGCCATTGCGCCGCGTTTGCGAGCATCTTCGATGGGGAGCAGTTCGGTAACGACCGGAGCGCCGCTGGCGATGCAGGCGTTGATGATATCTTCGACCTGGTGCACTTCGGCGGGAGTGAGTGCCTGGTTGTGAGCGAAGTCGAAGCGGAGTTCATCCTGCTGGACGCGTGAACCTCGCTGTGTGGCATTTTTGCCGACAGTGCAGTGCAGGGCGTGGTGCAGCATGTGTGTGGCGGAGTGTGCGCGACGGATGCCGGCGCGGCGGTCGGTGTCCACCTGGGCGCTGACATGGAGACCTTCGCTGAGTTTGCCTTTGAGCAGGTGGCCGATGTGGATCCAGAGATCGCCGTCCTTCTGGGTGTCGACGACGTGGAATTCGAAGCCATCGGCGGTGAGCGTACCGGAGTCGCCGACCTGTCCGCCGGATTCGGCATAGAAGGGGCTGCGATCGAGGGCCACTCCGAGGGGTTCAGCGTGGCCGATTTCGGAGAATTCCGTGACCAGTTCGCCACCGGAGATAATACCGATGACACGACTTTCGGCATGCAGGCTGTCGTAGCCCACGAAGCGGGTGCCGCCCTGTTTCTTCAGTGAATCAATGGGCCCGGCGCTCATCACGGAATCCGCAAACGCTCCGCTGCCGCTGGTGGCTTCATGTCGTCGGCGAGCCTTTTCGTAGCCTTCGCGGTCGACGGTGAGCTGGTTTTGTGCGGCGAGTGTTTCGGTGAGTTCGATGAGGAAGCCGTAGGTGGCCTGCAGGTCGAAGGCATCTTCGCCGGAGATTACTCCGGTGGACTTTGCTTTGGACGCCAGTTTCTGGAAGCGTGGCATGCCTCGATCGACAACATCGAGGAACTGTTCTTCTTCGGCGCGAATCACGTTGGAAACGGTTTCCACGGTTTCGGCGATTTCCGGGTAGGGGGTCCGCATGGCTTCGACGACGGCGGGCACGAGCGAATGCAGGAAGGGGATGTTGCGTCCGAGGAGGTAGCCTTCCATTGCGGCGCGGCGGAGCAGCAGTCGGACGATGTAGTTGGCTTTTTCGGGACCGGGCAAGGCGCCTTCGTGAATGGCAAACGTGCAGGCGCGGACGTGGTCGGCAATGCGACGGCAGGCTCGGCCGTGGGCCGCGTCGTAGCTGTATTTCAGTTTGAGCGTATCGCCGACGGCGTTGCAGAGCGGCTTGAGGATGTCGATTTCGAAATTGCTGAGCACTCCCTGGAGGCACGACGCGCAGCGTTCCAGTCCCATGCCTGTGTCGATGTTCTGTTTGGGGAGCGGGTGGAGGTTGCCGGGAGGATTGCCCACGCGGTTGAACTGGGTGAACACAAGGTTCCAGATCTCAACCGGTTTTGTGGCGCCCGGTGCCAGATAGTAGATTTCGGAACAGGGACCGCAGACACCATCGGGGCCCTGTGACGGAGCGGAGGCGGGCCAGAAGTTTTCGGATTCGTCGCAGCGACTGATGCGGTCAGCAGGAAGCTTGATTTCTTTGTTCCAGATGCCGAAGGCTTCATCATCGTCGAGGTAGACGGTGACGGTGAGTCGCCCGGGGTCAAGCCCCAGCCAGCGACGGTCGGTGAGAAATTCCCAGGCCCAGTGAATTGCTTCTCTTTTGAAATAGTCGCCAAAGGAAAAGTTGCCGAGCATTTCAAAGAAGGTGTGGTGATAGGCAGTGACACCGACGTTGCCGATATCACCAGTGCGGAGACATTTCTGGCTGGTGGTGGCTTTGGTGAAATCCAGCGGGCCGATGCCGAGAAACTGATTCTTGAACTGATTCATGCCCGCCGGAGTGAACAGCACGGTGGGGTCGTCCTTCGGGATGAGAACGTCGCTGGGTCGGCGTACGCAGCCTTTGGATTCGAAAAATGAGAGGTATTTTTCGCGCAGTTCGTCGGTTTTCATGGCGAGTGTGGTGTTGGGCTGTGGGGACGGGGCGAGTCGGGCAGAACGCTGCAGAATCGTCAGTTTACCCGCTTTGGGCCGGAGATGCACGCCTGCGGGGGGGACAGCGGCCCTGGGGAAGTCAATGAGAATCCACACCGATTTTTCCAAAACCAGCGGCTTTTCAACGGTATTCCCACGACTCTTTTCCGCGTTCCGGACGTGTTTGCAGTGGACAGACAACGGAGGTGCAGCAGAGAATTCAGGGTGCTCGGCCGGATGCCAGCTGCGCTGCACGACTACAGATTGTCAGGTTCCCGGTTCTCCCCCTGCACACTTCGGAATTGCTTCCGCATGTCTTTGATTCGCCTGCTGCTGATCGGCCTGCTGACGGGACTCTGCGGCCCACTTCCCCTGAGCGCCCAGCAGACACCACAGGAGCTCACGGAAGAACAAACGACGTGGTTCGAAACCCGTGTCCGCCCACTGCTCGCCGAACACTGTTTCGAATGTCACAGCAGCCAGGCGAAGACCATACGTGGCGGCCTGAAACTCGATTCCCACACCGCGGTGCTCAAGGGCGGTGACACCGGCCCTGCAGTGGTCCCTGAACGCCCGGATGACAGTCTGCTCATTCAGGCCATCCGCTGGCAGGGACTTGAAATGCCGCCCGCCGGGAAACTCAGTCCCCAGGACACCGAAGTGCTTGTGGAATGGGTGCGACTGGGAGCCCCCTGGCCCGACGCTGCGGCCGCGACCACTTCCGAACGTTCCTGGGACTTCAACCAGCTCCGCAGCGATCACTGGGCATGGCAGCCCATTCAGCGACCACCGGTCCCGACCGTGCAGCAAGCCGCATGGATCTCCAGCCCCATCGACGCCTTTGTACTTTCCAAACTGGAAACTCAGGGCCTGCAGCCCGCCCCACCGGCCTCCCCGCGAGTGCTCCTGCGACGACTTTATCTGGATCTGATCGGCCTTCCGCCCACGCCCGCTCAGCTGCAGGAGTTTGAACAGGCGGTGGCCGTCGATCGACAGGCGGCCGTGGATGCCGCCATCGACCAGCTGCTGGCTCAGCCCCAGTACGGCGAACGCTGGGGACGATTCTGGCTGGATGTGGCCCGTTACAGTGACGGTTTCGGCGGATTCCTCGACGCAGCTGCCCTGCCCCATGCCTGGCGTTACCGAGACTGGGTGGTCAATGCGTTCAACCGTGATCTGCCACTGAATGAATTCCTGCGGCTGCAGATTGCAGGGGATCTGGCCGCACCGCCACAGCCGGAAGCCACCGGCTTCTTCGCCCTTGGGCCAACCTATATTTCTGACGGTGGTGATCCCGACGCGACAGCCCAGGCCCGCGCTGAAACGCTCGATGACCGCGTTGATACGCTCACCCGCGGCCTGCTGGGACTCACCGTCTCCTGTGCTCGCTGCCACGACCACAAGTTCGACCCGGTCCCACAGCTCGACTACTACTCGCTGGCCGGCATTTTCAACAACACGCAGAATCGTGAAGCGCCGCTTGTGTCTGCCGAAGTTGTGCAGGCTTTCAACGATCACCAGCAACAGCTGAAGCAGCTGACGGAACAGATTCGCAGCCGCAGGGAAATGGCGGACCAGCAGCAGCGGCCGCTGAATGCAGCCGAGACGGCCGCTCAGAAGGCCGACGAAGAAATGCTGGAACGTCTGCAGGCCAGCGCTCCCCCGCCCTACCCCGTCGGACATGTGCTCGCAGAATCCGGCACCGCCGATATGCCGCTGGCAATTCGCGGAAACCTGCGGAAGCCGGGCCCGATCGCTCCCCGCAGGATGCTGCAAATTCTGGAACCCGAAGCTGCTCCGTTCACTTCAGGGAGTGGCCGTGTTCAGCTGGCGGAAGCCATTGTCAGCCGCCGAAATCCGCTCACCGCCCGCGTGCTGGTCAATCGAGTCTGGCTGCAGCACTTCGGGCAGGGGCTGGTACGGACCCCGGGCAACTTCGGGAAGCTTGGCCAGCCGCCCACGCACCCTGAACTGCTCGACTGGCTCGCCGCTGAGCTGCACGAAGGGCCCACCCCCTGGTCGCTCAAACATCTGCACCGGCTGATCCTGCGTTCCTCCGCATGGCAGATGGCCAGCAGCATGAATGCTGCCGCCTTCGCGGTGGACGCAGACAATCGTCTGCTGTGGCGTATGAATCCACGGCGGATGGATGTGGAAGCCTGGCGGGATGCACTGCTGGCCGCCACCGGCGAACTGGACCTCGCACAGGGTGGTCCGCCCGTCGAATCGCTGCTCGACAGTCCCCGCCGAACGCTCTACGCAGCCGTCAGCCGCAATGGTGACCGCTATGTTTCCGACAGCTTTCTGCGGCTGTTCGATTTTCCGCTGCCGCGAGCCACCAGTGAAGGTCGGGGTACCAGTGTGGTCCCCCAGCAGTCGCTGTTTTTGATGAACAGCCAGTTCATGGCGGCCAGATCACGAGCGTTTGCGGCGCGACTGGAACGCGAAGCGCCCGACGATCCCGGTCGCATCGATCTGGCCTGCCGACTGCTGTTCGGACGCCCCGCAAGTGACGCCGACCGTCAGCTCGGTCTGGAGTTTCTGACGGCGACTGGTGCAGCAGCGGACTCGTCAGTCAGTCAACAGGCAGTCAGCAACGCTCCTGCCCCACAGCAACCGCTCAGCCCATGGCAGCAATACGCTCAGGTACTGCTGAGCTGCAGCGAATTCATGCATATTGAATAAGGCTTTCAACATGACTGCGTTTCACATTAACCCACTGCCGCCATTCAGCCGCCGCGAATCCCTGCGAAGACTGGGAGCAGGCTTTGGCAGCCTGGGTCTGGCTGCGGCAGCGATGGACAGCGGAGTATTCGCGGGGAATGGTGCCGGGGGATTCGGGACTGCTGCTGCAGCGGGTCCCGTTTCACCACTGGCGGTCCGGCCCCCGCATTTTGCTCCGAAGGCCAAACGCATCATCCAGCTGTTCATGCCTGGTGGCCCTTCGCAGGTTGACACGTTTGATTACAAGCCCGAGATCGCGCGGTATGCCGGACAGCGTCCCGCCGAGGTCGATCGCAAATCGCTCCGCAACACCCGCAATGGGCTGTTCCCGTCGCCCTTCCGCTTTCGTCAGCACGGCGACTGCGGGCGCTGGGTGAGCGACATCTTTCCGCGGGTGGCCGAGTGCGTGGACGACATCTGCTTTATACATTCCATGCACACGGACATCCCGGAACACGCGGGAGCAATGCTGATGATGAATCTTGGTCATCTGCAGCCCAATCGTCCGAGCATGGGGTCGTGGCTGGTGTATGGGCTTGGCACCGAAAACCAGAACCTGCCCGGCTTCGTAGCCATGTCTCCGCGCGCTCAACCCCGCGGTGGTCAGGCGAACTGGGGCAGCAGCTTTCTTCCGGGGGCTTACACCGGTTGTTATGTCAACATTCACGAAATGCGTCCCGAATCCGTACTTCAGGATCTGCGGAACAACTTTGTGACGCACGCCGACCAGCGTCGCCAGGCTGCGCTGCTGGCGCGGCTGAATCGGATGCACGCTGACCAGCAGCAGGATGCAGCGCTCGAAAGCCGAATCTCGGCGATGGAGATGGCGTTTAAGATGCAGTTCAGCGTTCCGGAGGCCTTTGACGTTTCCGGTGAAACCGAATCCACGCTGAAACTCTACGGTGACAGTGAATACGCCAAAGGCTGCCTGCTGGCGCGGAGGCTTGTGGAACGCGGAGTGCGGGCAGTGCAGCTGTCACTTTCGATCGATGGCTACGACATCGCCTGGGACACCGGGCATGACAACATCGAAGGCGGTCATGCAGTGCTGGCCAGAGCCTGCGACCAGGGCATAGCGGCTCTGATACAGGATCTGAAGCAGCGTGGCTTGTTTGAGGACACGCTGTTGGTCTGGGGCGGCGAATTTGGTCGTGCACCAACATCGGAAGGCCAGAAGGGCCGCGACCACGATCACTACGGCTACACGGTCTGGCTGGCCGGCGGCGGAGTGCGTGGCGGTATGGCCTGGGGAGCCACGGACCAGTTCGGCTGTTCAGCAGTGGAGAACCGAGTGCATGTCCATGATCTGCACGCCACCATATTGCACCTGATGGGTCTGGACCACGAGCAACTGACCTATCGTTATTCGGGGCGGGACTACAGATTAACAGATGTTCACGGGCGGGTGATTGGAGAGATTGTGGTGTGAGGGAGCGGGGTGCGACTTTTGCGGCGGAACGGCAATTTTACACCCCCAAAAAACACTCCCCGCGAGTGTATTTTTGGGGTGATTCCACAGGCCGCGCTGTTAAACTGCGGGGCTCCGTCAAATTGCCATAGACCGTGTGAGCTCCTGCCTGCGACATCAACCACCTTACCCTGTCCAAGATCCACCATGCCTGTCCACAACTCGAACGCGGTCGAATTCCTCAAGGCTCTTCACTTTCGCATCCGCCTGACTCGACGCTATCTCGAGCTGTTCCTTGATTGTGCCCGCAAAGAATTTCTGCCCACTCGCGACGACGTTCAGCGGGACTGGCTGTGCAACGTTTCAGCGTTGCCGTGGATTGCCGGACCGACTTACCGATTGACGGCCAATTACGGCCAGCTGGCCCAGTGCGGTATGCCGCTGGGTGCGGGTGATCTGCGGTTGCAGAAAGAACTGAGGCGGCATGAAGGCCGCCTCAAAGTTTTTTACGAGCGGCTGTGTCAGATAGAGGCTGACTACCAGTCTTCAGGTAAGGTGCTCAGTGACAAAACTCAGGTTATCCAACGCCATTTCAATCTTCAGTGCGAGCTGGAGCTGCTGCTGGACCTTTGTGATGTTTGGCTGCGCGACGTGGTGAGTACTGGGCACGTTTCTGTTACCGGTAACGCAGAGCATGATTTCAAGCTCTCCAGGCTCCCGGAACAGTGGGACGATTTCACTTCCGCTGAAGACATTCCTGAAGGCTTCAGGGGGCTTCAGGACCAGATAGAGAAGATCAATAGCACTATCCGTAATCTGAAAGCTTCAACTTATGCCTCGGGGAGCGAACACGACGAAGACGTGATGAACCTCTGCATGCAGACTCGTCGCCTGCTGTTGCAACTCGTGTTCCACCTGTTGACGGCGCGTAAGGACGCAGAGTTGCTGCTGAAAGCAGCTTTCGATGCCTTGCAATCAGCAAAAGCTGCAGTTGAGAGGACGACGGCGGCAGATTCCGATCCGCAGCGGACGGATGGAACAGAATCATCTGCCGCGTGTGGACTTTCGTCTCAGTCCCTTCGTCAGGAAGTGGTGCAGAGTATTCAGTTGCTGCAGCAGCGTTATCAGATCCTGAAGGCGCTGACAGCGCAGGGTGACGAACTGAACTGCCTTGAGAAGATTGCGAACCAGTCTTTCCGGGAGTTGGCAGCGGAGCCTGCCGGAAGCGGAGCTTAATCACCAAAACCTGAGGTGCAGACGGTTCGCTGAGTATCGTTGAAATGAACTTTTCAACGCGGCAGCGGTGGTCCAGGTTTTGGCGGGGAAGTTCAATGACCGACAAAGATTCATCTGACAGTCTCCGTGTAGTGCCGGCGGCAGCAGGGCCACCGTTTCACCGCGAACTGATCGAAGCAGAGGAGTCTGATGAGTTTGCAAAAGATTATGAGGAGTATGTTGTTGATGTCGTGGATAAATCCGGAACCGAAGCAGGCAGGGTTTTGAAGGCGATCCTTGCCGACGCCACTCGTGACAACCGGCAGGCGATCGACTTCTGGGCCGTGTGGAAACTCGGGCTGTATTAGTTAGTTGCTTCTTAATAGTCAGATCCGCTTCAGCGTCAGGCACCATTGCAGAAAGCTGCAGCAACTCCTTCTGCAGTTCCTGCAGAAGCGACCAGATTTCGGAGTCTGCGTTTGATCCTTCAACGGGTGCAATCAGTGAGGTCATCCACCTTGCCCGCAGGTGCCGAGAAAAAGATTGTTTGGCACACTCTCTCAATCCGATCGAGGCTTCGAGGGCATCAGAAAGAATTGTCAGGTCCGCGAAGTCGGGACACTGAAACATTTCTTCCACCAGCTGATGTTAGACGTTGAGTCGAGCCCTATTTCGCCTGGCCAGTTGTTCGGAAGCGCCGACCCACGGAAGTTGCAGATATCGATAAACTGGCTGCTGGGTAGCCTTAATTACTTCGCCCGCATTCTCCGGGAATTTGAATCGGTCATGCAGAGACTGCACGATCTGCGGGGAATTGATGGGAATTCGCAGTAGATCCATGAACTGCCCGTATTGATTGGACGCAGTATCGTTTTTTCTGTGAATGGCGTTGCATTTTCAAACTGCCTGTGCCCAATGGTCGCACGTTTTCGCACAGATGACTCGAGCTGTTTTTCTCGCAGCGATCCGAAGTCGGCGGGTACAGTGCGAGCGGTACCTTACGCAAGGTCACTCGCTGCTGCTGAGCGTTCGTGCAACTCTGAATCCATAAGAGAGGAGCAACGTGTCGGGTCGGCTTGCCATTCTTTCGGCAGCTCGGATCATGGGTGGTGTGGAGTAGATTGAGCCACCGCGGATCAACCTTCCCCATGGTTCCTCATTGTTGACAATTTCCGGCTGCGGCGGCTCCGTCAACACCCCTGAAAACTGGTTCACCGCGTAAACGGACTCCTGACACCACTCTGACGCATTTCCGAGCGTGTCGAACAGCCCAAATGCATTGGGTCTCAGTGATCCGACGGGGATCAGATCGCCACTGACGCCGGATTCAGCGAAATTGCAGTAGCGTGATAGATATGCGGATCCATCACCGCAATACCTTGCAGTATCCGTACCTGCGCGACAGGCATATTCCCATTCTGCATCGGTTGGCAGGCGATAGCCGGTGCGTTTCAGAGCATCAGGGAGCAGTCGCATCCCGTCACCTGGTGTTGAATCAGGATCATAGCACCATTGATCGCGGGGAATTCCGGCCTGTTCACTGAGCCAGTTGCAGAAGGCTGCGGCGTCGTACCAGGTGACGAGTGTCGCTGGTAAGTCATCTGCGTCGGGTATCACCAGTTCTTCACGGTAATTGCTGCGGAACTTTCGATACTGCGCAACTGTGATTTCATGCATACCAATTGCGAACGTTCTGGGTATTTTGCGACGATGTCGGAGCTCGTTGTTCCCATCCAGTCCTCCAGTCCGCTCCCATTCCCGGAGAGGCGAGCCCATGAAGAATTCATGGGGGCCGTGCAGGACGACCAGTGGTATTGGCGGCATTTCTGGATCTGGTATCGGCTGCAGGTACCATCGTCGCCCGGCTTCGGGCTTTCCGGTGGCAAGTGCTGAGTGTATCGCCTTCAACTCGTCACTCTTTCCCAGCTGACGCAGGGACCACTGAGCAGCCGCATGGATTCCGGGGTCCGGATCTTCGGCATATTTTCTGAGCAGTCGTCGAACACAGTCATCCGTAACGGAGGAAGGCCTGCGAGCAGCGTCAAATTCGCCGACGGCAAGTATGAGGAATCGCAGCTGATTGGTGGTCAGCTCTGAACCAGTCGGTAGCTGCTTTTTCTGCAACAGCGATTCAATTGCATTAGCCTCCACATGAAAATCCGCGATTGCGGCGAGCAGAGCCGCTTCGGTCTCCGGTTCAATACCGGTACTGATAAGGGGTAACAGATCCTGAGGTGAATTCATTCGCATGAGTATCGTTGCGGCAGCAGCCCGCCGTGAACCTTCCCATTGTCGCTGTGATTCCACAATTGCCGGCCGAAGCAACAGCAGGGTAATCACTGATTCGTGACCGTCGACAGCGGCCTCCGCGACGCTCGACGCTATCCGCCAGCCTTTCGCGATGTACCCAACAAGCTGTTCAGGGATCGTCACTGGAGAGATTTCGCGGACGAGGAGTGATTCGCTGATTGGGTCCTGAAGCCACAGGGCCACACGCCGCAGTCGACCCTCACCATCCACCACACCGGATACATCCATCTGTGGCCAGTCGAAACGCTCACTACCATCCCAGTCGATCGCCCATTCCGACTTCGGTCCATGCTCTCGCAGGATTGCCGAATAACGCGCACCACCGCGGTCATCGACTCCCACACTCAAACTGGTGACAGTTCTCCACGCTGCATGCTGATTAACTGACTCCAGAGCAGCCATGAGCTCTTCGCGTGTGACACCGGCGATGCAGCGACAGCCGCCACTTCCCACCCCGGATTCGCTCCAGACAGCCACAAATCCATCATCCCTGACAGCGCCCCCGTCAGGGAGCATCAGTTCAGTGAGTGGCAGTCCATCCCGTATGGCGTGGCCGTCTGTCGTCGCGAGTGAGCTGAAATTGCAGGACGTATCGAGCAGCCAGCGGCCGGTGTCGCGGATCCAGACGACATTCAGCAGCGGATGTTGCGACCTGCCTGCCGCCCGGATTCGCTGTGGTCGAAAGCTGTAAGGTCGCAATTCCTCGCACAAACCCTGCAGCTCGTCCAACGGCAGGCCGGGGTAGAAGAGGAATTCCGCTTGCGCCACTCCTCCAGCCGCAGCAAAGCGGTTCAGGAGGAACTGGGGCAGGTCTGAAGCTATGCCCTGCGAGAAACCTTCTCCGCTCCACGGTTCGCGAAGCACTTCGCGGATATGTTTTACAGCCTGATCACCGAACCGTGCAAAAACTGGAAACAACACGGAATCTGCGGCGGCGTTGGAGACCAACAAGGCCTCCCCCAGCGCTGGCAGTTCATTCCTCGCGAATTCGGCCAGCAGCTCCGCGAGGTTAGCGGCTTGCAGCGGCTCTGCGGCTGCCGACTCAAACGCTCTCAAGAGTTCCGACACGAGTGGCTGCCCAATGCCCCCGAGCAACTTTCGAGCAGCGACCAGTTCGCCGGGCGGCAGCGAAGAGAGTTGCAACACAAGTACTCTGGAAAGCTCATTTGTCAGCCATGCAGGCGTCAGATCCTGGCCACCAGTGCGTTCCGCGGCCAGCAGACAGGCAGCACGCAGACGCTGTCCGGGATCCGCATTCCGGTTTGCCACGAGCGACCGCAAGGCAGTGAGGAGCTGTTTATTCCAGGCCAGACGCTGCCAGTCGAATGCTGCGAGCTGTTCGAGCGTCAGACCAGGCAGGCGCTGCAGCAGGGCTCCACCTGTCTCCGGATTGGCGAATGCCGGTGAATGCAGTGCCAGTAGCAGATTGAGCTGCTGCTGCGAATTCTCTGCCGCGTTGTCGAGTGCCCGTTTCAGAAGTGGACTCAAATCTCCCTCAAAACGCTGCAGCTGATCCAACCATTGCCCCAGATCTTCGAGCCGTGATGAGGCAGTGCCGCTGATCAGCCCCACGGCGGCTCGCTGCCGCAGCTCCCCTGCTATCTGTCGTTCTGCCTGCAAGCCGGCCAGCAGCACCAGAGTACTTATGCCCAGCATCAGGATTCCCCGCGAGAGCAATCTGCGATTAATTCTTCGCAGCATGATTTTCTGCGAATCAGTCTGCAATCTGGCGGGTACCCAGCGGCGAATTCGCAACCATTCCCACAGCGAAGGCAGCAGTCTGTCCGGCCGACCGGCGGCCTGCCACTGCAGCGTTCGCTCTTCCAGCAACAGTCGGGCTCGCCCCTCGCGGGTACCCAGAAGAGTCTCCTTCATCCACTCACGCAGGATCGGCACAACGTAGTCATGCGTCAACTCGAAATAACGATCATCTTCATCCACGCTGCTCGTACCTGCACCGTCTTCATCCGGTGCACACGGAGTTACCAGCCGCAGCCGGGTGACGAGCAGATCAAGCAATCTGGGAAAATCGGCACTTTTCTCGAATATTGCCGACACCGCCCGCAGCTCCCGATACGATCTCCGACCACCCCGAATCTGCATTCCAGGTGCCGGAAGGAGTGCGGCCAGAACCCGTTGTGCGGCGCGGCTGAAATATCGCTGCTCCGGATGACGTGACTGAGTTGAGAGGTTCTCCCGCAGCATTTGCAGACCGGCCCCCCCGGCGTCCCCTATCGCCCGCAGGCTTTGCACGGTCCATGGGCGCTCAATTAGAGCGTCCGACAACAGTGACAGCTGGATTGGTGAGACTAAACCATGCTGCTGCATCGAATCCACAGCTTCCAGCAGAAACTCCTGCTGTTCCAGTGAGGGCGGTGAATGGATTCTACCCAGTCCTCGCCCGAACTTCTCCAGCACACGCTGAGCATGTTTCAATGGGAGCAAATCCAGCATGGAGGCATTCCGCCCATCATGGAACTGCACGTCGAGGGCTGCTCCAAAACGACTGGCGGCCACCCAGAACTCTTCACGGACCACCACCACCGCCTGAATCCTCACACCATCACAATACCGCAGTCCACGAATCAGAGTCGCTTGCGAATCCGGCAGATTCCCGTGCAGCCATTGTTCAAACTGATCCAGGATCAGCACAAGTTTTTGCCCCATACCTGCAGAGCAGGATGCGATTGCGGCAGCAGCGTCCGGAAGATCTGCAGAATGTGTGGCCCCACGTCCGAGAAGCTGGCGCACAATTGCTCGCTCCGTCCCCTTCGCTGTACACTCAACGAGGATCACGCGGAGATCCGCTGACAGGCGAGGAATCAGGCCAGCCCGGAGGAATGATGATTTTCCGCAGCCGCTTGGACCATACAGCAACCCCACCGCAGCATCCTCGTTCGGTGCTGATTCAAGAAACTGTTTCCAGAATTCGAGGCTAATCGGAAGGCCACTCAGCCCCACCGGCCCGGGAAGAAGCCCCGGGTAGACGTCGGCATCGGCTTCCGAAAACGCGCCGAGACCACGCGGGCGAACGGGCTGCTCTGAGGTTCCGAGGTGCGGATTCTCAGATATCCCAACAACCTCTGACAAACCACCCTGCAACCATGCTCGAAGGCTTGCGGCCACTACTCCGCAGCTCGGAAACCGCTGCGATCGCTCCCGAGCCAGCATCCTGAGGCAGATGCGTTCAAGAGCTTCCGGCAGAACTGGATTCCGGTCAGTCAATGGCACGGGCGAAGCATTCAGCACTTCCGAAATCCGCTGAAAGGGGCGTTGCCCTGTCAGCAGTTCATAGAATACGGCCCCCAGCGAGAACTGGTCACTGGCCCCATTCACCCTATGCCCCTCACCCGCAGCCTGCTCAGGACTCATATAGCAGGGGCTTCCTGCGATCACCCCTGCCTGCGAGGGTGAATCACATCGGACAGACAACCCAAAATCCGTCAGAAACGGCCGTTCGCTGTCCCGCTCGATCATGACGTTTGCCGGCTTTACGTCACGATGCACAATTCCGCGGTCATGGGCAGCCTGCAGAGCTTCCGCCAGAGCCGCAACGATGATCACGCTTTTCCGCACGTCCGGGCGATGTTGCCTGAGCAAATCCCGAAGAGACACCCCTTCCACGTACTGAAAGACGATGTAAGGAACAGATCGAGAAAGACCAGGCAGGCTTGTATTGCCAGAGAAGTAAACCTGCACCACATGCGGATGAGCGAATTGCCCGGCCATCCGGGCCTCACTGAAAATCGTCTGCTCACACTCATCCGCCTTAACACCGATACCACTCAATTGAAACTTAATAGCCACAAGGCGGTCCAGGGGAAATTCCAGTGCCAGGAAAACCACACCGAACCGCCCACGACCCAGCTCCCTGCGAAGCTGATAACGCCCCTCAATCACTCCCCACCGTCGCCAGTCCGCAGCGAATTCGACCATGTTACTGCTGAAAATCTCCGTCAGCAGTGTCAGCTCCGGAATACGTGCTGCGTAATCCTCCGGCCGTGGATTCTCACCACGCTGGCATCTCCAGTAGTGCTCGACACGCAGCAATTCCGCCTGGAGCGTCTGCCGGAATGTGTCAGGAACACCGTCCAGATACTCTTCCAGACGCGGAATGCCGCCATTCTTCCAGGCCGCTTCAAAATCATCACAGATTCGATCGAGCGTCTCTGCAGAATCGCCGGAGCCTCCTGACGCTGCCTCTTCTGAGTTGCCATCAACCATGCACCAGATTCCTTGAGAACGCCTGAACGGCAGATTGTGCCCGGTGAATATTTTTGCCGGAAAACGGACTCCGCTCAAGACATCCGCGGACACGCCGCTGCAGCTTGATTCTCCCGCATTCACTTGCCAAAATCAGGGGCCTTCAAACGCGTCCATCAAGATGCCCAGGCCCCACCGATGCCTCTCCCTGAACTTAACCTTACCGGGTCCATCACGCGTCTGCTCAGCAGACTGTCATCTGCGGACCCGGAGTCGGTTACGGCCGTTTTTGACGTGTATTTCGATCGACTCTCTGCAGCCGGTCGCAAACTGCTGGACCCAAGGCATCTGCGGATTGTTGACGGGGAGGACCTTGCCCTGTCAGTACTCAACCTGTTTTTTGCGGATGCGGCCGCCGGAAATCTGCCGGCCTTTAGCAGTCGCCATGATGTCTGGCGAATGCTGCACGTCAGGCTGAAGAATAGGGCTTTCAATCAACGCCGGGACCTTGACGCCGGTAAACGGGGGGGACGAGGACTGGTTTCGGAGACCGACCTGGCCCCGGGTAATGCACAGGCAGACGTCGGGCTTGACGCCTTTCCCCATCCGGAAGTTACCGCCTGCGGTCTGCTGCAGGATCTGCACACAGAACTTCTTGAATCACTTCCGGATCCCGTCAGAAAATTCATCGCGACCCGCCTGCTGGAAGGCCACTCCGTTCCGGAAATCGCCGTAGAGCTTAAGCTCTCAATCCCCACGATCCATCGCAAAATTCAGCTGATCCGCAGCCGATGGGAAGAATTGTCCCGGCGTTGAAATCCGGTGCCGCCGGATCAGATGGCTGCATGATTTCAGAAAAATTGGCCCGCAGTCAGAAATTGCTGATTTGCGCACGCGGGCTTTCGTGCCTGAAGTGGCAGGGACGGTGACAGCTGACTCGAGAAACGTGGTGGAGTCGTGGACTCCTGCGTAGTCAGCCGGATCCGAACCGTCCGGAGAAGATCCATGCGCCAACTGATTCGCGGCAGCACCGGAGTATCGTGGCATACGTCAACGGGCAGCCCCCGGCACAACACCCGTGCACAACGGTGCGAAATCGCAGAACAGCCACCCTGAAACTGCCCTGCAAATCTGCCAACGTTAGCTACAGATAAATCCCGCTGCTTGTTGCTGACTTCCATTCAAAGTACTACTCCAAATTAAACCGGATCGGAGAAACTCACGTGTTTTCAAGACTGGCTTTCAAAATCGCTGCTCTGCTGACAGTTTTTTTTCTTTTCAGCAGCCCGTGCCTGCCCGCCGCCGGTGCGCATGAACCTGGATTTCTGACAACGTCAACGGCAATAGTGACCGTTGATCAAAATGGTGAGTTGGGCGGTGATTTCACAAACGGCTATTTTCCCACAGAACGATCTGAAGTGGTCTGGGTTACTGCCCCGGAATACGGCCGTTTCGACTACGACCAAACCTCCCGGCTGATGCTGTACACCCCAGCCCCGCACAATCACGATCGCATCGACACATTTGTTGTCTACGCCACAAACGGACAGGGCAACTGGAACATCACAAGGTTCTTTTTCGACCCCGCAACCCGCGAACTGACTTTTGCCACAGACATCAGCATCGATCCTGCCATGCAGAACTCAGAGGTTCCATACGACCTCTGCACAGGCTCCCCAACCCCCGTCACTCAGGGAGACGGATGGACTCGTTTCTGGGGCGGCGTCAAACTGGTTGGTGGCGTAGTTGAATCTGCCGGCGGTGTTGTGATTGGAGTGGGTACCGGCTGGACGGGAGTGGGTGCTGTGGCTGGCGGAGCCGTTGCCCTGCATGGCGCAGATACAGCGCAGGCTGGTCTCCAGCAGTTGTGGTATGGCGAAGAAGTCAGAACACTGACATCCCAGGCAGTCAGCGGCACAGCACATCACGTATTTGGTGTGGACGAAGATCGCTCCGTGGTCATTGGCGAAGTGGTCGACGCAGGCATCGGACTTGCGGGCGGCGTAGGAACGGCTGCCAAAGGCCCACAGGTTGTCGACAAGTTCGCGGACGTCTTCGAACTTTCGACATCCGTCCGGATTGGCCTTCCGGGTGGCGGTCACATCGATGACACGATTAACGTCGCGGATGATGTTTCCGGCGTGATTTTGGCAGTTGGAGCTGGTAAAGCAGCGGGAGAAGGAGCACGACTGGGAGATGCTGCCGCGGACCTGCCGGGTTCCGGATCAGGCGGCCTGCCGGCCGCCGCGCCCCGCAAGGTCCGGAGCATCGACGCACAGGGTCGCAAGCATATTCTTGACGGAGAAGAACACGGCGGTGGTGGCCACCGATTCGGCACAGGCCGTTCGAAGAAGTCTGAATTTCCAGCTAGCTGGAGTGACGATCGAATCTGCGATACGATCGTCGAAATCGCAAATGACCCAAATGTCGTCTGGAGCAAACCGGATCACCGTGGCTATGTCACCGGTTCAAAGACAATTGACGGTCTCGACATCCTGGTCGTTTTCGATACAAAGAAAGAACGTATCGTCTCAGGCTACCCAACAAACGTACCGAGGAATCCATGAATTCCCACGAACAGATTAAAGAACGTCTGCTTGCTGTACTTGGCGAAATTAAGCAACAGGTTCAGCTCTCAAGTTACTTCGGAGGAGAGTCATTGTCTTTTGATGAAGAAATGGAACAAATCCGCGAGTACCTCGAAGACGCCGGTGAATTCGGAATTGCTTATGAAGTGCTGGTTGCCAATCTGGAACAGGTGCCGTTCATGATCTCCGGAAGAGCTGCGATATCGCTTCTGGAGGTCGCGCTGCTTCTGGGGTACAAGACAGATCGGGAGCAGGACTGGATTTACGACAGGCGAATGATTCGTTAATCCCGCGTGCCCGAGGTAAACCACACTCAACAGCATCAAATTGCTTGTAAATTTCCATGATCTGCAGGCAGGCCGGACTCAACAAACCAATTGACTGCAGGTCCGGAGATTTCGGCTGTTCGTGCAATCTTCAAAAACCACCATGACGGGCCGCTTTTCAGCTTTGATGAGTGGCCCGTTTTTTAGCCTGTGCCGGCAGATCGAGACTGATGCTGTTTCGAGTTACTGGCAGTGGCTTTACGATGACAGCGGCAACGGTCGTTCGATATTGCCCCCCAGAGCTGCATTAAAGTCAGCCACGAGCAATTCGAAAGGTTCCAGACCGACTGAAATACGGATCAGTTCATCCGCGATGCCGACTGCGGAGCGTTCGGCTGGTGTCAGAAAGCGGTGCGAGGTCGTCGCTGGATGCGAGATGGTGGTGCGGGCATCGGCGAGTGTCGGAGAGAAAGGAATGCCGGTCGCCCGATGCATAAAGCTGTTCACCGCAGCGAAACCGGTTCCCTGCAGTTCAATCGAAACAATACCGCCTGTTCCCTGAGGATACAGCTGCTGCGCCAGCTGTTGCGAGGGGTGTGTCGGCAGCAGGGGGTAGTGCACTTTGCGAACGCCCGGATGGGACGAAAGGTATTCGGCGAGGCGGCGAGTGGTTTCGCAGATCTGCTGCATGCGGAGCGGGAGTGTTCGCAGGCCCCGCAGGGTCAGCCACGATTCGAAGGGATTGGGATTCTGACCGAAAATACTGGCGGTTTCCTGGAGCTGTCGCATGAGTTCTCGAGAGCCGGCAGCAACTCCGAGCATCACGTCGCCGTGACCATTGAGGTACTTGGAGGCACTGTGGTAGATGATCGCCGCACCGTGGCTGCAGGGACGGATCAGTTGCGGAGTTGTGAAGGTGGAATCCACGACCACCGGCAGCTGCCCGCACTGGCGGACAATTTCCGGGATGTCGGCGACTTCGAGGAGTGGGTTGGAGATGGTTTCCACGAGCACAAAACGCGTCCGTGGACAAATGAGTGCCGGCAGCTGCTGCGGCTGACTCACGTCGAAGTACGACACTTGGATTCCCAGCTGCTGCATGCGTGAGGCCAGCTGGAGCGTTTTGCCGTAGAGCGACCGTGCGAGGATAACGTGATCACCGGCGGAGGTCAGTGCGAGAAAAATGCTTCCGGCGGCGCCCATTCCGGATGCAAACACAGCGCCAGCTTCGGTGCCTTCCAGCTGAGCGATCGCGGATGCGAGTGCGGAATGATTGGGATTGCTGTCCCGCGTATAGATGTCGCCAGCGACAGTTCCGGTGTACAGTTGCTGGAGGACATCCAGATCCGGTACGTCAAAGGCAGTCGTCTGAAAAATGGGCGGGGCACTGGGCCTTGTGACGGATGGTCCGGAGTGCCCCATTCGCGCCGGATGTTCCTGAGACATCGACGAGCCTACACCGAGAAGCCGGTCAGGTAGGGAATTTTTGCGGCATGAGCAGTCACCTGATCAGCCGCACTCAGCAATCGCCCGAGATAGTCCCACTGGCCAGTGACCAGCGCATCGCGAGCACTGTCGGGGAGCATAACGGGAACGGTTACATCACCGGCGGTCGCTGTCAGCGTTGTGAGATCGACCGTCACCATTGTGTCGGGTGTTTTTTCAACCACAGCGGCCAGTTTCTGCAGATCTTCGCGGCTGGCGCGGACGGCCGGAATACCGAGGGAATTGCAGTTGCCGAAGAAAATCTCGGCGTAGGATTCGGCCACGATGGCGCGGATGCCCCAGCGCATGAGCGATTGCGGGGCGTGCTCACGGGATGAGCCGCAGCCGAAGTTGCGGCCTGCAAGCAACACCCCGGCACCTTTGTACTGTGGCTGATCGAAGGGATGGCCGGGATCCTGACGACGGTCGTCTTCAAACGCGTGCTCACCCAGTCCTTCAAACGTGACGCAGCGGAGATAACGGGCCGGAATGATCCGGTCCGTGTCAATGTCGTCCAGCAACAGGGGAATACCGCGAGCGGTGACAGAGCGAATTTCGTTGGCAGCCATGGGAACCCGGGGACAGAAAAAGCGTCAGAAAAGCAGCACACAAACTGACCTTTTCTTACCCGGAGAGAAGCAAGGAATCAAATCGAATCCCCGCCAATTCTCAATCCCCCCTGCAAATGCCGGGGTTTTGCCGTCGCAGTCCGTCTCCGACAACCGGGAATGCAGCACCAGTCGATATCGCTTCCCACAGGCGAAAGTTCAGCCGCGGTCCATCAGCGACCACGGATTCACGCGGGTTTCCAGCGGAAATGTCACTCGTCGACCACCCAGACGATGCGATTCGAAAACACTGCAGATCATTTCCACCGTTTCCAGCCCCTGAGCGTCGTCGCAGAGTGGTGGTCGGCCTTCCGCAATCGCCCGCAGCAGGTCCCGGCCGCCCATCAGCTGCCCTGACAGGTCACCGGCCAGATTTGCAATCGGCTCCGGCTGCCCCACTCCGGCTGTGGAAATGACCTCCCAGCCTCCGCCAGCAGCATCCGGATCGAATGGACTCCCCGGTCGCACCCTTGCAAACGGGTGCTGATCCGCTCGCAGATCCACGACTCCCTGCGTGCCGATGATTTGCAGTCCGAAGGAGGCCGGCCTGTCCGACGCGTCTTTCCACAGGCGAGCGTTCTTCAACGAATCAAAAAAGAACGGCACACCCGACGACAGCTCAAACCTCGCATGCACCTCATCCCCAGCCATCAGTCCCAGCCCCTCCGCGCCGTCCTCAATGTGCCGCCCGACCACCGGCTCACCGCCAACATAAACTCCCGCCGTGCACGCCCGCGGTGCGCCACCAAAATACGCTGCGAGGTTCATCACATGTGAACCCAGCACCCAGAGATCCAGACTGCCGCCCCGCGGGTCTTCCTTGCCACGCCCACGCAGCTCCAGCACACGACCAATCAGGCCTTCCTGCAGCAGCCGGCGGATGACGGGCAGAACCGGATGACAGCGATTGCGGTGAGCCACAGCGATCCGGACTCCGGCACGCGCCGCCGCTGCCAGCACTTCATCGCCCTCCTGAGGTGTCCGCACAAACGGCTTTTCGATGAAAATTCCTCGTACTCCGGCAGCAATCGCGGCCAGCAGCATGTCGTGATGCTGGTCAACATGCCGAGGTGCAATCACCGCAATCTCGGGACGCACCTCCGTGAGCATACGCCGGTAGTCAGCAAATCCGGGCGTACCCAGAAGGGTGGTGGCTGCCTGTAAACCAGCGACATCGGCATCGGCCACAGCCACGAGCCTGGTACCTTCCAGCTTCTGCCACATGACATCCAGACCATGCCCGTAATTGCCACGGCCCGTGTGCCCGATCACTGCCACTCGAACCGGAGCTCGCTCGAGCTGCCCCGCACCCGCAGCGGCAACTGATGCCATTCCCAGACCCACTCCCGCCAGCCCCCGCAGCATTATTCGACGACGCATCGACATCACCTCCAGCCACTCAGCCTCGACTGACACTTCACTGGGCCCTGCCCGCAGACCTCACCAACTGACCTCGTCACTCAAACCCGTTTCCTACTCCGCCCCGCGTCGCAGTGCTCTGCCGGCAAGGGCTCCTGTTGGGACGCCGTTATGAACCGCGAAGACTCCATTCACCAGCACGTGCCGGAGTCCGGTATTGGACTGCCACGGGTTATCAAAATCCGAACGATCGCGGAAGGTTTGGGCATCGAACACGACGACGTCAGCGGCCATGCCATCCCTGAGCAGTCCGCGGGATTTCAGGCCGAGTATTTCCGCGGGGAGACCGGTGGCACTGCGGATAGCCGCGGTGAGGCTCAGCACGCCTTCTTCCACAGCGTAACGGCCAATCTTCCGTGGAAAGGTACCGAAGGAACGGGGGTGCGGCTGTGCAGGGCCGAAAATCTTCACCCCACCATCACTTGCCGTCGCCACCCACTCGCGGGGCATCGCCTGCCGCAAATCCTCCTCACTCATATTGAAGTTCACAATGGAAGCGCCACCGTTCCGCTCAATGTCCAGCACGATCTCCACGATGGGGCGTCCCTGTTCAGCCGACAGTTCATCCAGCGATTTCCCGATCCAGCTGCGGTTGAAGCTGCAGGAGGCGATCTGGATGCGAGTGGCCGTTTGCAGTTTATCTTCAACGGCTGCCGCGATTCGAACAGCTTCCGCGGGATCCTGCAGCCGCTGCTGCAGTTTCTCGCGTCCACCTTCCCTTGACCAGGCAGGCAGCAGAGTGGCTTCGAGGGATGTGCTGGAGGCAGTGTAAGGATATTGATCAGCAGTCACTCTGCGCCCTTCCGCCCGCGCCGCTTCAATCCGCTCAATCGCCAGACGCAGGCTCCCCCAGTGCGGCCGACCACTGGCTTTGAGGTGCGAGATATGTACGGCACAGCCCGCTTCCGCACCAATCTTCAGCGCTTCATCAATACTGGATAGCAACTCCGCACCCTCACCCCGAATGTGACTTCCGTAGAAGCCACCCCCTGCCGCCACCACGCGAGCAATTTCGATCAGCTCAGACGTTGGTGTGAGTGTTCCAGGGATGTAGATCAGACCAGTCGTCATACCAAAAGCACCGTCCTGCATGGCCCGAGCCGCCAGCTCCCGCATGCGCTGCAGCTCCTCAGCCGTCGGTAACCTGTCGGACTTTCCAATGACTTCAGAACGCAGACTTCCCTGCGGCAACAGATGGGCAACGTTCGTGCCTGCGCCCTGGCGGTCGACAGCACCGAGGTACTGCTCACAATCCACCGGACCAAATCCACAATTGCCAGTGACCATTGTGGTACAGCCCTGCAGCAGATAGTTGACGCAGGCGCGGGTATCCCGCTCCAGCACCGGATCGTCGCTGTGCGTGTGCAGGTCAATGAAGCCGGGGCAGATCACAAGTCCCCGACAGTCGAGCACCACATCGGCGTCCGGAATGCCCGCTGGCGATTCGGCAAACACTTCGAGACGCCCCCGACGAATGGCCACAGCACCTGTGAACGCGGGGGAACCATCTCCCACATGAATCTCACCGCCTACCAGCAACACATCCGCACGGCTGGACGCGGGAGCCGGCGCCGGAGCTGGAGCATCCTGAGCGTTGGCAGGCAGTGGTGAACAGAACAGCAGCAGGCAGGTTGTCAGTAGTCGCAGGGGTCGTGGCATGGGTTCTCTCCTGTCTTCGCCGCCGCAGAGTTGCTCAGGGTCAGAGCCACTTCAGTCTCGCACACGCCCTGCAGTCCTGCAAACCCGCGGGAATCTTCAGGCACCGAATTTCGCTGCAACCCGTAACCCGTTACCATGACGTCCCAAAGCCTGCAGCCTGCAGACACAAACCACAAATAGTTTCCCCTGCCAGAGGAACCTGACCGATGTACAACCGCCAGCGCCTGATGGAGCTGATCCGCCAGCGAGCACTCAAGTTCGGCGACTTCACGCTCGCTTCCGGCAAAAAGTCGTCGTACTACCTGGACGGCAAGCAGGTGACTCTCAGCAGCGAAGGGCTGCTGCAGATTTCCTGGGGTCTGCTGGAACTGCTGAAAGACGTGAATTTCAGCGGTTTTGGGGGGATGAGTATTGGAGCGGATCCGATTGTTGGCGGAGTTCTGGTGGCTGCTGCTGCCGCCCAGCAGCGGCAGTTGCTGGGTTTTATGGTCCGCAAGGAAGCGAAAGGCCACGGCACACAGCGTTTCATTGAAGGCCCGATTCAGCCTGGTGACCGAGTCGTAATTGTGGACGATGTCGTAACCACCGGCGGAAGTGCCTTGCAGGCAATTGACCGAGTGCAGGAGTTTGGCTGTGAGGTTGTGCAGGTGGTAGGGATTGTCGACCGGTTGCAGGGTGGTGCTGCGGCCTTTGCAGCCCGAGGTCTGCCATTTGCAGCATTGCTGACCATTCGTGATTTCGGGATCGAACCACCACCGGAGTCTCAGGCATAGTTCGGACCTTCCGGTCCGGGCGGAATTCCTCGGTCCCGCTTTCACTGCTCCACATTTCCCCACGCCCATTCCTCCAGTCCGGACTCCAATGCGTTCCAAACTCCGTCATCGCGCCTTCACATTGATTGAACTTCTGGTGGTGCTTGCGATCGTGGCAGTGCTGCTTGCACTGCTGCTGCCTGCCGTCCAGCAGGCGCGGTCTGCCGCACGCAGTGCTCAGTGCCGCAATCACCTCAAACAACTCGTGCTTGCGTTGCACAACTACGCCAGTGTTCACAATGACTTTCTGATTCCTTATGTGATCGAGGACACCAACCGTCTGCAGTTCCTGCAGACCTATTCCGGTCACCCTGGCACCGCGCGGTTCTGGTTTGGAACCGTTGACTACAGTCAGTCAGACCCGGCAAGACGACTGAACTTTCCCGATGGCCCGTTGAGTCCTTACCTCGAATCGAATTATGCGGTCTTTCAGTGTCCCGATTTTGGAACAAGTCAGATGGATCGAGTCAGGTTCGGGCGCCCGGCAACGGGTTATGGCTTCAACGGCACATACCTTTCGCGCACGAGTGGTATTGAATGGCTGCCGCCAAACTGGCTGCCGGCACCAAGTCCGTCGCCGGCCTGCAGGCGTTTGCGGGATGTCCAGCAGACATCGGGAACCGTGGCCTTTGCGGACTCCGCAGCGGTCAACCTGCTCAACTTTTCCCCGCTCGTATTCAGTTTCGAGGAAAACTGGCTTCTGGAGCCTCCTTCGCGGAATTTCCCAACCGTTCATTTCCGGCATCTGGACTCCGCAAATGCGGCATTTCTTGACGGTCATGTGGAGTCGTTTTCGTGGGCATCCGCGGTGGAGGTACCGGGGCCGAACTACATCTTTGCCGAACAGAAGCTGCGAATGGACCAGAGGCGACTTGGATTTTTATCCTCCGGCAACCTGCAAAACCCGCAAAAACGGGACGAAGTTTATGATCTGGAATGAGGTTAGCAGGGAAGTGCTGGCGCAGTTTGCACAACACATCGAGGCCACCTGAATCAGGGTGGCCAATCGACGTCAGCAGATCCGGCATCAGCTTCCTTCAGCCTGTTGCCGTAAAGCTCAGCCGCATGATGCACCGAATTTCCCAGGGAGCCGACTTCCAATGGCACATCGACTGGACACCTATGTCATCCAGGGTGAAATCTCCAACCTCAGCAGAAACTCTGTAACCGGCCGCCTGGAAGTCCTGCGTGCACAGTCAATCAATGGTCGCACGGTGACCCGTCCGGCGGTGCTGCTGCTGTCGCTGACGGGTAATCTTTCCGCCGGCCTTTGCGGCCGTCGCTTGCGTTTCTCTTCGCGGCAGCCCAACGTCAACACCCCAAATCCGCTCCCGGATTTTTTCCATTCAGAACAAATTGGCGTCCTCTCAGATTCGCTGTTAAGAATTGTCACAGCGCCGTCAGAAGCCGAGGACACGGCAGCCTGCTCCGGGACAGTCACCGAGCCGTCCATGTCTCAGTACTGCGCGTCGGTGTATCTGGAGTGGCACAGCCAGAATGGCACAGTCGCCCTCGAACTCCTCGATCCCATCCTCGAACTGGACCACAGCGTCTGCCCGCCTTCCGCCTCGTCTGTACACACTGACGACACGTGTTTCGAGATTATCTCCGACCAACCTGGCTGCTCTGGCGAATCGACTGGTGAAGCCATGGAGGACGACCAGGACGATTTGTATCAGCTGTTCGACCCCAGTTTTGAGGAGCAGATTCGCCAGTCGGCAACTGAATCCCGGGACTTGAGTGCTGATTCCGCGTCTGTGCCCCTGCGTGATGGGGTCCGGGGTGGGGATCCAGCGGCTTTTCGGCCGTCCCGCAGCAACTGGGACGAAATCATCCCGGGAATCGACCCGAAAACCCGTCGTCTGTATGAGACGTGGGACGAGGTTCTGCGTGGAGAAAAGGACGAGCCTCTGACGCTGCTCTTCGACGAGCCCCTGTGTCTTCCCACGCCCTCCAGCCTCGGTGACGAAGCCCACGCCTGGCAGGTACTGACTCAGCTGCTTCGAGCCATGGCATTGCGTGGGGTGGCGTTCGACATGTGTCCCCATGTATCAGCGATTGCTGCCTACCGACTCCTGATCGAAGAGCTGCTCCCGGAAGCCGGTGTTCATCCGGGTCTGGTGGATACCGGGTTTATCTGCCACTTCGGCACCGCCGAATTCTGCACGCAGTGCCAGGCCGAGCTGGACGGTGCAGCCCAGTAGCCGCTCAATTCTGCGGCTTCTCAGTGTCGGGATTGCCCCGCAGCATCTGGAATTACTC
This sequence comes from Planctomycetota bacterium, assembly GCA_041161565.1. Classification (GTDB taxonomy): domain Bacteria; phylum Planctomycetota; class Planctomycetia; order Planctomycetales; family Planctomycetaceae; genus SXXK01. The sequence goes on along the minus strand of JBEAUF010000091.1, from coordinate 48,005 downwards.
AGATTTCAGGGCTAGGATTGCCGACTGGCGGCGATTTCCTGCCGCTCCGTTTTCTTGCCGCAGAAGGCCTTACAACATGCCCAAGGTCAGGTTTGTCAACGAAAAGCTCACCGTGGACGTTGCTGAGGGCGCAAACCTTCGCAAGGTTGCCCGCATGAACGGCGTGCAAATCTATGAAGGCCCCCACAAATACGTGAATTGCATGGGTTTTGGCCAGTGCTGCAGTTGCAGCGTGATCATCAGCAAGGGTCAGGAAAACGCCTCTCCTCGCAGCATTTTCGAACGTCTCTGGAAATGGCTCCATCCGCTGCTTGGTCTAAAAATCCTCAGCAACCCCGGCAAGGACGTTCGTCTGGCGTGCCAAACCTGTGTGCGTGGTGATATGGACGTGGAAACTCACCCTCCAATCAACTGGCACGGCGAAAAGTTCTGGGGCTGAAGCAACTACTTGCGAATGAACCGGTAGCCCACACCCCTGACTGTTTCGATCATATCAGCGAGGCCGTCCATCTTTTTTCTCAGTGACCGCACGTGGACGTCGATGGTGCGTTCCAGTGAGTTTGCATCTTCTCCTCGGGAAGTCTCCATCAGTTCGTTTCTGGAAAACGGGCGTCCAGGCTGGGACATCATGGTCCACAGCATGCGGAATTCGGTGGGAGTGAGGTCCATCGGGGTGCCGTTAAGCACTGCTGCGTGATTGGTCCGGTCAATTTCGATGCCGTGCAGGCTGATTACGCTGCGACCGGATTCGGCAGTTTCGACGCGTCTGAGGAGGGCTTTGACGCGGTGAATGAGTGGCTGCATGCGGAAGGGTTTGGTGACGTAATCGTCCGCTCCCATATTGAAGCCGACAATCTCATCCGTCTCTGCACTTCTGGCAGTGAGCATCATGACGGGGATGGTTCGCGTCTTGGGTTCACTCTTGAGCACCCTGCAGATCTGCAGGCCGTCGATTCCGGGAAGCATCAGATCAAGGATGATGAGGTCGGGCAGCAGAGACTGGGCGCGAGTCAATCCGGAGCGACCGTCGCGTTCCCAATGAACTGCAAATCCTTCCTTTCGCAGATTCCACGTGAGCACATCCGCGATGGATTGCTCGTCTTCTATCACCAGTATCGTTGGCTGCATGGAATCCTTCACACCTTCCTGAAACAGGCCCCGCTCCCCGCAACTACTCTGCACCTCCAATCCGCAGATTGCCGGATCGGCGAGGCAGCCTCGGGTGCCGGATAATTGCACCTTCCACCAGATACACCACATCTTCCGCGATGTTTGTTGCGTGATCCGCAACTCGCTCCACATGCCTGATCACGGAAAACAAATGCAGTCCCGGATCCACCAGATCCGGTCGCTGCTTCATCACCTGAACAACCTGCTGAATGAGTTCCCGATTGAGCTGATCAACGGCTTCGTCCCGCTGACACACTCTGCGAGCAAGTACGGCGTTTTGCTGAACGAACGCATCAATACTGTCATGGAGCATACTCAGAGATTCGCGGGTCATTTCCGTGAGTCGTTCCGGCATTGGAAACGCGGAATGCTCAGCAAGACCACTGGCTCGCTCCGCAATGCTCACAGCCAGATCCGCTACGCGTTCCAGTTCACCGCAGATCTTCATCACCACAGTCACCCGTCGCAGATCGTTTGCCACAGGGTGATACAGTGCGAGGATCTTCAGGCATTCCTCTTCAATTCGTATGTCCCACTCATCGACCTCCACATCCCTGCTGGAAAGTTCCCGAGCCAGTTCGGTGCGCCCCGAACGCAACCCGTCCATCGCATCATGGATCAACTCCTCGACTGTGGAGCACATGGCGAGTATCCCGCGGTGCAGATGCTCCATCTCACGCACAAAGTGAATCGTCATCTCACTCCATCTCCAGTATCACCGCGAATGTGAAGAATTCGTTAAGAAATTGTGGGAAATTGGATCACACCGGCGGTGTGGTCGCCGAATGCACGCTCAGCCAAATCGGCCGGTAATGTAGTCCTCCGTCTGCTTCTCCGAAGGACTGGTAAAGATCTTCATGGTTGGCCCGCATTCCACCAGCCGTCCCTTGAAGAAGAAGGCCGTCTGATGACTCACTCGCGAAGCCTGCTGCATATTGTGAGTCACGATTACGATCGTGTAGTTGGCACACAGCTCACCGATCAGATTCTCAATGCGGTCCGTGCTGGCCGGATCCAGTGCTGAAGCGGGTTCGTCCATCAGGATGATGCGGGGGTTTGTCGCCAGCGTTCTGGCAATACAGAGCCGCTGTTGCTGGCCACCACTGAGTGCCATTGCGGACGTCTGCAGTCGGTCCTTGACTTCCTCCCACAGAGCCGCTCGACGCAAACACGACTCCACCAGATCCGCCAGCACCGCACGATTGCGCTCACCAGCCACTCGCGGGCCGTAAGCCACGTTTTCAAAGATGCTTTTGGGGAAAGGAGTCGACTTCTGGAAGACCATGCCCACGTGCTTCCTCAGGAGCACCACATCGACGGCAGGGTCCATGATGTTCTGCCCCTCCACCAGACACTCCCCGGTACACCGCGCTCCTTCGATCAGGTCGTTCATGCGATTGAGCGTTCGCAGGAATGTGCTTTTGCCACATCCCGACGGTCCAATCAGTGCGGTCACCGATCGCTCCGGCACCGTCAGCGAAATGTCATACAGAACCTGATGATCGCCGTAGTAGAAATTCATCCCACGCACGTCGATCGCTGCAGGATGAGCAGATGTGTCCAGATTCCGATCCACACCAGGCACCGAGGGCGGCACCGATGACATTCCGCCCGAAATTGCTGCCATCAGAATTCTCCTACCATTTCAGATTTCGAGCAGCCCGGGCACGTACCAGCATCGCTGTGGCGTTGATGGACAGGAGCACCGCAAGGAGCACCACAATTCCGGCTGCAGCCACCGAGGCAAAGCGGTCCTGCGGATCAGGCTGCTTCGACCAGTCGTAAATCGCAACAGGCATGGCAGTGAACTGGTCGAAAGGGACAGCCAGCAGTCTCGCGGGGGTTCTGAGCGCCTGCAGAGGAGACTCAATGCCGCCCGGACACAAACTGGTCATCGTCAGCACGCCAATCATCATCAACGGCGCCGCTTCACCCATCGCCCTGGAAATCGAGAGAATAACGCCGGTGGAGATTCCCGGGAGTGCTGCAGGGAGCACCTGTCGCCAAATGGTCTGCCAGCGTGTTGCACCGAGCGCCAAAGAGGCCACTCGTATCGATCCCGGGACCGCCCTGAGCGCTTCCTGAGAAGCGATGATCACTGTTGGCAGAATAACCAGACTGATCGTCAACGCGCCCGCAAGAATGCAGCCATCGAAAATCTCCAGTTTCATCAGACGCAGCCGGAACAGCCCCAGTACGTTTACCGCATGACGGCCGTCGAATAATGCTGACAGCCAGAGTACCAGCGGACGAAAAAGGGTCAGCCCGAGGATTCCGTAAACGATCGACGGCACACCGGCCAGATTCGACAGATTCACGCGGATCACCCGCACCAAAAAATTGTCCTTCGCCAGCTCCTCCAGATACACCGCCGATCCCACACCCACCGGAATCGAAATCAAGGCCGTGAACGTTACCAGCCAGAATGTCCCCCAGATTCCGGCGAGCATTCCGCAGCGTTCAGGGTCCACTGAGGAATAACTTGTCAGGAAGTCCGGCGACAGGCGACCAAGACTCTTCCAGACAATCGAAGCCAGAAGTACCCCAAGAACACCCAACGACGAATAGGTCACGACCCGACAGGCCCACTGAAACACACGTGACCAGAGCAGCCGACGACGAATCAACGGGTCCGCACCGGAACGAAAGCTGATCGCCCCAATGTCCGGTATCTGACCGGCAGACACTGCCGACTCAGTACTCACTGATACACCTCCCGGTAACGCCGCAGAATCCAGTTTGAGATGAGGTTGATGATCAGAGTCATGGCGAACAGAGTAATTCCGACCGCGTACATACTCATCCGGCTGATCGAATCCGCGGCACTGTCACCAGTGCTGGCATGCACCATAAAGCCAGTCATGGTCTGAGCTCCACGGAGAGGATTCAGGGCCAGAGCAGGACTGCTCCCGGCAGCAATCGCCACGGCCATCGTCTCACCCACGGCGCGGGAAAATGCCAGCAGAAAAGAAGCCAGAATACCGGAAAGAGCCGCCGGTACGACAACTCTGACCGAGACATCAAAGCGAGTGCTTCCAAGGGCATACGCGGCCTCGCGAAGACTGCGGGGAACGGAGCGGATGACGTCTTCGCTGAGCGAGGCGATGAGCGGCGTTACCATGATGCCAACCACAATCCCGGCACTCAGACTGTTGAAAACGGCAACATCCAGCCCCAGCAGACTGAAGACGGGCCTGAGCACCCAGGGGGTGATGAACTTGAGGGCAAAAAAACCGAAGACCACAGAAGGGATACCGGCGAGTATTTCAAGGACGGGCTTGATCCACTGACGCTCCCGCGGGTGCGCATACTCGCTCATGTAAATCGCCGCCCCCAAACCCGCCGGAATACTCACCAATGAAGCGATGAAGGCCACCATCAGCGTGCCGGAGAGAAGCGGCAGAATGCCATAGTGCCCCCCGGACTCAGCAGGACGCCAGCGACTGCCAGTCAAAAACTCCAACAGGGAGACCCGCTCAAAAAATGCTGCTGAAGAACCAGGGGCGTACACGGCATTCCCCAGCAGCACCATGATGATCCCGGCTGTGGTAAATACGGACAGCGCGGCACAGCAGAAGAGCAGCCACTGAATGGCGGTCTCATGCCTGCGGAATGTCCGGCGATTTGCCCATGTCGGCATACAACTGCTACCCGTTCGTCAGGATCGGCTATTTTTCGTCAGCCACCGCAGTGATCGCTGCTGCCAGCGCTTCCTGGCTGGCCAGCAGCTGGGCATCGTCGAGCGGCACATAACCCACTCGACTGACCTGTGCCTGGCCCTTTCCGAGGAAGTACTGCACATATTCACGCACTTCCTGACGCGCCAGTGCACTGGTGCGGACGTAAATGAAAAGCGGACGCGAAAGCGGACTGTACTGGCCGGAACGCACGGACTCCACCGTGGGCTCAATTCCGTCCGCAGGATTGTCCGAGGCGGAAATCCTGAGAGCACGCACCTTGTCGCGATTTGAGAAATAGTAAGCACAGCCGAAGAAACCCATGCCCCCCTTCTCTCCCGCAATCCCCGTCACCGTGACGTTGTCGTCCGCACTCGCCCCGTAGTCCTCCCGAATCTCGTCCTCCTTCCCGTTCACCACCTCCGTGAAGTAATCAAACGTACCGGACTCATCCCCAGGTCCAAACAGCGCTAACCGCTCTGCCGGCCAGGCAGGATCCACGTCCTGCCACGTGGCCACCTTGCTGCCCGGCTCCCAGATTTTCTTCAATTGCGCCACCGTCAGGGACTGAGCCCACGTGTTCTCCGGATTGACGCACACCGTGAGTCCATCGAGACAGATTTTGAGTTCCACAATCTCAATGCCGTTCTTCCGGCATTCCTCAAGCTCGGACGACTTGATCGGCCGCGAGGCATTCGCAATGTCAATTCGGCCGGCAATCATTTCCTTAAAACCAGTTCCCGTACCGGAACTGGTCAGCTGCACCCTGGTATCCGGAAACAACTGCTGAAACTCCTCAGCAACCGCAGTCGCCACCCGGTAGACAGTGCTGGAACCGTTCACCTGAATTCGACGCAGATTTCCAGCACCGTCGGACTCCGCCACCCCACCATCGGAGGCTGCTGCTTCCTTATCGCCGCCCGCACCGGCCGCCGGAGCATCCACGGATTCCACAGTACAGCCTGCGATCGAGCCCAGACAGGCCACCATCATCCCGGCCATGACAGCCATCGAACGCAGCCAGCCAGCACCCAACTCAACCCGCGGTTCACAATTAATCGCCACGCCTGCCTCCGTTGTATTTGTTTCCAACAGCCGAATTCCCGAGCGTTCGCTCGTGCCGGTATTCAACATGCGAATTGTTAAGATTTTGTGAAGTTCCCCCAAAACCATCGCTACGCAATTCCGGTGCCATAACCCAACTGCGGACTCACATCGGGTCGAAAACCAGTAAAAACACAAATTCCGCAGGTTTTCGCCCTGCACACCCGGACTGGTCCCCCGACGGGACTATGCTGTAAGATGCCGGGCTTCGCTTAACACATCCCCCCCCGCGGCGTCATCGCAGCCGCTCGACTCTACCCTGTGAGATTTCCATGTCGGCGTGGTCGCCAGGCTCGTGGACAACCAAAACTGCCCTCCAGCAACCGGAGTATCAGGACCAGGCTGAGCTCAAATCCGTCCTCCGCACCCTTGCACAGCTCCCACCACTCGTCACAGCATGGGAAGTCGATCGATTGCGCTCCCAGCTGCAGCAGGTCGATGCCGGACAGGCTTTTATTCTGCAGGGCGGTGACTGTTCAGAAAGCTTCGATGACTGCAGCAGCGCCACCATCCTGCGGAAGCTGAAAGTGCTGATCCAGATGAGTCTGGTGCTGATCTGCGGCGCGCGCAGACGCATCGTCCGGATTGGCCGCATCGCCGGTCAATACGCCAAACCACGCAGCTCACCCACCGAAACCCGCGGCGGAGTGGAGCTTCCCAGCTACCGCGGAGACATCGTCAATCATCCCGGCTTTACTCTGCAGGAGCGTCAGCCGGACCCCAGGCTTATGCTCCGCGCCCACGAACGCTCCGCACTCACCCTGAACTTCATTCGCGCCCTCAGCGAAGGCGGCTTCGCGGACCTGCACCATCCTGAAAACTGGGACCTTGAATTCGTCCGCAATACCCCGGGATCCCGGCGCTACCAGGAACTGCTCAACTCACTCAGTGACTCCATTCGCTTCATGGAAGTAGTGTCCCCAGGAGAACTCACACAGCTCACGCGGGTCGACTTTTTCACTTCTCACGAAGCCCTGCTGCTGCATTACGAACAGGCCGTCACCCGTTCCGAACGCAATCGCGGTGCCTACAACCTCGGTGCTCACATGCTCTGGATTGGCGACCGCACCCGCGATCTCGACAGTGCCCACGTCGAGTACTGTCGCGGTATTCGCAATCCCATCGGGCTCAAAGTCGGCAACTCCATCTCCCCCGCCGAACTGATCGAACTCATCGGCATCCTGAACCCGGCCAATGAGCCCGGCCGGCTCACTCTCATCCACCGCTTCGGTGCCGACAAAATCGCCGCCCGACTTCCCGCTCTCGCCGAAGCCGTTCACAGAGCAGGCCTGCGAGTCCTCTGGAGCTGTGATCCCATGCACGGCAATACTCAAACCGCACGTAACGGCATCAAAACCCGAGCTTTTGACGATGTCGTTTCCGAAATCATCAGTGCCTTCCGCATCCACCGCCAGATCGGCACCCAACTGTCCGGCATTCACCTTGAACTCACCGGCGAAGATGTCACTGAATGCACCGGAGGACCGGGAAACCTCACCGAATCCGACCTCACCCGCGACTACCGCAGCACCGTGGACCCAAGGCTGAATTACGAACAGTCCATGGAGATAGCCTTTATGCTGGCCGAACAACTGCGATAAAGCGATGATCGCAGCATCAGGGTGAGGTTCGGCAGTCGAACTAGGGCAGACCGTTCACTTTCCTCACCACCCACTCCGCCATCAGCAGTCCGCTGAAGAGTAAGATCACCAGCCAGTGATCCCAGAGCGTGCGTTCCTGGACCTTCTGTTCCGGCTCATCCTGAGGCTGCACGAGCTCGAGCAGCTGGCGGGCATCCGAGGGTTCGATCATGCGGCCACCGCTGAGCTCTGAAAGCTGCTGCAGAAACTCCCGATTGCAGCTGACATTCGCCAGTTCTTCAGAAAGCTGGCGGCGCACAAGCACTTCGGTGGCTACGGTCTCACGGGGAGCCGCTGCCGAGCCTGTAACCTGCAGTCGCAATCGCCACGTTCCTTCGGGCAGCGGCGGCATTTTCGCGTTGAATCGTTCCGGAGCATCTGCGGCAGGTCTCAGCCGCGCCGTGATGGCTGGTTCACCCTCCAGCGGAGGCAACACTTCACCCCGCTCATCAAGCCGCTCAGCCACAACTTCCATCACAGCCTCTGCGAGCTGCGGGACGAGGCGACGGTCCCAGCGGACTGCGATTTCCGCACTTTCCTCTTCGCCCAGCACAACATCCGCCACAGTCATCCGCACATCACTGTTGCCCGCAGCAGCCTTGTTGCGGGCCGCCCAGCGAATCAGCTGGCCCCAGAACTGATAGTGCCATTCGTCACCCGCTCGCAATCGCCACCGCCAGGTACTGTCAATCCCCATCCAGACAGTCTGGCCAAAACCATAGTCCTGATGCACAATCACAGGACTCGATTCTCCACCGCCTCCTGGGAGCATTGCAGAAGCCCAGAGCTTCGCACCTGGACGAGGCACTCCGGTGTAGACCCACGGATGTCCCGGAAGTGCTGTGATACCACCACTGCCGACGTCACGCTTCGGCCCCAGCTGAAACATTGGCAGACCTTCTGCCTCCGCCGACAGCACCAAACGATACACGGACTGTTCCCCTCCCTGCACCGACGGCTGAAACTGTTCCGCGAGCTGCTGACGAAATTCGGATACCGGGAGCATGCCCGAGAGGGTTTCGGATGTGTAGCCGGCGGGCATGCTGCGACGGCCAGGAATCACGAGCAGCGTCAGGCCATCGCGAGTCACCGCATCCTCGACCAGCTTCCAGACTTCCTCCTCCACCTCCTGCGGATCCACGTCACCCACCACCAGGAGATCCGTGAGCGCCAGCTGCTGCCGGAAGGCCTCAGCCGGAGGCAGCTTCGATTCCATGGCTGGTTCGTTCAGAATCTCCAGATATGGCTGACGGAACAGCACCGTGGTGGATTGCACCTGTCTGTCGCGTTCCAGAACGTTCCGCAGATAACGAAACTCCCAGCGTGCGTCGCCTTCCAGCAGCATCACCCGCGCTTTGTTGTCCACAACGCGGAGGTTGACATCACGTGAGTTATTGTCTTCACGGAGCTCGCCCACCTGAACGTCGCTGACGAGTCGATAGTCGAATCGCCCCGCTCTGTCCGTGGGCACGGTGAAATCAACAACCGCTGAATCACCAACCGGTGTCACCGTCTGCTGCTGCACTGTCTCTCCATCCCGCTCCAGACGCACCGACAACGCTTGCCCTTCGAAGCCCGATGTGCCCAGCACCGCGCGGATGCGGGCATTATCGTTCAGGAACACCGTTTCCGGAGATTCCAGCGCTGCGACTGACAGATCCCGCGGTGGCAGGCGAGATCCGATTGGAATGGTGTGCACAGGAATTCCGAGCGCCGCCAGACGCTGCGCTTCACCTGCGGCATCCGTCGGCAACGTCTGGCGTCCATCGCTGATCAATACAAAACTGCGCACCTGTCGTCCGGACTCTTCTGCCAGCACCGACTGCAGTGTCTGTACAGCCCCGGTGCCTCCGGGCATCAGATCACGGCGGTCTGTCACCAGACGCTGTTCAAGTTGTTCCGGGGCGGTGGCCTGCTGCTCCGTGGCAAATACTCGCAAATCCACCGGCATGACATCGCCAAGATTTCGCAGGAGCTCACGAGGCTGCGCAAGCAGCAGTCGCCGCACGAATTCAGTACGCGGCATCTGCCCAAGTTCCTCAAGGGCGTCCTCCACCTGCCGCTTGCGCGAATCCGCTGCCGCCCGCTCGACAGCGTTCGCGGGTGTGCGCCCGATGCCCAGCCAGTCGGGTTCACTGCCAGCTTCCGCCTGGACGACCCAGTTGTCGATGCGGGCCGCAGTGTCGTCACTTCCCAGCATTCCCAGAGCCTGGGCCCAGCGGAGCTTTTCCGCGAGAGAAGCGTGACGGTCCTGAGTCTCCATGCTCAGCGATGCATCCACGGCCACAACCACGCGGCCCCGTTCCTCAACGTCGAAACGCTTTGTGAGCAGCGGCTGGAGCAGGATCAGGAAGAGCAGTGCGAGGACGAGCAAACGCAGGCCCAGCAGCGTCCAGCCGGCAGCCGGGGGCACCATCCGACGCTCAAGACGCAGCAGCCAGAAACTCAGTATCAGCGCTGATAACACTCCCAGACTGGCAAAGATCACCCAGCCCGCTGAACTCGCGCCCGAAAACAGCAGATGCCAGCTCATATTCGCTCACGCACTGTCGCGCTCGTACGTCCTGGAATCGGAGCAGACTCAGCTGACCGATCCACCGTCTCAGCGGCATCCCGATAGACTTCCGTCAACTCATCCAGCATCCGCTGCTCGCTGAACTTCGTACGTATCAGCTCCTGCCCAGCGGCCGCCAGCTGTCGTGCAAAGTCCCGCTGCCGCAACAGTTCGAGAATCCGATCAGCCAAACTCACGCTGTCTGAGGGAGGCACTATCAACCCGGTCACCCGATCCTCTATCACACTCGTGACTCCGCCTACACCGGATGCAATCACAGGACGCCCCAGTGCCATGGCTTCGAGCATCATCACGCCGAGTCCCTGCTGGAGCGATGGCAGGCAGAAAATGTCAATTGCCTGCAGATAGCCCTGCATCGAGACACCGCCGTCCACGAACGTCAGACGTCGGGAGAGGTTGAGAGAGCCGGCGAGCTGCCGCAGACTGTGCTCTTCCGGACCACTCCCGGCAATCACAATCCGAATGTCATGCCCCGCTTCCACAACCCGATTACAAGCCCGCAGGAAGAAACTGGCTCCCTTAATCGCCTCCAGTGGCCCCGCCATGCCAATCACCGGAGGCCGGTCGTCGTCCAGCGGAAGATCCACCGCAGCACCCGCCGGAATGTCCACACCGGGCAAAATCACGCGCTTCGGAACCGCCTCCAGCGCCGGCAATCCGGGAATTTGCGACTGCACACTTTCGCTGACGGACAGGAGCATCCTGAGTTGGGGAGCGGGCCGACGGAGCGAAATCGACGCAGCCTCTGCATGATCCCCAACGCTGACGACAAGGGGCCGGCTGAGCTTGCGAGCGAGCACGAGGCCCTGGGACATCAGCCGACTGTCCTGCACGTGAATCACATCCGGCCGCTGCTCCTTCAGATCCCGATAGATCGTTCGCAACACCAGCCGCCCCCAGATCGGCAGCGTGTAGCCGGGAATCTCGTGCAATCGCACACCCCGCAGCAGTGATTCTTCGATCCCCTCGCAACTGGTACAGACCAGTGCGGTGTCCAGCTCCCGCCGCTCCAGCCCACGCGCGATGCGCAATGTCAGCAGCGACGAACCCCGAAAGGTGAGCTCCCCGTCCATCAGCAACACTCGAAGCGATGAATCAGCCATGCCAGGAGTGTACTAATGGGCGGGGGCGAAGAAAACCAAAAGTTCAGGGGGATTTTACTGCCCGAGCTCGTCAGCGCAACGCATTCGGGTAATTTCGCGAACCGGCGGCTCCAAGCGGAGGAGAAGCCAGACTCACGCGACGAATCGGCAGACGCGCAGAACCCGTTGAAACCGGAGGGGTCGGCGGCATCTGAGCAGTGGCAGGCCGCACCTGACCAACAGCCGGATTCCAGGCCGTCTGCAGATAGGGATTCGCCGGAATATTCCCCATGGCCGGTGGAACAGACCAGACAGCCTGCGGATGTGGCTGTGGCGGAATATAGCTGGCCTGAATCGGTTGTACCGGAATCTGCACCATCCCGTAGTGCTGGTGCGGAGCTGCCGCAACCCACGTCTGCCCGGCACCGGCTGCTACGCCCGCCAGGTGCACAGACTGATGCTGCTGCCACGCGGTGTTCGGTGTCCAGGCAGCATTCGGTGTCCAGGCAGCGGGCCGAGGCGCCACGTATGCATAGTTGGCTCCATACACTGCTGGAACTGTCTGCCAGCCAGCTGTCTGCCAGCCACCGCTCTGCCATGAAACCGGCTGCTGTGGGAGCATTCCGGCGGGAGGTACGGCCGGCGGCAGCGTGTAACCTCCGCCATGGCTGCCACTGCAACCACAGTCACTCCCGGAAGAACCATCGTGGATCATCGGTACGGACCCAGGACTGCCGTACATCACAGTACTGCCGCCACAGGGATCACAGCAGTCGCCGCCTGTCCAGACCTGTGGAGCCATTACAGGGGCAGGAACTGTCCACTGCGGCTGCGGGTACATCGGCTGCGGGTACATCATCGGGGCCTGCATGGCCAGAGGCATCTGCGGGGCTGGTCCGGCACACGGATCCCAGCAGGGGTTCTGGATGGGGTTGTAGATTGGAGCGGCGGGCATTGGCATTGGCTGCGACATCATGGCAGGTCCGGGCATACCATAGCCGCCTGTTACTGCGGGGTAGGCCTGCAGCGGACGCGGGTGCCACGGGTGTATCTGGCGATACCAGTTGCCTGGGTAGTGACCAAGCGTTCCCTGCTGATTGCGGAGGTACCCATAGCCGAACCAGTCATCGATGAAGCGGTTACAGTTGTGGGGTGTGGCGAGCGGGCAGGCGTAGTAATGGTCGCAGCCGAACAACCAGCGAAAGGGGCTCAGCAACAGGCATCCGCCACAGGCGGAGGCGGACGGAGCGGAGAACAGAACAATGGCGATTGCCAGCAACAGGGATCTGACAGGGGCACTCATCGAAGCCTTCCTCAAACCGACAGGAGAGACGGGTGGCGTGACATCGGAGGGCTGCCGCGGGTTGTTGCGGCGAGACCGCCCTCTGAAGAGGAGAGGTCCAAACCTTAAGCGGCGGGAGCGCATGAGAAAATTGGAAATTGACTCAAGTTTCGCCTGCGGCGCTCTTTTGGGAGAACCGAAAAATGCGATTCGGCTGCTTTCGCCGTTCAGCGCAGGAGAACGGCAAGGAGTGTGAGTATGACGAGCACAGCAACAGCAACCAAAAGCGGCAGAATCTGCATGCGACTGGCAGAACCTGCCGATGGACCGGCCGGTGCGGGTTTCATCGCAGTCCCCGTTGCCGGTCCGAAAAGATCTTCCACAATCGATCGCTTCGCTTTGCCTGGCGAGTCTCTGTCGACGAACACGGGCATGTTTGCGGTGCCGGGGTCGATGAGCAATTCTCCGAGGCGTCCCTGGAATTCGCGAGCCGTCAGGGGGCGGTGATCGGGTGAGCTTTCAAGGCAGCGGCCGAGCAATCGCTGGAGACCGACCGACGTCGCGGCATCGGAAACAGCGGGGTCACCGGCATCCTGCAGGAGCTGTTGCAGGAGCATTGCGAGGTCAGCAAGATCCCGCTCGAACTGCTGCCGCAACATGCCTGGGCCGGAGGCCGCAACGGTGGAACTGCCACTGTTGTGGCGTTCGGCAGCTTCGAGCCATCGCGAAAATCCGAAGTCTGCAAGGGTTACCTGAAGGGTTTCTGAGCAGAGCACGGTATCGGCCGTGATGCGACCGTGCGAGAGCCCGAGGTTGTGGGCCCGCTGGAGTGCTGAGCAGACCTGCCAGCCAATTTCGATGATGTCCTCCGCAGAAAACCGGCGTCCGTTGCGGATCTGCTGGAGCAGGGAGGGCGAGTCGCAGGCTTCGTTGCGGAGGAACAGGGTACCGTCAGATTCCCCTGTTCCCAGAACCCGCAGCACGGACTGGTGCTGCAGCATCAGCAGCATGGTACGATCGGTTTTGAGCGCCCGCCGAAACTCGGGGTTGCATGAAAGTTCTGAGGAGAAGACTGTCAGCCGCTCGGGAACACCGTCAGCAACCCGCCTGGCATCCAGCTGTTGCCAGTGGGGCGTAGGTGGCAGGGGGTGCTGGATGTTGTAGTCCGCGAGTGTCGGATCGGTCACGGGGCTTGAGGATCTCAGGTGAAGTCAGACGGATTGCCAAACAGTCCGCGTCCCCCGGCTGAAGTCCCGGTGCCACCGCGCAGGTTGCTGTTGCGGGGTTTGCGGGGTTCTTCGGCCGGCGTTTCGGGCTCGTCGGCCGGCTTCTCTGTCCGAGGTGGCTCGGGGCGTTTTTCGAGGGCTTTCACGGAGAGCGACACGCGTTTGCGTTTTGTGTCGACTTCGACGACCTGAAATTCGCGGCTGTCGCCGACTTTCAGGATTTCACCGACGCTGCTGACGCGACGCCACGCCAGTTCGCTGATATGGACCATGCCTTCGAGACCTGCTTCCAGTTCGACGAAGGCGCCGAATTCGGCGAGGCGAGTGACTGTGCCGGTGACGACAGAACCGGTGGCGTAGCGTTCGGCGGCGCTGGCCCAGGGATTCAGGGCCAGCTGTTTCAGACCAAGACTGATGCGTTTTTTCTCGGGGTCAAGCTTGAGAACTTTGACTTCGAGCTGCTGGCCTTCGGCGAGGACATCCCGGGGATGGTTGATGCGAGCCCAGCTGATTTCACCAATGTGGAGGAAGCCATCAACCGGACCAATATTAATGAAGGCGCCGTAGTCCTTCAGTGTTTTGACGGTTCCGGTGTAGGACTGGCCGACTTCGACCTGAGCCCAGAAGGCGCCTTCGCCTTCGGCGCGTTCGGCCTGGAGCAGTGAACGACGGCTGACGACGAGATTGCGTTTCTTCGGGTTGACTTCAGTGATCTGCACGGTCAGTTTTTGGCCGACGTATTGTTCGAGGTTTCCGGCGAAGCCCATTTCCACCTGACTGGCAGGCAGGAAGCCACGAAGGTTGCTGACCGAAACCTGCAGACCGCCCTTATTGACAGCGGTGACCATGCAGTCCACCACCTGACCGGCAGCGAGGGCTTCCCAGTTGCCGCTGGCGCGGTGCCGTGCGCGGGGAATTCGCCCCTTAATCAGTCCGTCGGCGTCTTCGGCGTCAATGATTACTTCGAGCGAATCGCCGACAGCAGGCTGCTTGCCTTCGGGGAACTGGGTGAGCTGCAGGACGACGTTTTGACGCAGCCCGGCATCAAGAAACACTTCGCCACCATGAATTGCCTGCACCGTGCCCCTGACTTTGGAACCTGAACCTACGGATTTCGCAGCGGTCGTTTCAGTACCTTCAGGCGCTGGCTCTTCTTCGCCGCCAACCGTGACCGGTACTGACGTATCGACGGACTGGGCCGCCGCGATTTCGGCGGCGAGCGTTGATTCGAGCTCGTCGGCGGCGGGGATTTCAATCCGGCCGGACCGCGATTCTTTAGCCGGAGCAGCCGTTTCGGTCTGGACGGGCTGTGGGAGCGATTCCGTGGCGGACGTCATCCGTTCGCGAATCCGGGCTCCCGTGGTTTCGGAGTCGCCGGAAGCGTCGGCGGGCGCCGCATCCGGCAACGCGTCACCCAACGCGGCTGCCTGGAGCTGAGCTGCCTGCTGCAGGATTGACGATTCAGACGCCGTTTCCGGGGCTGCAGCAACGGCCGGCACATCGGATGCGGAAGACTCTGGTTGCGTTGGGTCCGTGGTCATCACTGTGGTCCTGTCAGAACCGTTGCGGCATGCTGATTCAGACGAATCGAATCATTGAAATCCGGGCGTGGAGCTTGTCTGACATCAAGCGAAGGCCCGTTTCATTTTTGAAAACCGTACAATTTTCCTTGAAAAGCATAGCCTAATACTGTGGCGTTCGCAAAGCAGCAGAGCGATTACAGTTGAAGTTTTCGGTCGAAGTTCCGCAGATTTCGCGTCTCCACCGCCCTGCAAAACCCCTTTTGCAGCCTGAAAATCCCGGAAAATACAGAAAAACACCCACAACTTCCACTTAACTCCACCCCACGCACACCAGAAAATTCTCAGAATCCCCAACCCGCAGCTCCGGTCCCCTGCAGACCTGACCGCCCCGTCTTCTCCGGATGCATCCATGACTCAACATGTTCGACACGCAGTCATCGTCAGCCTGCTCCTGATCGCCCCCCTGATCCTGCTGGTGGCACGTACCAGTGCGGTCGGTCCCGTCCCGGTCGCTTCTCCTTCAGGCTCGTCCGCGTTGCACTCCCCCACCGCGACCAGCCGCACGGCCGTTCCGCTGCACCCGGCCGAACGCCGCATCGGCCGCTTCATACCCGATTTCACCTGGACTGATCTTTTCGGAAAGTCGCACCGGCTGTCCGACTTCCACAAGTCCCGACTGCTGGTGGTGGCCATGACCAGCACCAGCTGTCCGCTCAGCCGCAAATACCTGCCAACACTCGCGGAACTCACCCGCAGATTTGCCGATCAGTCTGTGTCATTCATCTTCGTGAACTGTGTTTCTTCCGATGAACCCAGCGCCATGCAGCAGGCTGCCGCCACGCTCCAGACCGGCAGCGTCTATGTGGCTGATGCGGAAGAACGCTTCGCGCAGCACCTCAGTGCGACCACCACCACCGACGTGATTCTGCTCGACAGCGCCCGCACCGTGCTCTACCAGGGCGCCTGCGATGACCAGTACGGAATCGGTTCAGCGCTGGAGCAGGCTCGCCACCACTACCTCGCAGACGCCATCACCGCTGCTTTGAAAAGTGAAACCGTGGCCGTCTCCGCCACTTCCGCCCCCGGCTGCATTCTTGACTTCGACACGCCCCTGCCCTCCCCCTCAGCCAGCGGTGTTACCTGGCACAGTCACATTTCCCGCATCCTCCAGCAGCACTGTCTTGAATGCCATCACAGCGGAGGCGTTGGCCCATTCCCGCTGGAAACCGCTGAGCAGGTTGCCGGGCACGCTGCGATGATTCGCCAGGTGGTCGCTGACAACTCCATGCCGCCATGGTTTGCCGCTCCCGACTCAGATTCCCCCAGCCATACCCATCGCCGCTGGGCTAATGATCGCTCACTCTCTGCCACCGATAAACAGCAACTCCTTGCCTGGCTTGATGGCGGACGTCCGGAGGGCAATCCCGCCGACGCACCGCTTCCCCGCCGGTTCCCCTCCTCCTGGCAGCTCGGTGAACCCGATGCCATCATCCAGATTCCCAAACCCATTCGCATCCGGAGCACAGGAGTGATGGGCTACCAGAATATCCTCGTCGAATGGACAGCCGACGAGGATCGCTGGGTTCAGGGCTACGAAATCCAGCCCACTGATCGCAGTGTCGTTCATCATGTGCTCGTCAATGTCTCCGAACCCGGCGATGATCCCCGCACCCGCGGCATGGATGGCATCGGCGGATACTGGGCCGCCTACGTTCCCGGAAACACGGGTCAGCTCTACCCGACCGGCTTCGCTCGCAAACTGCCGGCCAAAGCCAGCATCCGGTTTCAGATCCACTACACGCCCAACGGCGAGGAAACTACGGATCAGCTGAAACTGGGCCTGCACTTCGCGGATGGCCCGCCGGAATATGTCGTGCGGACCATTCCGCTGGCCAAGCCATCCATCAATATTCCACCCAACGCTCCCAGTCACACCGAAACACTCACACGCCCCGTGCCGGTCGACATTCCCGTGCTGGGACTCATGGCACACATGCACGTTCGCGGCAAGGCGTTTCGCTTCGACCTGAAACAACCTGACGGATCCACCAGCACACTTCTTGATATCCCCCGCTATGACTTCAACTGGCAACTCCGATACCAGCCCGCCGCGCCGCTTGTGCTGCCCCGCGGCTCAGAAGTCACCGTCACCGCGGTCTATGACAACAGCAGCAACAACCCCTCCAACCCAAATCCCTCAGAAACAGTCCGCTGGGGCGAACAAACACACGAAGAAATGCTGATCGGTTATGTCGAAACCTACGCCGCCCTCGGAAGCCCCCTGCCGGAGGCCGGACGCCGCAGGCGCGAAGCTGCCGGATCAGATGATCAGTTCCGCATCTGTGATGCGGACGAGGATGGCTTTGTGACCGCAGCAGAGCTCCGCAGCGCCGCACCGCGCTTCCCGCGACTTCGCGACCAGCCTGAAGGCATCGACCGGCTCTTTAAGGCCGCCGATACTGATGCTGACGAGAAACTTTCACCATCTGAATTCCGTGCAGGCGCTGAACAGCTCCGCAGGCGCTGATTGACAGCATGCTTTTCGGGCATACATGCCCGGAGTCTCAACTTGCCCCGGAGCCGTCCCATGTCCCGCTGCTTATATCACCCCTCGCTGCTTTCCTGTTTCCTCGCCACCCTGATTGCGCTCCCGCAGCTCGCCAGCCGAACTTCCGGGGCAGAACTGCTTCGTCGTGAGTGGAAGGTCGATGGTGTTGCTCGCGAAGCCCTGCTGGCCATTCCGACTGCCGCTTCAGACACCCCTGCACCACTTGTGTTCTGTTTCCACGGCCATGGCGGCAGTATGCGGAATGCAGCCCGACAGTTTCATCTGCACACCGAATGGCCGGAAGCCATCTGTGTCTATATGCAGGGGCTCAACACCCCAGGCAGACTCACAGACCCCGAAGGTCGCCGGCCAGGCTGGCAGCATGCAGCCGGAGATCAGCAGAATCGGGACCTTAAATTCTTCGACGCCGTGCTTGCATCAGTCAGGAAAGATTACCGCGTGGACGAACGCCGGATTCACTCCACTGGTCACAGCAACGGCGGAGGCTTCACCTATCTGCTCTGGAAGGAACGCAGCAGCGTGTTTGCTTCGATGGCGCCATCAGGAGCAGCGCAGTTGCAAATCCGTAACCAACTCTCGCCAAAACCCCTGTTCCACATCGCCGGCACCAACGATCCACTCGTGAAATACTCATGGCAGCAGGAAACGATCGAGACCATCAAATCGCGGCAGCAGTGCGGCCCGGAACAGCCATGGAAAGGTGCAGCGAAAATCTGCCCTTCACCACTCGGAGCACCCGTCGCCACACTGCTCACCACCGAAGGCCACAAGTTTCCCGATGCAGCCCCTGCGCTGATTGCAGCGTTCTTCAAAGAGCATCCACGGCAGGACGCCCGGGACACTCCGGGTTCAGCAACGCAGACGGACGCTGACCGGCCAGCACCTCCAAAACGTGCCTCACCGCCGTCTCGTACAACCGATGATGCCCCGCCCATGTGTGGCTGGCAATGTGATCCGTGAGGACGACGTTTTCGAATCTAAGCAGCGGGTTGTCAGGCGAAATGGGTTCGCGTTCGAATACATCCAGCCCGGCGGCTGCGAGACGGCCCGAACTGAGAGCG
This sequence comes from Planctomycetota bacterium, assembly GCA_041161565.1. Classification (GTDB taxonomy): domain Bacteria; phylum Planctomycetota; class Planctomycetia; order Planctomycetales; family Planctomycetaceae; genus SXXK01. Next base: position 29,096 of record JBEAUF010000091.1, on the reverse strand, counting down.
GCAGCGAGCGCCACTTCGTCCACGAGCGCGCCACGGGATGTATTAATCAGTATCGCTCCTCGCTTCATGGCCGCCAGACGCTCAGCGTTGATCATGTGTCGAGTCGCCGGAGTGGCAGGAGCGTGCAGCGACACGATGTCAGACTGCTGCAGCAGTGCTCGCAGATCCGCGACAAGTTCCACACCCAGCTCGCCTGCCCGCGCGGGACTCAAACCCGGGTCAAACGCCAGCACCCGCATCCCCACAGCCCGCATGATCTGAGCGACGAGGCCACCAATCCGGCCGGCTCCAACCAGCCCCAGCACGCGCGAATTCAGCTCAAGCCCCTTCTGCGAACGGCAGCTGTCCTGCCAGCGATTGGAACGAGTCCGGACGTCAGCCCGACCGATGGACTTCGCCGTGGCGAAAATCAGGCCCACCGCATGCTCCGCCGTTGACTGCGTGGGGGCCTGCGGAGTGTTGCAGACGAGAATTCCCCGGGCTGTGGCTGCCGGGATGTCAATATTGTCAAAACCCACGCCAATCCGGGAAATCATCCTGAGCTGCGGGGCGTGATCCATCCTCACCGCTGTCCAGGGCACCCCAGGATCCAGCGCCGCAACGCAGGTTGCCAGCTCTTCCGGAGGTGCTCCCGGCCCAATCAGCTGCGCCCGACCCTCCAGCAGCGGAAAAATACTCTCCAGCGGCGGCTCGTCCACCCAGATGCGATTCAGCTTTCCCGTTGCGACTGCGCTCACACATCATCCTCCAGGCCGATTTCCCTGCATGGACTGAAATCAAAGTACCAACCGGAGCATACGCAAAACAGGCAGCGATTTCAGCCAGCAAACCCAGGGCTGCCATCAGACGGCTGATGAAGACACCCTTCACGCTGTTCTTTGAGTGCTGAGCGGGCGGGCGGCAGCCCAATGGCATTGGCTTTCTGGTGTTTCGCATGCTTTGGAGGACTCGCTCGAGGTTGAAACGCCTCGACCCGATCATGCAAGGCGTGCGGTCGATGTCAATCGGCCGGTAAGACACTGGTGCGCTCCTGCTGCGGCGCTGCCCGCGCGGTTACGGACCGTTACCGGGGGATTGACATCCCCCGCTCGCCTTTCCCACGTTTCTGCGGCGATTGAGAGAAAGCCAGGACCATTGAGCTCCCGCCCGGCGGTTCAGTGCGTGTTGTTGTGGCCGGGAGGGTGACACATCACCTGCGAGGCGATGGCGTCGGCGGTCACGACCGGGGAGGAAATGCAAAAAGGCTGTTCGGCGGGAGGCCGAACAGCCCGGGAGGATGACCGAAGGATTGCTCCAACGATCAGCAGTGACTCCCGATTCCAGCCGCACCGGTTCAGGGTTGGCCCGGACAACGGGGCGACTGGATCAGTGTCGATGCTCTGATGGAGCCTGACGTTCAATCAGATCTTAACTGCCCTTACGGTGCGAATAATTTCAGAAGCGACTTTGTAGGGATCGGCGTTGGAAGCAGGGCGACGGTCTTCCAGCCATCCCTTCCAGCCGTTGGTAACGGTAGCCACCGGGATGCGGATGGATGCGCCACGGTCTGACACGCCAAAGCTGAACTTGTCGATGGACTGAGTTTCGTGCTTGCCGGTCAGACGCATGTGGTTGTCGGCACCGTAAACGGCGATGTGTTCCTTGATACGCGGCTGAAACGCGCCGCAGATCTTCTCATAGGTCTCACGGCTGCCGCATGTGCGGAGCACGGTATTGGAGAAGTTGGCGTGCATGCCAGATCCGTTCCAATCGGTATCGCCGAGCGGTTTGCAGTGCCAGTTAATCCAGACGTTGTACTTCTCAGCGGTGCGCTCGAGCAGATAGCGGGCGACCCAGACTTCGTCGCCGGCACGCTTGGCTCCCTTGGCGAACACCTGGAATTCCCACTGTCCCGTGGCGACTTCGGCGTTGATGCCCTCAACGTTCAGACCAGCAGCCAGACACAGGTCGAGGTGTTCTTCGATGATTTCGCGGCCGAATGCGTTCTTGGCACCGACGGAGCAGTAGTAGGGGCCCTGGGGAGCCGGATAGCCGCCAATCGGGAAGCCCAGCGGCAGATTGGTCTCGCGATCCCACAGGAAGTACTCCTGCTCGAAGCCAAACCAGAAATCCGCGTCATCGTCATCGATTGTTGCACGGCCGTTTGAATCGTGCACCGAACCGTCCGGATTCAATACTTCGCACATCACCAGGAAACCGTCCTGACGGCCCGGATCCGTGAAAATGGCCACGGGTTTGAGCAGACAGTCGGAAGATCCGCCTGGTGCCTGATTGGTCGAGCTGCCGTCAAAACACCAAACAGGACACTCTTCCAGGGTACCGCCGAAATCCTTCACGATCTTGGTCTTGGAACGCAGCACCTGCGTGGGTTTGGTGCCGTCCAGCCAGATGTACTCCAGTTTCGATTTCTTCGCCATTGTCTGAAAACTCCTCCCGATTTGGATAATCGATCTGTAGTTGTGCTCCGGAACTTCCTGGTCGTTACTGCTGATCAGAAGCTCCCTTTCTCCCGAAAGTACACAGCCACAGAAACTGCTCCGGCATAACTCCCCAGGCGATGCCCGACCCGGACATCCAGATGGCTCCTGACCGACCTGCACAAAACTTATGCTTACGTGCCTGTTTCGTCAGCATGTTTTGCCAAATCGGCGGGAATTCGCCGGCTGCTATTTAACGCTGCACATTACGTGCCAGACCCCTGGTTCGGCCAGGTAGATGAGAATCCCGAGACGTCGTCAGCCCCGAAAAGGCCGTCTTTTCCTCCCACCTGCAAGCGATTCCGGCCGAACGATTCCCACACACTGCGGAGGATCTTGACTTCCCCGGAAGAATGTCCAGGATGCGGGAGCACTTGTAAATTCGCACCTCCCTCCCCGCCCCATCAGCCCTCCCCGAAAGTCAGGTTCAGGTGTCCGCCATGCCTGCTCAATCCGCCCCCGCCAAGGTTGCGGGTCTGTTCGTTGTGCTGTTGTCCGGTCTGCCGCTGTTCGCAGCGGACCCCGTGGATTTCAACCGCCAGGTCCGCCCGATTCTTTCCGACCTGTGCTTCAGCTGCCACGGTCCGGACGTCAATGAACGTCAGTCGGGCCTGCGTCTGGACACTTCCGAAGGTGCGCGATCGCTGCTCGAATCCGGGCATGCTGCCGTAGTTCCGGGCAATTCTGCCTCAAGTCCGCTCATTCAGCGGCTTCTGGCAACTGATCCCGACGTGGTGATGCCCCCGCCCTCAACCGGCAAAGCTGCCACCCCGCAGCAAATTGACATTCTGAGGAACTGGATCGATCAGGGGGCTGAGTACCGCGGTCACTGGTCATTCATTCGCCCTGAGCTGCCGCCTGTCCCCGCAGTCCCTGCGGGTATTGCAGTGCGTAACCCAATTGACAATTTTCTGGTTGCCAGCGCCCTCAAAGCGGGTCTGCAACCAGCTCCCGAAGCGGATCGCACCACGCTGATTCGCCGCGTCACGCTCGACCTGACAGGGCTCCCGCCGACTCCTGAAGAAGTCGACGCCTTCCTCAACGATAACTCCCCTGATGCATGGGAACGCACCATTGACCGTCTGCTCGGATCACCGCGATACGGCGAACACATGGCCCGCTACTGGCTGGATCTTGTTCGCTATGGCGACACACACGGACTGCATCTCGACAACGAACGGTCGCTCTGGAAATACCGAGACTGGGTCATCCAGGCATTCAACTCGAACAAGCCCTTCAGCGAATTCACGGTCGAGCAGCTTGCCGGGGATCTGCTCCCCAACGCGACGCTCGACCAGCAGGTTGCCACCGGCTTCAACCGCTGCAACGTCACCACCAGTGAAGGTGGCTCCATCAACGAAGAAGTGCTTGTGCGCTACGCCGTCGACCGCACCGAAACCATGTCCACGATCTTTATGGGCATGACTCTGGGCTGCGCTGTCTGCCACGACCATAAATTTGATCCGGTGACCCAAAAGGAATTCTATCAGCTCTACGCGTTCTACAACGCTTCCGCCGATGCCGCCATGGACGGAAATGCCCTCGCACCGCCGCCCACCATTCGCGTGCCGTCCGCCGAACAAACGCAAAAGCTCACCGAACTTGACCAGCAGCTCACCGCACTCCGCTCGGCACTCGATACCGCCACCACGCAGTTCGCCTACATTGATCCAGGTCCGGCAGCAGAAACCATTCCAGCTGAACACCAGGATTTCGTCTGGATCGAGGACGAAGGCCCATCCGGTGCCCAGCTTCAGGGAGACAGCCCGTGGGAATTCGCGTCGGCCCCGGAGCATCCCGTGTACAGCGGCACCCGTTCCACCCACCGCACCGCTCCTGCACTCAGCCAGCACTTCTTCACAGGTGCATCCGTACCGCTGAAGATCGGGGAAGGCGACCGACTCTTCGCCTACGTCTGGCTGGACCCCGCCAATCCTCCCCAGACCATCATGCTGCAGTTTAATGACGGAAGCTGGGAACACCGTGCATGGTGGGGAGCGGACAGGATTCCGTTCGGATCAGGTGATGGCGAAAACCATCGCCCAATGGGGCCACTCCCGGAAGCCGGCAAATGGGTGCGACTCGAAGTCCCCGCTGCCCATGTGGGACTCAAGCCCGGCGCACAGCTCAACGGCTGGGCCTTCACCCAGTTCGGCGGCCATGTCTACTGGGACCATGCCGGCAGCGTCACCAAAACTCCCCAGGGCTCACAAAGCTTCGAATCACTCGCAGCCTGGGAAGCTCACGATAAGGCACTCAGCAACTCGCCCACACCTCAGCCCGTGCGTGATGCCATCAATGTCGCCCCGGATAAACGCTCGCCCGAACAATCTCAGCTCATCCGCAGCCACTTCCTCAAAGCCGTCTACGCCAAAAGTCGCGCACAACTGGAACCGATCCAGAAGCAAATCGACGACCTCACCAAGCAGCGCGCAGATCTGGATGCATCCATCCCGGTCTCCATGATCATGCAGGACCTCCCCACACCCCGCGAAACCTTTGTTCTTCGACGCGGCGAATACACGCTGAAAGGCGAGAAGGTGGAACCCGGCGTGCCCTCCATCTTCCCGCCACTCCCGGCCGACGCACCCCGCAATCGACTCGGGCTGGCTCGGTGGCTCGTTGACCCCGCACACCCCCTCACCGCTCGTGTCACAGTCAATCGCTTCTGGCAGCAGATATTCGGTACCGGCATCGTGAAAACTGCCGAAGACTTCGGGTCTCAGGGCCAATGGCCAACCCACCCCGAACTGCTCGACTGGCTCGCCGTCGACTTTGTCTCTTCCGGCTGGGACGTAAAGCGTTTCATGAAGCAGATGCTGATGTCTGCAGCCTACCGCCAGTCATCGCATGTCTCTCCAGAACAGCTCCAGACTGACCCTGCTAATGAACTGCTGGCTCGTGGTCCCCGTTTTCGGCTCGACGCCGAAGTCGTCCGCGACAGCGCCCTCGCCGTCAGCGGGCTGCTCCGCGAACAAATCGGCGGTCGCAGCGTGCGTCCGTATCAGCCGGAGGGCATCTGGGAAGCAGTTGCCTTTGTCGGCAGCACCACCCAGTACTACAAGCGGGATTCCGGTGACGCCCTGTTCCGTCGCAGCCTGTACACCTTCTGGAAACGCACAGCGCCCCCACCGTCGCTGATGGCCTTCGATGCCCCTTCCCGCGAAACCTGCGTCGCTCGCCGCGCTCGCACCAATACGCCCCTCCAGGCCCTCGTGCTGATGAATGACGAACAATACGTCGAAGCCGCACGCTCCCTGGCCGCACGCATGCTGGCAGCCAGCCCGGATCCCGCAGCCCAGCTCACACTCGGCTTCCGACTCTGCACTGCCCGCACACCCTCCGAACACGAACTCATCGTGATCCGCCGGATCCACGACCAGCACCTTGAACACTACCGCAATAACGCCGCAGAAGCCGAGAAACTGCTGGTCGTCGGAACCACACCGCGCCCGGAACTACCCGCCCCCGATCTCGCAGCCATGACCATGACCGCCAACCTGCTGCTCAATCTGGATGAGATGATTTCCAGGGAGTAACGTGGTCGAACAACAACCTGTTGTACAGCTCGTTCCACTCCGGTCCGGAGCACCTTCCCGGTTCGCCGGACCGGGGCTTGAAACCTGTCGTCTTAACGGCGCGACGTTTCTCAGTCGGGCCTGTCAGCCGAGTCAGTCAGGTATCAAATGCCTCGCATCTGGAAAATCCGGGCCCTCGGCACAATCGCATTGAAGTTCTCCCGATTTGCCGTGAAAAAAGCCGGTACGAATCGGGAAGGCGAGACCGGAATGCTGAACCGGTATGAAATGGGGGCGCATGGGGATGTGTTCGGGGCAGGCTTCCTGTTTAAACCGCTCGGCCTGATCAGGTCACCCCAAGACGCCCTGTGCCGTGCGGTCGATGTCAATCGGGCCGGTTGAGCCCCGCTACTGAGCCGCAGGTCGGCAGCCCCATGGCCTTGGGGTTCTCTGAAATTGTGTGAAAAGACGGTTGAAGACTTGGGACGGCGAGGCTCCTGCCGAGCCGCTGAACGTTGAGCCACGCTATGATCGCTTGCCAGCGTTTTTGCGGCGCAGCGGGAGCTTCGCCCGCCCGGCAATGCGTCGTGCCAGAAAGCCAAGGCCAATGGGCGGCAGCCCGGCGGCTCATGTGTTTGGCATCGCGTTTGCCAGGATTATGAGCGGACGGGCGGAAGCCCCCGGTTGCGATTCGCACCCTGGTGCGCCGCTCCTGGCCTGCGGCGTCAGCATCGCGTCGCCAGGGCACTTTACCCGCAGGCTGCCGCCAGGCGGCTCATGGGTTCTCACTTCTCACTTCCGTCTCTCTTCTCGCGGCACGGATGCGGCTCAGCAGGAGCTTCGCCCTCCCCGCACTGCGTCCTGCCAGAAAGCCAAGGCCATTGGGCGGAAGCCCGCGGGTAAAAAGCCTGGTTCCACACTACCAACACCATGCAAATCAGCCGACATGAATTCCCTCCGTCGTTCAGGGGGAGTCTCAAACACGACTCCCACTGTCAGACACCGCGATGGAACTTCTCACTTCTCACTTCTCACTTCTCACTTCTCACTTCTCACTTCTCACGCCCTCAACCTCGCCCTCGCCCTCGCCCTCACCCTCACCCTGGGATAACGAAAACAACAAAACCCAGAGTGGTGTACACCCCGTATTCCTGCTCGCGTCTTGCTAATACGAGTGCTGAATTCCCTGTGTTTCTCTGTGAAACTCTGTGTACTCTGTGGTTGAAAAGGAACACCCTCCGCACGCCATTTCCACCATCCCGCCCTCGCGCTCCCGCGGCGTACCTGCTGTCTCCTTGCGTTTCAGCGAACTTCAAGGCGGTTCATTGGGCTCATGCCCTGCTGATTTCACTCCGCAGCAGCGAGCCCTCTGCCGAATTGCTCGGCACCCTCAGCGGCTGAACAGCGCTTCCACAAACCCTTCCGGATCGAACAGCTCCAGATCATCGACCTGCTCGCCCACACCGATGTATTTCACCGGGATGCCCAGATCCTGTCGGATGGCAACGGCGATGCCGCCTTTGGCGGTACCATCGAGTTTGGCAAGCACGAGACCGGTGCACTGCACAGCCGTGGAAAAGCTCTTCGCCTGACTGAGTCCGTTCTGGCCGGTGGTGGCGTCAAGCACGAGCAGACTTTCGTGGGGCGCTTCGGGGATGACCTTCTGAATCACCCTGCGGATTTTTGTGAGCTCATCCATCAGGTTCTTCTGAGTCTGCAGACGGCCTGCGGTATCGACGATCAGGTAGTCCGCATTGATTTCGACGGCCTTCTGTGCACCTTCATAGGCGACCGCTGCGGGATCTGAATTGCTTTCCCTGCGGACAATCGTGCAGCCCAGTCGCTGGGCCCACATGGACAGCTGTTCCACGGCAGCCGCCCGGAACGTGTCACCTGCCGCCAGTACCACGCGGCGGCCGTGCTTCTGCAGCAGATTGGCGAGCTTTGCGATGGATGTGGTCTTGCCCACACCATTCACGCCGGCCACCAGAATAACGGTCGGCCCTGCGGTCGCCCGGGCCAGTGGAGAGAGCGGGTTGGAGAGGTCCCAGCGGACGTCGTTCTGTCCTCGCAGGAGTGCGGTGAGTTCTTCGCGAACGGTCTTCCAGATCGCCTCCACATCCACCGTCCGCCCACCATGATCCTGGCGGAGCCGGGAAATGATGCGGCTGGCCGCAGCAACCCCCATATCGGTGCGAATCAACCGCGACTCAAAGTCCCCCAACAGCTTCTCATCCAGAATCTCTCCTGAACGAAACAGATCGCGAATATCAGTTCGCAGGATTTGTTTGGTCTTTTCCAGACCACGTTTTAGGCGATCAAACAGGCCCATGCTGAGGGTCTTCCTGGAGTTGCGTGCTGTGGCAATTGTGGTTGAGGTGAAGGAGATCCGGACGCTACTGCAGCTGCTGGAATCTGTGCCATGCTTCGTCCCAGCCACTGTTGCGTGAGGGATTGAATTCAGTAATGGTTTCAGACTGCCGCACAACCTCGCGAATGTCCCGCAGTGATCCCAGATCTCCGGCGGCCATAGCCTGCACGAGGACATTTCCGAGGGCTGTGGCTTCCACAGGCCCGGCCATTACCGGGATGCCGCAGGCGTCTGCAGTGAACTGATTGAGCAGTGTGTTGCGAGAGCCACCTCCGACCACGTGGAGCACTTTCACGCGGACGCCGGTGAGTTCCTGCATCCATTCGAGCACCATGCGATATTTGAGTGCCAGACTTTCCAGAGCACAGCGAATGAACTGGCCTTCGTCCTCCGGCACCGGCTGACCCGTGCGGCGGCATTCGGCAGCAATCGCGGCGGTCATGTCATCTGGCCGCAGGAATTCCGGCCGGTCGGGATTCACCAGCGAACGGAAGGCCGGTGCGGCCGCAGCGCGGCGTGTGAGTTCCGCGTAGTCCAGCTGCACACCGCGCTGCTCGAACGCCGCACGGCATTGCTGGACCAGCCACAAACCCATGATGTTTTTGAGCAGCCTGTATGTACCACCGATGCCGCCTTCATTGGTGACGTTGTATTTCAGTGCCTTTTCGGTGAGCACCGCATCGGCAACTTCGACTCCCAGCAGCGACCATGTGCCGCTGCTGAGGTAGGCCCATTCGGGGTGCCCGGTCAGCGTCGTCGGAACCGCGGCCACGGCGGAACCAGTGTCATGGGTTGCGGGAGCAATCACCTGGACACCGCTGAGCCCGACAGACTCGGCCACGTCCCGCCGCAATGTGCCCAGAGGAGTCCCGGGGGTGACCAGTTCCGGAAACATGGTACTGGGAATTTCCAGCTTCCTCAGCAGATCGGTGGCCCAGGAGCGGGAGGAGGCGCTGAGCATTTGCGTGGTGGTGGCGTTGGTGAACTCAACCACCCGGCTGCCACACAGACACCAGTGAAAGAAGTCGGGAACCATCAGAAAGCGTGACGCCTGAGCCACCAGTTCGGGGTCTCGCCAGCACATGGCCATCAGTTGGTACAGAGAATTGATCTCCATGAACTGCAGACCAGTCTGGGCGAAAATCTCCGCCCGAGGAACTCGCGAAAATGCCCGTTCAAGCATCCCTTCGGTGCGGGAATCACGGTAGTTCCAGGGCTGCCCCAGCAGTTCGTCATTGCGATTCATCAGAACGAAGTCGACGCCCCAGGTGTCCACACCCACGGAGGATACAGCGGAACCGTATTCAGTGGCCGCCTTCCGCAACCCGTTCTGGATCTCCGACCATAAACCAATCAGATTCCACCGCAGCGTGCCTCCCAGACGCACGGGACCATTACCGAATCGGTGAATCTCGTGGAGGGACACGCGGCGGCCGTCAAACCGCCCCGCCATTACTCGGCCGCTTTCCGCACCGAGGTCCACCGCCAGATAGGTTTTTTGAGCCATGTACGCTGACTTTCAAGAGAAAAAGGCCGTGGGAAGTCCGGCAAAAAATCATATCAGTCGACCCTTGCGGTGAAAACACCGCAGACGGTGATGCCGGTGGAAATCGGGGGCCACCGCGGAGGAATTCGCGGATCCTGCGGCCCAAAACACCGGCAGCACTGCGGCAAACAGTCAGTTGCCGCGGCGAGCGGCTGCACCCCGCAATTCCTCTGCCAACTGCGCAATTCGTTTGGAAAACTTTGCAGATGGCACGGCCAGCACCAGCGGTTCCCCGGAATTCACCGACCGCAGCAACGGCTTTGGGTCGTCCGGAATGTCGATGGTCACCTTCATCTGCAGTGCATCCGCCACCTGCGCCGCCGGGACTTCGCCGGACCAGCCGGTGCGGTTCAGCACCACCGTGAACTTCGCTCGATCAACACCCGATTCCACCATCCAGTCAAGCATCAGTCGGGCGCGTTTGAGCGCAGGAAAATCCGGACGCATCACGAGCACCAGCGAGTCGACGGACTGAGCCGTGGCAAAGGTCACGTGATTCAGGCAGCGGTCCAGATCGAGCACCACAAAGCCCACCTGGCGACTGAGCAGAGACAGGGACCGCTGAACCGCACGCGGGTCCACTGGAGCGAATCCGGGAAAATCACCTCCTGCCGCCAGCAATAGAGCTCCGCCGGCATGCGGGACGAGGCAGTTTCTGAGTACGGCCGCGTCCAGCCCCTCAACATTGCGACTGACATCGGCCAGCGTGTGTGCTGATTTCAGGTTGAGCAGAGTGGCCAGATCGCCACCTTCTGCCTTGAGGTCCACCAGAGCACAGGAGCCGGGCTTTTTCGCCAGTTCGCAGCCCAGATTGGCGGCCACCAGACTGCAGCCCGTGCCGCCACTCGCAGAAAACACACCAACCGTAAATGCCCTCGTCCGCCGTTGATCAATTCTGTCCAGCGCGTTGTTCAGCTCGCTGCTGAGTTCCGCGAGGTCGAGATATTCCGCAGCACCCAGACGCATCGCCCGCAGCACGACCCGACTGTCGGCGATGCTGCCTGCCAGCAGCAGGCGGCAGGGGTGGGCACTGCAAATCGCCCCCACTGCCTCAAGACCCGCTTCAGGATTTTCCGGCATCACCAGCACAATGGTTGTCTGGGTGTCTGACGAACCAGGTGTTTGTGCAAGCGTCCGCAGCAGGCCCGGCACCGCAGACAAACGGCATTGGTTCCCCCCGGGAAGTTCCAGTCCCCGGTCCAGGATTACAGACCGTATCACCGCGGCGGCAGTGTCATCATCGCTGACAAGAAAAAAACGCATGCTGCAGAACTCTCTGCTGAACATCGGCACAGGAAGAATGGAGAACCCGCACACCTTACCCCCACCGATCGTCTGCTTCCAGCGGATCTGCCCAAAAAAACGACTGTCCCCGGCAATCATCAGCAAGTGCCGCACCGCTGTTGCTCGGATTCCCGGCTCACCCAGACTAAACTCCCGAAAACACGTCCTTTTTCATCGGAATTCCACGGAGCTCTGCGGTTATGGCTGTAACGGTGCGGAAACTGAATGACCTGACCCTGTACGACCGCCTCTCGCGACTCACCTTTTTGCAGGCCTGTGAACTTCTGGGGGGGCGTGAGGAGGGCCGGCAGCGACTCTTCGCCGGCGGCCGACTTCCGCTCGAGAACATCCAGGAACAGGCCTCGCTCACCCGCGACTGCTTCCAGCTCACCCTGCCCCTCGAGGATACCGTCGTCACGGTGCAGCTCAATGATCAGCGACGGGATCGGCTCCAGCTGCATTGCTCCAGCTGCAATTCACTCTGCAATCACATGGGCACTGCACTCTCCGTAATTCTTGAAAACCGCATCGCCCTTGGACTCGCCGCACCACCCCCGGAACGCCAGCCCATCAAACCACTCAACGAAGAAGAACTCACCGCCGCCGCACTGCGCGACCGCGAAAAGCGGGCGCGCGAAGAAAAAATGGAAGTTCGAGTACTCGATGGTGACCCCGCCAGCGCCTGGTGCGACTATCTTGTAAGCAGCCGCCTCAGCGGCCGCTCCTACCGCGTCGCCCTCCGCGGTACCGAACGCGGCGAATCCTACTGCACATGCCCCGACTACCGCGAAAATACACTCGGAACATGCAAGCACATCCTGCATGTGCTCATCAAGGTCCGCCGACGTCTCGGAGCGGACTCGCTCCGGAAAAAACTCCGACAAAAAGACACCAATGTGCACCTGCGTTATGGAGTCGAACTGGCGCTGCGGCTGGGAGCGCCGGAACGCACCAGCGAGCCTGTGGAAAAAATCATCGGCCCGATCCGCGACACAGACATCACCAATGTCAGCGATCTGATTCGTCGCATCGACCGCCTCGAACGGCTCGGACAAACCGTCATCGTGTACCCGGATGCCGAGGAATACATTCAACAGCAACTCCATCAGCAGCGCATTCAGACGCTCGTCGCCGAAATTCGCAAAGATCCCGCCGCCCACCCGCTGCGCACCACCCTGCTGAAAACCGAACTGCTCCCGTACCAGCTGGATGGAGTCGCCTTCGCGGCCGGTGCCGGACGAGCCATCCTTGCCGATGACATGGGACTCGGAAAAACCATTCAGGGTGTCGGCACCGCCGAACTCCTCGCTCGCGAAGCCGGCATCAGCCGCGTTCTCGTAGTCTGCCCCACGTCACTCAAATCCCAGTGGCTCAGCGAAATTGCCCGCTTTTCTTCCCGCACCGCCAGCCTTGTCGCCGGTGGGGCAAAGGATCGGCCCGATCAGTACGCCAGCCCAGCCTTCTTTACAATCTGCAATTACGAACAGGTGCTCAAGGACATCCTCTCCATCGAACAGCACCGCTGGGACCTCATTATCCTCGATGAAGGCCAGCGAATTCGCAACTGGGAAGCTCAGACCACGCGAGTCGTCAAGAGCCTGCGATCCCGCTTCGCACTGGTGCTTTCAGGAACCCCCATGGAGAACCGGCTTGATGAGCTGTTTTCCGTGATGCAGTTCGTCGATGGACGACAGCTGGGGCCTGCTTTCCGATTCTTCAATCGCTACCGCATTCAGGACGAAAAAGGTGCGGTCCTTGGCTACCAGCACCTCGATGAGCTGCGTGAACGGCTGCGGCCGGTGCTGCTGCGTCGAACCAAAGACCTCGTCATGAAACAACTCCCGCCACGAAACACTGAAATCCTGCACGTCGCACCGACGGAGGAACAGGCAGTGCTGCACGCCGCACACCTCCGCATCGTGGTCTCCATTGTTCGCAAAAAATATCTCACCGAAATGGATCTGCTGCGGCTCAGACAGGCCCTGCTGATGTGCCGCATGACAGCCGACAGTACCGCGCTCGTCGACAAGAAACTTCCCGGTTACTCCTCCAAACTGCAGGCCCTCGATGAACTCTTCGAACAGCTGTTTGTCGACGGTGACCACAAAGCAGTGCTCTTCAGCGAATGGACGTCCATGCTTGATTTGATCCAGCCTCTGCTGGAGAAACGCGGCGTTCAGTACGTGCGGCTGGAAGGCAGTGTTCCGCAGGCAAAACGGCAGCAGCTGGTGCATGAGTTTCAGACAAATCCCGCATGCCGCGTATTTCTTTCCACCAATGCCGGCAGCACTGGTCTGAACCTCCAGGCAGCCGATACCGTTGTCAACGTGGACCTGCCCTGGAACCCTGCAGTCCTTGAACAGCGAATCGCGCGGGCTCACCGCATGGGTCAGAAACGCCCAGTCAATGTCTACATCCTCGTCACCCAGGGAACGCTCGAAGAACAAATGCTCAGCACCATCAGCCAGAAAAAGGAACTGGCCATGGCAGCGCTGGACAGCGATTCCGAAGTCACCGAAGTGATGCTCGGAAGCAGCAGCATGGAAGAGCTGAAATCCCGCCTCGAAGTGCTGCTCGGAGCTGTCCCGGAAGCCCGCACCGACGAAAGCCAGCGACGGGAACGCGAAGCCCAGGCCGCAGCACTCGCAGAAAAACGCGAACAAATGGCTGCCGCCGGCGGACAACTCCTGTCCGCCGCCTGCGGCTTCCTCGCCCGAATGCTTCCCGCCACCGCCACTGCCACACCCCCCGCCCCCGAAATTGTCAACCACATCCAGCAACAACTCACAGATGCTGCAGAAATCGATGAACATGGCCGGCGGATGCTGAAAATTGCCCTGCCGCCCGACGAAACACTCAGACAAGTCGCCCAGACACTCGCACAACTCCTCGGACTCGCCCAAACCCCTCCAGCACCCTGACCTCGATTTGAACCGGATTTTTCTCGCCCTTTACTCGCCGTTTCGGTTAGGATATCCGATGAAAACAGCCACCGGCGATGCGGAACAAATCCGTATCCCTGCCTGCTGCGCGCCCGCCCCGTTCATTCCCACCCTGCCCCGCCACCGCTCGGAGACTCCGATGCTTCCGCGATTGCGCTCGCTGCACTCGGCCATCACCGCACTGCTCGCCGCCCTCGCCGCCGCCTCCGCCACCGCCGCTGCCCCCCCGGCCGATCCGGCGTCCGCTCCTCCTGCCGCGGTTGACACCGCCATCCCGGCCCTCCGAGTCCCCGTCGATGTCGCCTGTCACCAGCAACTCGTGGTCACCGCCAATTCCCGCACAGGCACACTCTCCATCGTCGACACCCAGTCCCTGCAGCTCATCGGCGAATACCACGTCGGCGACTCACCCTCCGCCGTCGAATCCACCGGCGACTACCTGCTGCTCACCGATCACTTACGCCACACGCTGCTCACACTGAAACTGCACCGCGAAACCTCGAATAAGTGCCGCCTCGAACAACTGTCGACTACCGATGTCCCCCGTTATCCCGTGGACATCGCCGTTTCTCCCGAAGGACATTCGCTGGCGGTTACTTCCCTCTGGTCGCGAATGCTCACTCTTCTGCAGATCGACAATTCGGGAAAGCTTCAGGAAACCCACAGGATTGCACTGCCGTTCGCGCCACGCCGAGTGATCTTTGCCGGCCCCGAAATGATCGTTGTGGCTGATAACTTCGGTGGCGAGCTGTGCGTGATCGACGGCAACAGCGGTGAAATCCTCCGCCAGCAGTCACTGCACGGACACAACATTCGCGGACTTGCCGTTAACCCACACTCCCGCTCACTGCTGGTCACCTGCCAGACACTCGACAGCCGTACCTTCACTACTTACGAAAGAATCTTCTGGGGAGTCCTCATGCAGAATGGCCTGCACTCACTCCCTCTGCAAACTCTCCTGCGCCCCGCCCACACAGAACGCTCCGCCACAGTAAAAACTGCCAAACCAGCCGCAAACAGCAGCTACGGCAGCCTCGACGCCTACGATGAACCGGAGTACGACGGATCGTCCTATGCCTCGCCGCAACGCTATCCTCTCGGCACACCCTCCGTCGGTTCCGGTGATCCAGGCGCCATGCTGGTCACCAGCAATGACACAACTCTGCTGCTCATTTCAGGCACCAACCAGATCGCCTTCCGCACCGCCAGCCACCTGCCGTTCGAACGCCTGCCCGCCGGGCGTCGACCAGAATCGCTCTGCCTGAATCCCGATCACACCCGCGCCTGGATCGCCAATCGCTTTGATGACTCACTGACGGTCCTCGACCTCACCGGGGCCGCTCCCGCAGTCCTCGCCACAGTCACGCTCGGAACACTCCGCCCTCAGACACCCGAAGAATCCGGCGAACAACTCTTCTACGACGCCTCACTTTCACTCGATGGCTGGTTCAGCTGCCACTCCTGTCACACCGACGGGCACACCAACGGACTCCTCGCCGACACCTTCGGCGACGAAGATCGCGGAGCTCCGAAAAAAGTGCTCTCACTCCTCGGTACAGGCTACACCGCACCCTGGGCATGGAACGGCAGCAAAACACATCTCGAGGATCAGGTCAAAACCTCCCTCATCATCTCCATGCAGTCACAACTACCGTCCGACCAGCTGCCCATCGAACCCCTGTCAGCCTTCCTGCGGTCCACGACCCCGCCACCCGCTCTGCAATTCGCCCGTGGCCTCGAACCTGACCCGGATCGAACCAGCCTCGCCCGCAACCTCTTCCAGTCTGCCGGCTGCAGCAGCTGCCATGCCGGTTCGTCACTGACCAGCGCCGCAATCGTCGATGTGGGGATTCATGACGAAGAAGGTGTCACTGAGTTCAATCCACCGTCACTTCGCGGAGTAAGTCAGCGCGGGCCCTGGTTTCATGATGGCCGGGCCACGCAGCTTCGCGATGTACTCGAATCCGGACACCACAATCCCGACGAGCCACTCAGCGAAGATCAAATCACCCTGCTCCTCGAACTCCTCGAATCGCTCTAACGCTTCACTCCGGATCCCGCCACCATGCCCGGACCCGTTCGCAAACTGTTTGATCAGCTCTGGGGAGCGCTCGCGCTGGTCGGACTGATCTGGCTCACATTCCTCGTCTCACTCGTTCTCGATCTCCGCCAGTGGGGACTCGTGCCACGCAGCCTCACCGGAACCATCGGCCTCGTTACCATGCCCTTCCTGCATCGCGATCTCAGCGAGCTGCTCGGCAATACGGTTCCGCTGACCGTCCTCCTGCTGATGCTCCGGGCCACCCGACCAAACCCCTGGCGAATCCTGCTCTGTCTCCAATGTGGTGCTGGAGTACTGATCTGGGGATTGGGACGATCTGCTACGCACCTCGGCGCAGGCCCCGTCCTGTATGCCATCGCCGCCTATCTGATTGCCGCAGGCATCCGTGAACGCCGCCCGATTCCAATTGCCGCAGCCGTGCTCGTTACAGTGCTGTACGGCACACTCTTCTGGGGACTGCTGCCCACCGCCGGCACCCACGTGTTCTGGGAAGGACACCTCTTCGGAGCACTTTTCGGCTTCGTCTTCGCCACCCAAACCCTCCGCCGCTACCCACAACGATCCCACTGACCAACTCCGCTCAAAGACACCACCATCCCGCCACCGGCAGATGATGCGCCGCACTCCGAATCAGGACAACAAACACTGAGCCGCAGGGCGGCAAACGTATGAGCCGCAGGGCGGCAGCGTATGAGCCGCAGGGCGGCAGCCCGCGGGTAAAGTGCCCTGGCAACGCGCTGCTGACGCCACGGGCAGGGGTGCGCACCAGGGTGCGAAATCGCAACCGGGGGCTTCCGCCCGCCCGCTCATAATGTTGCTGATGCCGCGGGCAGGGGTGCGCACCAGGGTGCGAAGATGCAACCGGGGGCTTCCGCCCGCCCGCTCTGGATGTTGCTGACGCCGCGGGCAGGGGTGCGCACCAGGGTGCGAAGACGTAACCGGGGGCTTCCGCCCGCCCGCTCAGGATGTTGCTGATGCCGCGGGCAGGGGTGCGCACCAGGGTGCGAAGACGCAACCGGGGGCTTCCGCCCGTCCGCTCAGGATGTTGCTGACGCCGCGGGCAGGGGGGCGCACCAGGGTGCGAAACGCAACCGGGGGCTTCCGCCCGTCCGCTCAGGATGTTGCTGACGCCGTGGGCGGGGGTGCGCACCAGGGTGCGAAGACGCAACCGGGGGCTTCCGCCCGCCCGCTCAGGGGCAACTGGGACGTGGGCCGCGTGGGGCTGATCAGTTGCCGACCACTGCTCTGAGGACTTCTTCTTCGACGAAGATCGGCAGCACGGGGGAGTGGTGCACCGCCACCGCGACTCCATCGCTTGGCCGGCAGTCGACTTCATGCACATTCTCACCCACGCGAATGCGGATTGACGCGTAGTACGTGTGTTCCTTGATTCTGTTGATGACGAGTGCTTCGCACGTGCCGCCGAGTGCTTCGATGACATTCAGCAGCAGCTGGTGGGTGAGTGGCCTGAAGGGGGTGGGGTCGAGTAATCGGCGGTTGATGGCCTGCGCCTCGACGGCGCCGATGACAATCGGGAAGGTGCGGCTGCCGTTGACTTCGGTGAGGTGGATCCAGTGCTGATCGTTGAGATCGCTGTCCACGACGCGGGTCAGTTCCATGCGCACGGCCACGGGAGGCTCCTGAAAGAAATCCGGCCGCGGGCCGCGGTTTGCGGCAGCCTGCGGCCGGCGGAACACAGCAGAAGTTGGTCTGATTACGGCAGCCGGCGGACCCGGAGGTTGCGGAAGTAGACTTTGCTGTCCGGGTCATGGGCCTGGAGTGCGAAGGTGCCTTCGCCCAGTCGTCGTTCGAATTCCGGCGAAAACGCCGGTTTGCCTTCCGGTTCGGTGTAATCCACGGTGGTTTTGTCGTTGATGCGAATCACGATGTGCCGGCCTTCGACGCGAATATACGTCTTGTACCACTCGTTGTCCTTCAGTCCGGGATTGGGCACATCCACGACACCGTAGAGGCTGCCGGATTTTTTGGGGTCGGACTGCGTGACATTGACCTGGCATTCGAGTCCATAGCGGGGCCAGCCGGTTTCCTGATAGCGGGTGTGGAAGTAGATACCGGCGTTGCTGCCGGGGGTGGTCATGACTTCGCATTCAAATTCGAAGTTTTTGAAGGGTTCTTTTTCGCCTTCGAAGAACAGATGGCTGCGTTCCCCGTGGCAGACGAGTTTTCCATCTTCAATCTTCCACGAATCCTGATGCTCGCTGGCCTTCCAGCCAGTGAATGTTTTGCCATCGAACAGATTTTTCCATTCGGCAGGTTTGTCGTGGGCGGTGGCAGCGAGACTGCAGGCGAGTGCCGCAGTGGTGAGCAGTAACAGACGTGGCATGGGGAAGCTTCCTGGCAGACTGGTGGAACGGCCGGCCTGGTCGGCGAATCGACCCGGGAGGCCGCGGCGAATCATAGCCTGGCGGATTTTTTTCACTAGTCCACAGGTTTCCCGGGCCGACGAAAACGAGTATTCTGCGGGGGCCTGAGATCTCCAGTCCCGACCCGACGGATGGACCGTGCCCAAGTTGCTCCGATCGATAGTCCTGCTGTCCCCGCTGATCCTTACCGGCTGCGGTTCGGGAGCAGTGCCCGAAGTTCCTGGCCCGTCAGCCAGTTTGCAGGCTGACTCCCCCGTCTTCCGCGACCGTCTGATCCGTGAACTTGCCCGGCATCCGCATCAGGCTCCGACGGACACATTTGAGATGCCGGAGATCATGGGAAGCGGCTGCAGCATGGCCGACCTGAATGCGGACGGCAGGCTGGATCTGCTGGTGGTACCCGGTGCGGTATCCGCCAGCGACGCTGCGGCTGGCGGAGCATTGCTGCGGGTGCTCCTGCAGCAATCCGACGGAGGTTTTGCGGATGTAAGTGTGGAAGCGGCACTGAGGGTCCGCGGATTCGGCATGGGTTGTTACGCGGCTGACATTGACAACGACGGCGATGCTGATGTGCTCACCACCTCCGCAGCCGGCACGGCCTTATTTCGCAGCGAAGCAGCAGCAGACAAGCTGCAATTCCACGACATCACTGACTCTGCCGGCCTCACATCCAGCCGCTGGTCCACGGCAGCGGCGTTCGTCGACTATGACGGCGACGGCTGGCTGGATCTGTTCGTGGTGCATTACGTCGACTATTTTTCCGGCAGCGTGTGCGCTGACGCCGCTGGCCGCCGCGATTACTGCGGCCCGCAAGCGTTCTCCGGCACCGCCGACGCGCTCTACCACAACCTCGGCGGACAGGGCCAGCCCGGGGTCTTCGAGAACGTCACCGTTTCCGCGGGTCTGGCCGCCGCCATCGGCAAAGGCCTCGGCACCATCTGCACCGATCTAAACGGTGATCGGCTCCCCGATCTCTACGTCGCCAACGACATGGAACCCAATCGGCTCTGGATTCAGGGTCCCCTCGGACATTTCACCGATGAAGGCAGTTTGCGGGGCTGTGCGGTGGACCTGCAGGGCCGTCCGCAGGCCAGCATGGGCACGGCTCTGGCTGACCTCGATCATGACGGCCTGGAAGATCTGTTTCTCACCCATCTTCGCGGCGAAACGAACACCTGGTACCGGCAGCTGGGCGCTGGTGTATTTCTCGACGACACAGTCCGCAGCGGTCTGGCTGAACCGTCACGCAACGACACGGGCTTTGGCGTTGCCGCCCGAGATCTGGACCTCGACGGTCGCATGGATCTGGTCGTGGTCAACGGTCGCGTGATGCGTGCTCCGCTGCTGACTTCGCCAGCCGCAGGATCGCACTGGCAGGAGTATGCCGAGCGGCGCAGGATTTTTCAGGGAAGTGCCGACGGCCGCTTTCGCCCGCTCGCCGCCAACGAAGAATTTCTGCAGCAGTCGCAGGTGTCCCGCGGAATGGCAGCCGGTGACATCGACAACGACGGCGACATTGATCTGCTCACCACATCCATCGCCGCCCCCGCACAACTCTGGGAAAACATCGCCCCCCGCCGCGGCCACTGGCTCACGCTGAGAGTGCTCGATACGCCCCGTCGACGGGATGCGCCTGGAGCCCGTGTTGTCGTGCACACCGGGCGTAATCGTCGGACCGGCTCCGTGCTGCCGCACACAAGCTATCTCTCCGGACATGATCCGCGGATCCATTTCGGTCTCGGCGATTCATCCGGCTACGACGCCATCGATGTGTACTGGCCGGACGAACGCGAAGGGCTTGAACGATTTTCCGGCGGGGCTGCTGATCGCATCGTGGAGCTGCGGCGGGGCGAGGGACGTCGGTTGAAGGACTCCGAGTTATCCGGCGGGCAGGTGCAGCCATGAGCGAATCCGGGCGGTCGCGGGAACCTGCAGTGACCACAACCTCAACGCACGGTGCCCACACATCGTCGGCAGCGCGATCTGCCCGTGTCCGCTCATCGCTGTTCGCCACTCTGTTCCTTGCTGCTGCGATTTCAGCCGTGATCGTCGGCCGCAGAACGGCTCTCGACCGCTCCGCAGTACCGGCGTTTGCCGAAGCCGGCATGGATCGAGTGGTCCGCGAGCTGCTCAGCGATCTGCGGGCGAAAGTGGAGCAGCGGCCGCGGGAGGCGGATTCGTGGGGGCAATACGGTCTGTGCCTGCTGCAGCACGAAAGGCCACGTGAGTCGCTCGCATGTTTTCGCCGGGCACACACGCTCGATCCGGACAATCCTCGCTGGCCGTGGTTTTCCGCGATGATTCTTGAACAGACGGACCTCGCGGCGGCCGCTGACGAGCTCGAGCTGGCACTCCGACTTGCCCCTGACGCACTGCACGTGCAACTGAAGCTGGCCGGTACCAGACTGTCTCTGGGCGATCCGGATGCCGCGGAAGAACTGTTGAGCACGGTGTCTCTGGATTCCGCCGCGGCTGCTGAATGTGTGTTGCAGCGAGCCCGCGCCGCTCGGCTGAGAAACGCTCCGCAGGACTCCCTGAAGATTCTTAAACAGGCGCAGCAGAACGGCACCGGCCTGTCCGCGGAATTATTCGAAGAAGCAGCGGTGGCAGCAATGCAGTCCGGCCAACTCGATCTCGCAAAATCGCTCCAGCACGAAGCGCGCCAACAGCCCCCCCTGCAACCGCTGCCGGACCCGTGGCTTCCGGGGTTGCGGGCTTACGATGTCAGCGGCGGCGCGGATTCCGCCGCTGCGGATCAGTTGCGGGCTCAGGGTCGCCTCGCCGAAGCAGCAACCCGTCTCGCAGCACTCGCCCGACGCTTTCCCGATCGTTCCAGACCTGCTCTGAACCTCGCACTGGCCCTTCGTGACCAGGGCCAGCCGCAGCGGGCGGCCGAGGCACTGCGGGAGCTGGCGGATCGTTTTCCACAGGACCCGCTGGTGCGTTTTCATCTGGCCGTCACCGAAGTACAGCTGGGCCGCGTCGATGCGGCCATGGCGGAGCTGACTACCTGCCTGCAGCTCAAACCCGACTACGGAATGGCCCGCGCAGCACTGGCGGACCTGCTCGCGACCGCCGGCCAGCTGCCGGAAGCGGTGACTGAAGCCGAGCGAGCCGTGACGGATGCTCCGGGAGACATCTGGATTCACTTCGGACTGATTCGACTGTTGCTGGCAACCGGGCAGGCTGATCGCGTGCGTCAGCAGCTGGAGCTCGCAGCAGCCCTGCCTGCAGCGGCGGGGCAACAGGAGCGAGCCGAGCTGGAAGAGCTCCGCCGCCAGGTGGCTGCGGCAGCAGCTCAGGGAGGCGTGGAATGACGGCGGAAAACCCAGGATTCTCCACACGCATCCGCATCCTTGCGGCCCTCTGCATGGCTCCCGTGGTCCTCTGGGCACTGACGGTCTGGTGGCAGTCGCGCCGAGCCGCCGCCCAGCGGGCACTGGCGGATCGTCCGGAAGCCGCGTTGCCGGATTACGATTGTCCGGACCAGCAGCCTGCCGCCGCAGCTTCGACAAGGCCCGACGGCAGCCGGAAAACTGACCGCCTCAACGACATTACGAGTGAATTGGGGATTGACTTTACGCATGTTGTTGGTCCTTTGGGAACCTGGTTTATGCCGGAATCCATTGGTGCGGGCGCAGCGGTTCTGGACTACGACCAGGACGGCCTGATGGATCTGTACTTCGTCAACTGCGGGCCAACCCCGAATACACCCGAACCTCTGTCGCCAGACATCGACTTCCGCAATCGCCTGTACCGCCAGACAGCGTCCGGGAAGTTTGAGGACGTGACATCGACTGCCGGTTTGGGGGATCGTGGCTATGGGGCCGGTGTGGCGGTGGGGGATGTGGACAACGATGGTTTCCCGGATGTATTTATTGCCAACTACGGTCAGGATGCTTTGTACCGAAACACGGGGCGCGGAACCTTTGAAGCTCTGCCGCAGGCCCTTGGTCGGAACGAAAACGAATGGGGTTCGGCGGCCGCATTTGTGGACTATGACCGCGACGGCTGGCTGGACCTGCTGGTTGTGAATTACACCGAGGACCCAGTGTACGGGCATCGGGTTTCGTGCGGGTTTTCGCACGGCCTCGTGAGCTACTGCGGGCCGCACAAATTTCAGCCCACGATTGATCGCCTGTATCGCAACGAAACGGGCCTGACGATCACTGGTGAGCCCGGAGTCGCACGGGTGATCCGTTTCCGTGATGTGACTGAGGAGTGCGGTTTGACAGCTGCAAACACCTATGGATTCGGTGCGATCTGCTGTGACCTTAGCGGAGATGGCTGGCCCGATATTTTTGTGGCCAATGACGGCGCCCCGAACAGGCTCTGGGTGAACCGGGGAGGCGGGCGATTTGAGGAGGAAGCGGCCCAGCGGGGGGCGGCCTGTAATCTTCGTGGGCACGCGGAGGCAGGTATGGGCGCCGCAGTCGGGGATCTGAACAGCGATGCGTTTCCCGATCTGTTCATCACGCATCTCACCAACGAAACCGCAACACTATATCTGGGGGATGAAACCGGGCTGTTCACGGACCGCACGCCAGGCTCCGGACTGGACATGCATACCCGCCGTCACACTGGCTGGGGAACAGCACTGGTGGATCTGGACCACGACGGTCTGCTGGATGTGGCGGTGGTCAATGGACTGGTAATTCCCTGCCATTCCGGTTTTCCGTTTCACGGCGAGGACGAGTTTCAGGTGCGGCGGGAGGTGATTCGGAACTCCATCGACTACTGGAAGGCATACGCCGACCGCAACGTCCTGCTGCGAGGCCGGGACGGATTGCAGTTTGAAGACTGGTCCGTCGTGGCCGGGGACTTCACGGCCAGGCCCGCTTCCGGCCGCAGTCTCGCCACCGGTGATCTGGACAACGACGGTGATCTCGATCTGGTGATTACAAATTGCGGCGGACAGGCTCAGGTGCTGCGAAATGACGTACAAAAGCAGGGAGCATGGCTGTCCCTGAGACTGCTCACCGGCACACCCGGCCGTGACGCCCTCGGCGCCGGGGTGACGCTGGTCTGTTCGGGCAATCGCCGCCGCACAGCCTGGTGTGTGCCGCAGTCCAGCTATCTGGCCAGCCATGACCCGAGAGTGCACTTCGGGCTGGCTGAGGGAGAGCAGGTGGAGTCGATTGAAGTTCACTGGCCGGACGGTCCGGTGGAAACTGCGTTCGAAATCTTTCCCGGTGCGGACGTGAATCAGTTTCTGCAGTTGCGACGTGGTACGGGCAGATCGGCGGCGAATCAGGAGTCAGCACGATGATTCTGGAATGGCACAGCGAATTCGACGGCGCACAAATGCTCTGGCTCACCGCCGCCACCCTCTGCGTAATCCTGCTGCTGCTGCCGGCCTGCGCAGCGTTGCTGACTGGGGGTGCCTTGCCGTTTTCCGGCCGAGTGCGGGCAGAGCAGTGGCTCATCGGAGGCGCTCTGCACGTGGCCGCCTGGATCCTTGTGTTCCACAGCCTCGCTTTCGGACCTTCGCTCGGCTCCACTCCCACAACCATCGACGACAGGCCACCACAGGGACTGGAAGAGATGATTCGCGAGGCGGGGCAGGTTGTGGATCAGAGACCGTTCTGGGGGCGAGGTGGTTTCATCGGAGATCTCAGCTTTGCCGGTTTTCGTCATCTGCAGCCGGAGGGCAATTCGGAAGCTCCGATGTTTGCCGCGCGTCGGCCCCACGGTCGCATCACTCTGGCCGCCTTTCTGACTTTTCAGCTGTCGGTTTATCTCTGCAGCGTGGCTACTGTCGCGGCCGCCGTTCACACACGTCGCAGAACAGTAGCACCCGTGCAACTTGCGTTGTTCAGCCTGCTGTGGGGCCTCGTTGTGTACACCCCCGTCGCTCACTGGGTCTGGGGTGAAGGCTGGCTGGGCGTGCGGTATGCACTCGATGCCGGCGGCGGACTGCTGATTCTGATGATCAGTACCGCCGTGCTGGTGCTTCAGAGCCGATTGAAGCAGGGAGTATCGGCGACCGACGAAACAACACATCGGCCGGACGAACCGGTGGACACCAATCCACGCTGGTGGAATCCGTCGCTCGCCGCAACCGCTGGAGCGTTGCTCTTCTGGCTGGCGTTTCCGGTTCTGATGGCGTCGCTGCGAGTGCCGACGGCGGAGCTGCGATCTTTGATTCTGCTGAACAGTCTGGCTGCCGGCAGTGGCGGCTTTCTGTTCGCGATCCTGCTCAGAGTCCTGGCTCCAACAGCCGGTGGAAATGAGTTGCCTGCACACGGCCTGTGCGCGGGACTGGCGGCCGTTGCAGCAGGATGTGTGATGTATGATCCAATGACCGCAATGATCTGCGGTGCAGGAGGTGCGGGAGCAGGCTGGGTGATCCAGACCGCACTGAAGCGGTATTGCGGCTGGCAGCAGGGAGCTGCCGCTGTGGTGCTGGGGACTGCTGCCTTCGTGGGCATGCTGGCCGCCGGTGTGTTCGGCAATTCAGAGAACGGCGTGAGACACTGGGACGGCAGAGCGATTGATGGACTGCTGTACGACAACCCGCAGCTGGCTGCCGTGCAGCTGACGGCGGCCGTCTGCGTGGTGCTTTGGACCGCAGGCTGGACGTGGGGACTGAGTTCTGTCTGCTGCGGCCGCAGCAGTGAAGCCTGAGGAATGCCGGACCGTGCCAGCCATTGACGAAACGGCCTTCAGGAATCTCATCAGTGGACACACTCGCGGCTGCTCCGCCGTGGTTGCCAGAGCCCTGCTGCGCGGTGCTTCGCTGGCTTACAGACTCGCGGTTTCGGTAAGAAACCGCCTTTATGACTGCGGACTTTGGACCATCCATCAGGCGCTTGTTCCCGTGATCAGCGTAGGCAACCTCACGACAGGCGGGACCGGTAAGACGCCCGTCGCCGCGCTGCTCTGCCAGCGTCTCGCAGCGCTGGGTGGTCGCCCCGGCTTAATCAGCCGCGGCTATCGCGCGGCCGCAGATGGCAGCAATGACGAAAAACGCGTTCTCGAACTGCTGGTTCCCGGAACTCCGCACATCCAGAAGCCTGATCGACTTGCAGCAGTTCGCGAACTGCTGCAGCTGCCCCTCGATCAGCGGCCAGACGTGGTGGTGATGGACGATGGCTTCCAGCACCGTCGACTCCATCGTGACCTGAATCTGGTCCTCATCGACGCCACCTGCCCGTTCGGCTTTAACGCTCTGCTGCCCCGCGGACTGCTCCGCGAACCAGCCACAGCTCTTCGCCGCGCCGATGCTGTGCTGCTGACTCGCGCGAACCTTGTATCACCAGCAGAACTGATGACCATCGAGCAGCAACTGATCACATGCGCCCCGGCACTCGAAAACCGGATTCTGCGGGTCCGTTTTGAACCGCGAAGTCTGCGGGACCTCGCAGGAAAACGGCACGATCCCGAAGCCTGCCGCGAAAAAGAGGTTTTCCTGATGACCGCTATTGGTAATCCCGATGCATTCAGAGCGACCTGTCTGGCAGCGGGACTGAAGATTGTCGGTCAGCGGTGGTTTCCGGATCATCATCATTTTACGGCTGCGGACATTGACGGGGTGCTGATGGAGGCGACCGGAAAGAACGCGGATCTGGTCGTCACAACAGTCAAGGATCTTGTGAAGCTTGAAGGCTGTTCCAGCCGCATCCTGGCGCTGGATATCGAAGCGGTTTTGCCGCGTGCGGAAGATGCCGCGTGCCTTGACCGGCTGCTGCAGACGGTGATGGGCGGCCGCCGCTGAGTCGGAGTTACGCATTTCCGGCGGCGACAAGCGTTTCTTCAGGTGACGGGACCACCTGAGCCTGGGGCTTGAGAGACCGATACAGAAACATCGTGCTGGTGACCCCGAAGATGACGAGGCCAATCGGGATTGCTTCTCCGAGTTCCACCGTGATGGCGGCCGCGAAGCAGGTTGTAAGAATTCCACCCAACAGCACGAGGGGACGAGCAATTTGTTTCAAAACCGGATCGTTTACCGCTGTCGGCGTCCGTGAAAGGTGGTCTTCCGCTGAGGGGCCTTCGGCGGCAGTCGGTACCTCAACAATCTCCGGGACGCTGGCTGATTCAGCAGCCACGGACGGATTCAATCCGGCAGGGCATCGCCTGGCGACAGTCGCCGACAGTGCGATGACACAGAGCAGCGAGGCGAGGGAGACAAGGATTGGGGCCCACGAATGATCCTGCAACCCGTATTCCGCCAGAATCAGCTGTCCGATGAACACATTCGGCAGGTGCAGCAACAGGATCAGGCTGCAGATCCGCGCCCACAGTCCGGTCAGGACGCGACCTTTGGAAGCAGTGAACTTACCGCTGCACAGCCCGTAAACTCCCATTCCGAGTACGATCAGTTCCAGCATTGTTCCGCTCCCTGTGAAGTGTTTTGCTGAGTATGAACTTTTCGACGCACCACGCGTCGCTTTGTTCAGCCAACACTCTCTGCTACCTGCCGGGGCTGGAACTGTGACAGACGATTTCTGTTTTTTTCGGACCGTCCGTTATTTTGCAGCAACGGGAACGTCCACCCAATCATCCGTGCGGAAGGGTGATGCCGGGAGCCCGTCGGAATTGTACAGGCTGAAAACCGGATTGGCGGCCCATGCGTAGCGCACGGCTGCAGGCTGGGGGACTTCGGCACTGCTGACGATCACCGTCTGGCCCTCAATTCGCGCGTCCGCCCTGACAAACTGTCGTTCGGATCCTGAAATGGCAAAACCGCTGACGGTGGTGCCGCGGCTCTGCAAACCTGCGGCGTGGTCAAATTCAATCACCACTTTGTCGCCCTGAACTGTGGCGCGTTTGAAGAGCGGTCCCATGGGGATCAAAGGCTGCTGATACACGCTGGCCAAAGCCCACTGGGCCAGCCGCTGCCCAACGGTCTGTTTGTCACGCGGATGAATGTCGTTGGCTTCACCGGCATCCAGAGTCACTGCCATGCCGGTGTTGGGAACCGCCAGCGTTTTGAGCATGCCTTCCCGCACCAGCACCCAGCCGCTGGTTTCAGACGGTTCTCGCTGAGGGGCTCGGAAACCGGGCAGCTGCACCCAGACGAAAGGAAAATCTCCCTGCCCCCAGCGGCTGCGCCAGTCGGTGATGAGCGTTCGCAGCTGTTCGCCGTAGAGCGATGCGAAGCTGGTGTTGGCTGCATTTTCGCCCTGATACCAGATGGCGCCGCGGAGCGTGTAGCCCACGAGCGGGTGAATCATGGCGTTGTAGAGTCGGGCGGGATAGTTGCGGTCTTTTCTCGGCTGCAGCGAAGCCTTCGGCCGTTTGGGGGCCGCCTTTCCGGCAGCTCGGGCCTGTTCCGCGCGTCGCATCCAGGCTTCCTGGGCCCTGCGGTCCTGTTCGGCCGCGGCAGTCGCATCAAACTGCTGATCGAGCTCCTGCCAGGCATCCAGACGCGGCTTAAGTGCTGCGTTGGCCTGCTGAGCCGAAAGGCTGGTCCACGATTCAATGGACGTGCCGCCTACCGAAGAATTGATAAGCCCTACGGGCACGCGAAGTTCGCTGTGGAGGCGACGGCCGAAGAAGAACGCGGTGGCGGAAAACCGCCCGGCGGTCTCCGGCGAACAGACGATCCAGCGTCCCCGGAGTTGCTGCTGCGGCTGGTCAGCGTGGTCGGACTCCACGAGGAACATTCTGAGCCGGGGCAGATTGGCCGCCCGAATTTCCGCGTCGGCATTCGCTGCTCGGCTGACAGTCATCGCCATATTGGACTGCCCGGAACACAGCCAGACCTCGCCGCAGAGAATATCACGAATCGTGCGTGTCTCACCATCCCCGGAAATCTGCATTTCGAGCGGCTGATCGCTGGCTGGCAGCGGTGCCAGCTGCACTGACCAGTTGCCGTCTGCGCCCGCTGCAGCGGAGACTGACTGAGAACTGATGCGGACCGTCACCGTGCTGCCCGCCGTTGCGCGGCCCTGAATCCGCACCGGAACACCCGCCTGGAGCACCATGGAATCGGAACAGACGGCCGGCAGTTCAAGTTCGGCCTGAACGCGGGCGCTCGTCAGCACCCCGACGCACAACAAGACGAACGCCGACAGTGGCGTTGACGGGCGAGACATGTCAGCACCTGCGGGGGTTTGGGAAATCCGGGGACCGGAAGAACACTATCCGGCCGGGTCAAGCACTCGCAGGTCGACGCTGCGGAGGTAATCCTTCACCCTCACACGGTAGGCATCCATGTGGGGTGCGACGGAGTGTGCTTTGAGGGCATCAAGATCGGCCCACTTTTCAACCACGACAACCGTATCCGGCCCGTACGTGGTCTGATTGGGCAAATCCGTTTCCGCATCCACCGCCGGCCCGTACTCAATACAGCCATGCTCGGCATGCACATCGGGAATCAACCTGCGGAACTCGTTCAGGAAGGCTTCCCGAGTGCCGGGATGGAGTTCGATGATGGCAATGACGTGAATCATGGGGACGCAACGGCCTGCGGATAGAATGAAACGGGACCTGCGCCCGAGTGGATTCGAACCACTGGCCTGCCGCTTAGAAGGCGGCTGCTCTATCCAGCTGAGCTACGGGCGC
>JBEAUF010000053.1:0-10895 GCA_041161565.1 Planctomycetota bacterium | reverse complement strand
TCATCGCATTTGGCGTCGCGTTTGCCAAGCAAATGAGCGGGCGGGCGGAAGCCCCCGGTTGCGATTCGCCCCGTTGGGCGCGCGCCTGGCTGCGGCGTTGGCGGCGCGTTGTCAGGGCTCTTTACCCGCGGGCTGCCGCCCTGCGGCTCAGCACGATCCCGCACTGCGGTTCAGTGCGTTCCCGCCCTTCGGCTCATCGCATTTGGCGGCGCGTTTGCCGAGCATATGAGCGGGCGGGCGGAAGCCCCCGGTTGCGAATCGCCCCCTGGGGCGCTCGCCTGGCTGCGGCGTTGGTGGCGCGTTGGCAGGGCTCATTACCCGCGGGCTGCCGCCCTGCGGCTCAGTGCGTTCCCGCCCTGCGGTTCATTGCGATCCCGCCCTTCGGCTCATCGCATTTGGCGTCGCGTTTGCCAAGCATATGAGCGGACGGGCGGAAGCCCCCGGTTGCGATTCGCCCCCTGGGGCGCACCCCTGGCTGCGGCGTTAGCGGCGCGTTGGCAGGGCTCTTTACCCGCGGGCTGCCGCCCTGCGGCTCAGTGCGATCCCGCCCTGCGGTTCATTGCGTTCCCGCCCTGCGGCTCATCGCATTTGGCATCGCGTTTGCCGAGCATATGAGCGGACGGGCGGAAGCCCCCGGTTGCGATTCGCCCCCTGGGGCGCGCGCCTGGCTGCGGCGTTGGCGGCGCGTTGTCAGGGCTCTTTACCCGCGGGCTGCCGCCCTGCGGCTCAGCGCGATCCCGCCCTGCGGTTCAGTGCGTTCCCGTTCTGCGGCTCAGTGCATTTGGCATCGCGTTTGCCGAGATTATGAGCGGGCGGTTCGACGAGTTATCTGAAGCATCTGCGCGGCGTGATCGAAGAACGGCTCGAAGAGTTGCTGCAGAAGTCGTTTGCAGCATAGCTCCTGAGCAAGGCGGGGCTTTTGCAGCGGTCTGCGGGCTGATCTGTCGGAGCTCCGCCAATTCTTCAAACTCCTGCAAAATTTTTCTGCATTCGCTGGTGATGTTTGCCTGTCCTGCGACATTAGCAGTGTATGTCAGCCTCCAATTCCGCGGAACTTGTCGCCCTCATCGCTCGCCACCAGATTCGTCTGCGTGGCCTGGTGCGCTGTCTGCTGGTGCCTGCTGCCGACATCGACGATGTCCTGCAGGAAATCAACACGGTGCTCTGGGAAAAAGCGGCCGACTTCAAGGCTGGCACGGATTTCTGGGCCTGGGCCAGCCAGATTGCTCGTTTCAAAGTCTTCAATCACCTCCGCCGTCACGGTCGGGAACGACTGGTGTTCGACGAGCTGCTGCTCAATGAAATCGCCGACCTCGCCCAGCAGCAGCTCGCTGAGGTCGATCGTCGCCGCGAAGCACTCGAAGCGTGTCTCGCCCGATTGCAGGCCCCCCAGCGGCAGCTCATCGAACTCCGCTACACCAGCGGACACGCCATCGCGAAAATCGCCGAAGTCATCGGCAGACCGGAAGCGTCCGTCCGCCAGACACTGTTTCGCATCCGTCAGACGCTCCAGGCCTGCATCGAATCGAAGCTGCAGTCGGGCGGTACCACATGACTGCGGATCCGCGCTTTGCCCAGCTCCTGTCTGAACTGCTCGACGATGCCGATGCCCGGTCTGCGGCACGGGGGTTGTCTGAGCTGATTGCTGAGGATCCCGCCCTGCGCTCGCAGCTGGTCGATCAGCTGCTGCTGGACGTGCTGCTGCAGGAACAGCTGGGCGAGGAACCCCTGATTGCTCTGGTGGATTCCGTGGCCCACAGCCCGGCGTTTCCGGAAGCCGCAGCGGCAGTTCGGCAGACGCCTCCGTCTGTGGCTGCGGCGCGGCCATGGTGGGGCCGTCTGCGGTGGCTGGGGGCTGTCGTCGTGCTGGCGGCGATGGTGGGCTGGTTTTTTTGGCAGAATCAGCAGCAGGCCATGGCCAGTGCGGCCGAGTTGGTGCAGGCGGCTATGCATACGCATGCGGCCACGGTGGAACGGATCTACCTTGTAGAGGTTCGTCGTGGCGCGCCTGCGGAAGAGCTGGTGGAACTCCCGCGAAACGTCCGCGTGGCCACTCAGGGTGATCGCTTCTGGGTGCAGATGCAGGCCCAGCGCGACTGGGTGTGGGGACGCGACGAGCAGGGGGCCGTCTGGATTACTCTGGGAAACAACCAGGCTGTGGTGGTCAATCCGGAAGAAATGGGATTACCACTGCGATACATCGGAGATCTCTATACGTTGAATCTGGAGACGCTGCTCGCCAGTTTTCTGCGGTACTGCCGGCTGGAACTGTCTGACGAAGCGGGAGGTCTCAGGGTGATCACGGCGACGCCGCGGCGGCAGTGGAGCAATCGTCCGCTGCGTCGGGCGGTGATCGAGGTGGATCGGGATACGGGTGTGATTCGACGGCTGGTGCTGGAACGGGAATTCGAACGGATCAGTGCCGTGACAACATTCACGCTGGTGGAATCCCGCGTCGCAGATACATCACTCTACGGACCGCTCGGTCATCTGTCGCCGTCGGGTGAAGTATTCGGTACGGAAACCGACATTGCTGACCGCAGAACGCTGATTGTGAGCTGGTTTGGTTCCAGGGCCGCGCAGTGGCTGGGGAATGCCGAGACGCTGCCGAGGGAATAGGTTGTTGGCAAATATGCCGATCAGAAAGTCAAGCAGATGATTCGCAGCAGATTACTGGCATTCGGCATCATCGGATTGCTGTCGGCGTGCATGGCACTGGCCGTCGTCAGACGCATCAATGCTCAGCAGGACAGCAAGTCTCAGCAGGCCCCGGAAACCTCCCTTCGCCAGGGACCGCGGCGGCTGGTTCCGGGTGAGCACGGCATTGGTCGCTATGTGGCGGACTTTGAGTTTTCCGTCCAGGGCGGAAGTTCAGGGCGGCTCCACGATGCGTCTGAGTCCGGGCTGACGGTGATTGCCTTCACCAGCACCAGCTGTCCGCTCAGCCGCAAGTACCTGCCCACACTGGTGCAGCTTCACAGGGACTTTGCGCCGCGGGGGGTGAGGTTCATTCTGGTGAACAGCGTGGCCGCTGATGAGACTCAGGACATGCAGGCTGCGGCAGCGCGGTTTGAATCGCAGATGGAATACGTCTTCGACAAAGACTCCAGTTTCGCAGGTCATCTTGGGGCCACTTCCACGACCGACGTTTTCGTGCTGGATGGCGCCTGCACGGTGCTGTATCACGGGGCGATCGACGATCAGTACGGGTTTGGTTATTCGATTGACGCACCTCGCCACACCTATCTGCGGGATGCGCTCAACGCGGCGTTCGAGCGGCGGCCGATTCTGGTATCCGCCACCGACGCCCCCGGCTGCCGGCTCGAACCCAAACCCGCTGCGTCCGCGGTGGCTGAGATCACGTGGCACAATCAGATCGCGAGGCTCCTGCAGCGGCATTGTGTCGAATGCCACCGTGAAGGCGGCGTGGGCCCGTTCAAACTGGAGACATACGAGGATGCAGTGGCGCACGCTCCGATGATTCGCGAGGTTGTGAATAGAGGCAGCATGCCGCCATGGTTCGCCGCGGATGCTCAGGCGAAGTCCCCATGGATCAACGATCGCTCTCTGGCCACTGCAGAAAAACAGCAGCTGCTGAACTGGCTGGACCGCGGTACTCCGGCCGGCGATCCGCGGCAGTCACCGGCGGCTCGGACCTTTCCTGATGGCTGGCTGATTGGTCAGCCGGATGTCGTGTTTGAATTTGCTCAGCCGGTACCAATCAAGGCCACCGGCACCATGCCCTACCAGAATATCCTCGTCGACACCCATCTGGACCAGGATCATTGGGTGCAGGCAATCGAAGTGCGTCCTGGAAATCCGAGTGTTGTGCATCACGTGCTGGTGTTCGTTCAGGGCGCGGATGAGGCCGATGGTCCGCGGGACGATGCGGCCGACGAACGCGGCGGATACTGGGGGATTTACGTTCCCGGCAACAGCACACTCGTCTATCCCGACGGCTATGCAAAACGCATCCCCAAAGGAGCTCGGCTGCGCTTCCAGATGCATTACACGCCCAACGGCACGGCGACCGAAGACAGCACACGGATCGGGCTGGTGTATGCAAAACAGGAACCGCGGCATGAAGTGCGTGTTGCGGGGATTGTCAATCGGGGGTTCCGCATTCCGGCAGGCGCTGATAATCATCCGGTGGTTGGAAGCATCAGGAACCTGCCGCAGGATGTGCAGGTGCTGGCCTTTCTGCCGCACATGCACCTGCGCGGAAAAGCAGCCAGATATGAACTCATTTCAAACGGTGAATCCCGCACGCTCCTTGACATTCCGCACTACGACTTCAACTGGCAGCTGCTTTATCGGTACGCAGAACCATTAACAGTGCGGGCCGGCGAAACGCTCCAGTTCACCGCGTGGTACGACAACAGCAGCAGCAATCCCGCCAATCCGGATCCGACGAAAGAAGTCCGCTGGGGACCGCAGACGTATGACGAAATGCATCTGGGTTATGTGGAGTACGTGGTGCCCGGAGCTGTGCCTGGGGATCCCAATCCGTTGTCGCCGCGAGGTCGCCTGCGTGGTGCCCTGCGGAATGCATTCGGGGGCCGGTCAGGCGAGGGACCGAACGTCGGGGACGGGTTGTTTCGCCGACTGGATGCGGATGGCGATGGAAGTGTGACGCGAGACGAGGTGCGGACCGGGTTTCCCGATAATCCGGCAGCCTCGACAACGATTTTTGATCGACTGGACAGTGACGGCAGTGAGAGTTTGAGTCTGGCGGAGCTGCGGCGGCTGTCGGGGTTGATGGGGAGGTGAGTGGGCAGTCCGCTGCATTTGACAGACCATTGATGAATCACGAGGTGACTGGCTGCGATCATTCAGTTTTCAGCATCTTTCTCGACATCCTCTTTCAGACGCGCCGGGATGTTCATGCTTACATGCAGGATGCTGATGACCCCGATCGTGTTTCCAGAAAGCGCTCGAAAGAAAACGAAGTGTTGCTGATAACGTATCGCATAAATGCCGGGTAGAAACACATCCATGATGGGTCTCCATCGATTTCGAGCATTGGCGGCTGCATGAATCGCAGCAACCAGTCCACGGATGTATTCGTCCGCCTGCGATTCGCCCCATGTCCGTGCGGTGAAGTCCCAGATCTCAAGGAGCCGATTTTTTGCTGCGGCACGGAATTTAACTTCCACGCTCGGCTCTCCGCGATCTGGCCTCTTCGATCAGGCTTTGCACATCAAGGCTTTCAAACTCAGATTCCGGCGATTCCAGACCAGCCTTCAGTTCGTGTCGCAGCCACAGCCACCTGCGGTCCTCTTCGCGTTCGTAGTCGCGTCGCACAAGGTCACGAATGTATTCGCTGGCAGACGAATACACCCCGGATTCGCCCGTTCGCTCCTGAATGAACCGTTGAAGTTCACCTGAAAACCTGACATTGACGCCTTCAGCCATGAAAACACCTCCGGCCACATGTTAGTCTTCGTCCCACAAAATGTCAATTTTGTGGGACAAATCCCGCTATTTAGATCTGTGCCCGTCAGTGAAAATCCCTGAACAAACCTCTCCGCCGCCTTCCTCATCACTTCTGACAAGAACCAATCCTGATTTCTTTCAGTCGCCTGTGAAAGTGGATCCGGCAACTGGATCCGGGTTCGAAGCCTGACGTCAATCTCACATCGCTGTCGAAATGCTGTTCACGGCTTTTGCTAAGGCTCTTGCCGCCTGGGATGGTGAAACGGCCTGCGGACGGAGTTCCTGATTAACCATAGAGGACACAGGGTTTCACAGAGAAGCACAGGGAATTCAGCAGTATTGTCAAAAATACAGGCGGTCAGAGGATCTTTGTGGTGCCGAGTTTGGGGCTGGTGGTGGTGCGTCTGGGCGAGAATCCGTCAGTGCGATTGCGGGGAGTGCAGGCAGCGGAAGCCGACGGCACGCAGTCGAAGTTCGACAATCAGCTCTGGGAGAAACTGATGACGGCGATTCGGCCGAAGTCGGGGAGCGGGAGATGACGGTGGACAGCCAGCGATCCTGTGTGCGAACTTTGGGGAACCCATCAGAGGCACTGGGGGCAGCAACTTGATGAACACCAACAGATCAATGCTCAGCGTTGCCGGCAGCCTGTTGATCCCTGCGGCCATTTTCTTTGTGATCGAGCGGGTCGCGGATCGCGGGGCGCGGGCGGAAACGGTTGCAGCCGATGTTCCGTCGGGGCTGGCGTACCGACGTTCTCTGCTTTTTCGTCACAGCCCTGCTCAGAAAACCACTGCTGCGTCTGCTGTTCATCATTCCCGCAGCGGTGCTGGTACTGATCGGACTGGTGACGGCCGAGTTGTTCGGCTCCGGCACCTGTTCCGGATTCGGTCGGCTCAGGCGGCAGGGGCGGTGGCTGCAGACAATTCAGATTTCCCTGGCTGTGGGCTTCATGGGGGGACTGAAGTCACCGGCTGTTTCACTGCGGCCGGAACGGAGATCCGGCTGCGGTTTAATAACACGGATGGCCCACAGCCCTCTGAAAGACGCTCCCCATTTCCCGAAAACGCTGTGAAATCCCCGTTTCGTCGATAACATGGACGGTCATGTGGCGGCAGTTCTGCTGTGGACTGCGAGCACAGTTCGTGGTTTCCGGACCGAACGAACCGGACCTGCGGAGTCTGCCAGTCGATGTCGGGATCTTTGTGCTTAATCATGCTGCGAAATCTGGCCGGCAGCAGTGCGATGCTGGTTGGGGCGGTGCCGAATCAGTCGTCCGAGTTTTTCGGTCCACCTTCCGCTGAGAATCAAACAGTAGAACGGCATTCGGGGTGCTGTCTTTGATGTGAAGATGCTGGACTTGAATCAGAAGACCTGGGAACAACCTGCGGGGAAGCCATGAATCCGGCAAGTCGATCAAAATCGGGTGCAGGGCGTTCGCTGCCACGCTGGCTCACGGCCACACTGCTGCTCCTGCTGGCACTCAGGCTTGTGGCCGATGAACAGCCGCAGGTCGGCAGGCCCGGTTCTGGAACACACACTCGCAGCCTGCGAGTTGGCGACCGGGACCGGAAATACCGCATTTACATCCCGAAGTCATATAACGATGGCAAAGCAACTCCGGTGGTGCTGGTGTTTCACGGCGGGGGTGGCGATCCGGATGGGATGATGAAGCTCTGTGGAATGAACGCCAAAGCGGAGCAGGCGGGCTTTATTGCGGTGTATCCCTTCGGCACCGGGAAGTTCGGCGACAGGCTGCTGAGCTTCAACGGTGGCGAGTGCTGCGGGTATGCTCAGGACAACAACGTCGATGACGTGGGTTTCGTGCGTGCGTTGCTGGATGATCTGGCCACAGTGGTCAGCGTGGACGTTGATCGTGTCTTTGCCACCGGGCTTTCGAACGGTGGGATCATGTCGCATTATCTGGCTTCGGAACTGTCCGATCGCATCGCGGCCATCGCACCAGTGGGCGGACCGCTGATGCTGGAAAAGCCCCGCAACAGCC
Source organism: Planctomycetota bacterium (assembly GCA_041161565.1). Taxonomy (GTDB): domain Bacteria; phylum Planctomycetota; class Planctomycetia; order Planctomycetales; family Planctomycetaceae; genus SXXK01. Next base: position 3,454 of record JBEAUF010000053.1, on the reverse strand, counting down.
GCGCCGTGCCGGTGATGCATTTTCACGGGACAAAGGACGAGTTCGCACCATTCCCGGGTGGTTTCGGCAAGGGATTTCTGGGGCGAAACGGGATCACGAGTTTTCGTTCGGTGGAGCACACCATGCAGAGCTGGGTGCAGGCGAATGGCTGCCGGAATGAGCCGGAGATTGTGACGCTGCCCGATCGAGCGAACGACGGGATGCAGGTGCTGAGAAAAACCTGGACAGGCGGGCGTGCGGGCAGTGAGGTGGTGCTGATTGAAATTCAGGGTGGCGGCCACACATGGCCGGGGCAGCGGCCTGTGATTGCCAGACTGGGCGAGTCCACGATGGATATTTCGGCGAATGATCTGATGTGGGAATTCTTTCAGCGACATCCCCGCACCGGGGCATCTCAGGACAAACAGAAGGCGAAACCATGACATCGATTCCCGTTTCCACTGTGGTGTTCCTTGCGGTTGTCAGCCTGTGCGGTGCAGTGGCCGCGCAGGAGGCGACGGCGCCCGGGCAGCCGTCTGCGAAAATCGCGTGGGTCACCCCCGAAGTGCAGGCGCCGCGGGTGTCGTTTCATACGTTTGAAAGCGCCGCAGCGAAGTCACCTGTGAGCTATCACCTCTACCGACCGGCGGCCTACGCGAGAGATGCTGAACGTCGCTTTCCAGTGGTGTACTGGCTGCATGGTTCGGGTGGAGGTCTGGCCGGGATTCCGCAGGTGGCCCGGCACTTCGACGCCGCAATCGAAGCTCAGAAGCTGCCGCCGTGTCTGGTGGTCCTGGTGAACGGTCTGGTCGAAGGCATGTACGTCGACTGGAAGGACGGAGCTGCACCGTTGGAAACGGTGATTGTGCGGGAGCTGCTGCCGCACATCGATCAGACGTATCGCACGGTGTCCACGCGTGACGGTCGCGTGCTGGATGGCTACAGCATGGGTGGCTATGGTGCCGCGCGGCTGGGGTTTAAGTATCCGGAGTTGTTCCGTGGGGTTTCGATTATGGGCGGTGGTCCGCTGCAGGCGGAACTGATCCAGGCTCCGCGGGCAGGTCGGCGGCGGGCTGCGGAGGTTTTGCAGCAGGTTTATGGCGGAGATCAGGAGTACTTTCGGAGTGTCAGTCCGCGGCGGATCGCTGAGCAGAACGCGGCAGTGATCAGCAGAAGTTCTGTGATTCGTCAGGTGTGTGGTGATCAGGACGAGACATTTGCGGTGAATGTGGAATTCCACGAGCACCTGCAGCGGCTGGGAATTCCGCACACCTGGAAAGTGCTGGAGGGTGTGGACCACAATCCGATGGCCACCCTTGAAAAGCTGGGTGATGACAACTGGAGCTTCTACCGTGAGGTTTTCGGGCGGGGCACGGCAACGGAAACGGACATGAGGAAGGCGGACTTCGAATTGTCATTGATGGTTGGCCAGCGACAGCGTCGTGCGGTGGTTGTGAATGCCCCGACGGATGGTACGAAGCGCCCTGCAGTGCTGGTACTGCACGGAGGCATGGGGAGTGCTGCGGTGATGCGGGCGAATTCCAGCTTTGACCGTGTGGCGAGGGCGGAGGGCTTTATGGCCGTTTATGCTGAAGGGACCGCATTCGCGGGTGATGAACGGCATGCGTGGAATACGGGCTATCTGCTGCGCAGGCAGGTGCAGGACGCCGACGACATTGCCTACTTCGATGCGTTGATTGACCGTCTGACCGGGGAACATGGCGCGGATCCGGAGCGGATCTTTATGACAGGTGGATCCAACGGGGGCATGATGACCTTTGTGTATGCGGTTGCCCGGGCAGAGCGACTGGCAGCTGTGGCTCCGGTGGTGGCGTCGATGTTTACGTTCGAGCAGAAGCCGACGGTGCCGCTGCCGGTGCTGATCATCAATGGAGCGCAGGACGAGGAGGTGCCGCTGGAGGGCGGTATGAGCCGCAATCCTCTTGTGCGTCGTGCGCAGCAGGCGCCTTTCAAGCCGTTGCAGGAGGTGGTCAGGTTCTGGGTGGACGTGAATCGTTCGGAAAAAACCGGGCGTGCATCAACAAATGGCACAGTCACCACGACTGTGCACGCAGCGACGCCGGAAGGTGCTGCAACCGAGTTTATTGTTGATTCGGCTGGTGGCCATGGCTGGCCAGGATCAAGACCTCGCCGCGGTGGCAATGAACCGATCATGGCGTTTTCGGGAGCAGAGCGGGTCTGGGAGTTTTTCCGGGACAAACGCCGTGAGCAGCGGAAATGAACACGGCGGCACTGGCCTGCAATCGTCAATGAGCGATGGGCGGGAGATCCCGGTAAGTGTCCTGCACTGCAATGGCGCGTGTTTTCATCGGCGTGGGTGGTGCTTTACAGGGGCCTTTACCCGCGGGCTGCCGCCCTGCGGCTTAGTGCGTTTGCCATCGCGTTTGCAAACACCTGAGCGGTGGGCGGGAGCCCCCGGTAAGTGCCCTGCACCGCGATGGCGCGTGTTTTCATCGGCGTGGGTGGTGCGTTGCAGGGGCCTTTACCCGCGGGCTGCCGCCCTGCGGCTCAGTGGGACCTTGCCGGGCGGTTAATACCATCGGGCGGTGCTCGGGCTCAGCACGTTGCGGCAAATGCTGAAAGGCCGTGCTTTGTGTTCAATTCAGACTTCCTGCTCCTTTATTATTTATTGACAAATCGGAATCTCTCGATATATCTATTGGTTCGTGTGAGTTTCCTGACCGTTCCATATCGCGTCTGCAGAGCCATTTTCATGTCAAATCGCTTTGTTTCATGCTGGCTGTTCCTGCTGTGTTTGACGGTCCCCGCGGCTGCTCAGGAGAAGAGTGTCCGGCCGGGGATTAACGATTCCTTTCGGGACCCCAATGTCAACGAGTTTGTGGGGCGTTTTGAGGTGGAGAGTCGCGAGGTATTTGTTCGTCGGCAGGAGATTCTGGCGGCCTGTCGGATTCAGCCTGGTCAGACGGTGGCGGACATTGGTGCGGGGACGGGGTTGTTCACGCGTTTATTTTCTGAAGCGGTGGGCAAAGACGGTCGGGTGATTGCGGTGGATATCACGCAGAAGTTTCTGGATCACATTCTGGAGACATCCCGCGGTTCTGGTCAGGTGAACGTGGAGACTTTGTTGTGCAAGCCGGATTCGACGGAGCTCCCGGCGGCCACGGTGGATGTGGCGTTTATCTGTGACACATATCATCACTTTGAATTTCCGACTGCCACGCTGAAGTCGCTCTATCGGGCACTCAAGCCTGGTGGCCGGGTGGTTCTGATTGATTTTCGTCGGGTGGAGGGTGAGAGCACGGACTGGGTGCTTTCGCATGTGCGTGCGGGCCAGGATGTCTTTGAACGCGAGATTACTGACGTGGGCTTCCGTCGGCTTGGGGAAGAGACCGGTCTGCTGAAGGAAAATTACTTTGTGACTTTTCAGAAGCCTGAGTCAGTGGACGAGCATGCGGAGCATGTTCCTGGCCGGGGCGCTGGGATGGGCATGGGG
>JBEAUF010000035.1:0-13481 GCA_041161565.1 Planctomycetota bacterium | reverse complement strand
CTGCTGGACTGCTGACAATTGAATTCCGTCCGTTTCGACCATCTGAATGTTGCCGCTGCCGCTGTTGGTCGCAGCCAAACGAGCTACAGTGGTTTCCAACGCGTTTCCATGACCAATCCCGACCGCAGCATTCAGCGTCACAGTGCCACTGTTCGCGATAATGTCGACATCGGTTTCGCCGTTGTCAATGATCGCTCCAGCCGAGGAGGTCACCGTTACTGAGTTCGCGCCAGAATGCCCTGTCTGCAGATTTGAGAGACGAATATCTTCGTCCGCCATGAGATCAATCATTCCGGAAACAGACTGGAGTCGTACTCCATCTTCCTGGCGAATCACTCCGTCCAGTGTTCCCACACCGGCTGTGAGTGTGATGGCTCCTGCCCCTGCGGCCGAGATGGTCCCTGTGGTCTGAATGACATCGCTGCCGGCGGACAACAGAATGGCTCCGGATCCCCCGGTGGCTATCACATCAGCTGAGATTGTCAGGTCATCGGTCGCAGCACTGCCACCCGCCGTCAGGATGATGTTGCCGCCGGAATTATTGATGACGTCTGAGTTGATCGTGAGCGGGCTGCGGGCGCGGAGACTGAGGTTGCTGGCGGCTGCGTTGGAAGTAATTTGCACCCCGGCCAGTCCGCCGACGGTGTCCACAATTAATTCACCTGTATTCACAATTTGCAGGTTTCCGGTTCGTGTCTGTGCCGTAAGAAGCAGTCCGGTACCTGCGGTTTCGATTTCATCAGCGGCTCCGATACCAGTATCTGCGTCGAGGCGGATGGATCCGGCGCTGATGTTCTCGGTTGCTCCGTTGCCGTCAGTCAGGGCACCACCGAGAGCGCGAAGATCCACAAGTCCGCTGCCCGCACTGATGGCATTCAACGTGAGGTCTCCGCCGGCGGCAAGCTCCGTCACCTGAATGTTGCCGCTGGTGCTTGCCGCGAGACTTGTGATTTGTGTTTCCAGGGCATCCCCGCTGCCGATCCCGGTCGTGCTGGCAAGCGTCAGGTTACCAGCCGTGATGTTGAGTGTATCCGGCGTGCCGTCATTGCCGTCTGTCAGGGCACCACTTTCAACCGTGAGGCCGACGTCACGGCTGGCGTTGTCGATCACGTTCAGGGCCAGACTGCCGCCAGCAGACAGTTCGGTGATTTGAATTTGACCGGACGCTGTGTTGGTCGCTGTGAGTGTGTCGATTTGCGTTTCGATGGCGTCTGAGTCACCGATGCCGAAGGTTGCCTGCAGTGTGACGTTGGGTGCGTCAATGTTTACTAAATTGCCGTTACCATCTATGATGCCGCCGCCGGAGGTAATGGTTACACTGTCTTCAGCTGAGATCTGGCCGTCGAGTGTAACGTCGTCACCGGAATTCAGAGTGACTGACGCTGCATCGTCTCCTGCGGAGTCTAGAATGTCACCGTGCAGCAGAATTTCTCCGGCTGCGGAAAACTGCAGTGAATAGCCTGTAGCATCGAATGCGTCACCGCCGCCGGGGGATGTGTCCCTTGCAATATCGAGTTGTCCACCGATGGTCATGGCGAAGGTGGAGCCGTTCGTGGCTGTCGGCAGCCTGACAGTATCGGCGATGATGACATCGAGGTTGCCAGCAGGAGCATCCGTGATGGTGAAGTTTACGCTTCCGGTGAAATCAGCGCGACCGACTGTAATTATCGAGCCGCCACCGGATGTGGACAGGGCGTTGCTTCCGGACGCCGGAGCCCAGTTGTTGGAGGCTGCGCCACTGAGTTGGAATTCAAGGTTGTCACCGTTCTGACTGATGTTCAGATTCGAATTGGCATCGAAATCACTGAGAGTTAGTCCGCCTGCGTTCAGCAAGAACGTTGCATTGAATACGCGGCGTTCTTCCAGCTGGACAAGCATCGGCTGCCGCCCGCGGGACCGTTTGCCTGGGGCGTCCTTTGCTGCAGCCGTGGTGTCCCGAAAATACCGTCGTATGAGTCTGATCAGAACCGAAATTGCCATTGCAGCACCCGCAGTATTTGAAACCGGATTCCCCACGTTCTCAAAATACGCAATACACGTCAGGAATGCATGAAAAACCGAATGGGTAATCGGAAAAAAATAGGCAAAATACGCCGGCTGAGTTACGCGGCCAGTGCAAATGGGCTGAAAGACGGGGCAAAGTGGTGTGAATTTTCCGAATCTTCCAGTTGGAAGAAGCACGGAATCTGCACGGAGAGCACCCGCTGAGACTCGGGCAAATCCCGTACCTTCCTGCGAATCCCTGCAACCTGACTGCCCGGAGTCGTCGAAATACCCCTCAACATCGTCATCACCTGAAAGACCGACCCATTCGGTATGTGGATGGCTTGTCTCTGTTCGCTGTCTTCAGGCCTTAGCCTGTGTTCGCTCAGGATCGTCCGGGGAGATTCCAGATGGTCGTTCGCCGATTTGTGTTGCCAATGCTCGCCAGCCTTCCCTGGATTCCCTGCTGCCTGTCAGCTGCGGATGCTGGCCACGGGACTCCTGCAGGCACGCGGAAAGTTACCGAGACTCCCATGTTTGCCAAAGACGTGGATGTCCGACCAACAACGTGGTCGAGCAACGGGTTCAAAAACGGGGCGGCAATGAAAGCATCAAAGTTGCCGAATGCCACCGAGACAGTTGAATCGCCTCGTAGATCGCAGGTCCCAGAGGCCTCAGTCGGGCAGCCCTTAAAGGTCGCTCAGGTTGCCGCTGAGGTTCCGGAGAAAGCACAAGCCAAAGTCACGGTGCATCCGGCTATTTTGGAGGAATTGTCTTCAATTCCGTCTGTCAGTCCCCGCCGAGGGGCGATCGCTCGTCTTGATGATCAGCCCGCCCAGTCTGCTCAACCCCAGTACCTAACCGAGCTACAGACGCTGACGGACGGGTCGCGCCCGTGGGTGCGGCTGAATGATAACTTTGCAGCGGCCGTGACTCAGCAAATCGCCGAAGCCCAGCCGGCATGGTTTCGGGAATTGCAGTCAATTGAACAGCGTGCCGGGGTCAGTCCAGCGGCTCCCGCACTTGCGGTCGGTGTGATTCAGGTATCTGCCAGCACCCTTCCGGCTACCTCTCAGCCGCCTGTTTCAGCTGAGCTGTCATCGCTGTTTCCGAAACTGTCTGACCTGACACTGACTCCCGCCACCGCCAGGTCTGAGGATGCCAGGAAAGCTGCCATCAGGGCGCGCAGCGAAGCCAGAAGCAGCATCAATGTCGATGCGTGGTTTAGCACGCGTGTGGATGGGAATTCTTACACAGGACCAGTACATCGTACATCAGCTCGCGACACCTATGCCTTTCACCATCAGCCCCTATACTTTGAGCAGGCGAATATGGAACGCTGCGGGAAGTCATGGGGCTGCCTGACGACAGCCGTATCAGTCACCCATTTTGCGGCGTCCACTGTCATGCTGCCCTGGCAGATGGCCGTGTCGCCTCCCTGCTCCAAAGTGCGAACGCTCCGCGACTGTAAGACAGGCTGCGAATACCCGATGTCATCGCTGTTTCCTGAGTATTCGCGGACGGGTATCACCGCCGAAGCTGCGGTGATCACCGGACTGATTTTCATCATTCCCTGATGGCAGACCATCCGAATGTCGTGCGAAAAAGTCTCCAGCCCATCGATGCGAGCGATACGGGTCGTCCGGGAAGTCGGGCGATACCGGTCGAATAAACCGACACCGGACCCCAGCTGCTCATCACCTTCGGACTGAGCCTCACCAGAAACATCTTTCTCTGCGGCCTCCATGACTGTGTCGAGTCTGAAGCAACCAGATGATGTACGAGAAGTTCACGATCGATCGTTCGCACAGGTTCCGAACTGAGGGATTCCAGCTGCCCGGGAACTGTCGTTCCGGGTGCGCCAATGAAGCGAACACTGCAATCACCCGAATCTGCGATTCGGGTGATCTCTGTTTGCTCGACACAAGCATCGACTCTGAGCATTTCAGAATCGCCAATCCAGCATAGAAGTGTCTGGGCATCGAGCCACGCTCCGATCGCACTGTGCTGCAGCGGCTGGCTGCTCCACGATATGAACGCATCCGGTCCTCCATCGATGCGCGGCAGATTTCGAGGTGGCAAAATGACCCCGTCTGCCGGGCTTCGAATCAACAGCAACTTCCGCTGTTGCTGCAGAGATCGCAGATGATCCGCAGCAGACGCAACAGCCCGTTCCGCCACCGGTATTGCCTCGGCCGCCATCACCCCGGAGAGTGCTCGCATCCGCACACTGCGCAACTCTGTCTCACGCTCCCGGAGTAATCCAGCTGCCTTCGCCAGATCCAGGTCCAGCTCGTCATTTGCCAGCTCTGCAATCACATCCCCCCGACGAATCACAGTGCCCATATCGGCAACTTTCAGCAGCCTCCCGTTGACGGCAGCATACACCGGTTTGGAAACGCCCGGTGTCAATACGCACGGGGCGTAGACCGGCAGAGAGACCGGTACCAGCAGCAGTAGCAGAGCGACGCCACCAGTCAACAACAGCCCGGCAGCAGCTCGGGGGCGACCATTACTTTCCATGACTCCTGATCGCATGCGTTTGAAGATGCTGATAAGGCCAGATAGTAATCCGCCCGCTGCCGGCACGAAAACCGCAAATTGCAGCCCCAAAGGTTCCAGCGTGCGATGCATGAACGTCAGCAATGTCATCACAAGGCCAATTCGGTAACAGAGCGCTGCGATTCCAAAGCATGTCAGACCGGCAAACCCCATTCGTGAGCCATAATCCTGCCATGCCAGTTGCCCACCAAGTATCACCCGCTGCATGACTGCCCCCGCCGCACTGCGACTCAGTGACCACAAGTTCGGTACCCCAACCAGATCCGACAGCACGAAATAGCCATCATACCGCACGAGTGGATTGCCGTTGATGAGCAGAGTGTTCAGAGAACTGACCAGCATTGCATTCAGAAACAGCGAGTGCAGCAGCCCGGGCGCACTGCAGGCCCAGAGCAGCCCGCAGACGGCAGCAATGCAAAGTTCTGTGTAAATGCCCGCACCGGCCACCAGGAGCCTCGGCAGTCGCTGCGACTGTCGCCACGAATCAGAAACGTCGCAATACAGAACAGGAATAAACAGGATAAAAAATACTCCGAGTTCATGGCACTCGCCGCCGAAGTGATGACACGTAAACGCGTGCCCCAGCTCGTGCAGCAGCCGCACAAGCACAAACGCAAGTGTAATCCCCAGCAGATTCTGCCAGGTGAGCAGGCTTCTCAGATTGGGGAGTTCCAGCAGCAGTTGGTCCCAGCGCAACAGCACTGTTGTGAATGCGACCAGCATCAGCAGGACAGCCACGCATACCGCTGCACGAGTAAATAACCAGGAGACCCATGGGTAGCAGGCCTTCAGCAGCCAGGCGGGATCAAATCCCCTCCAGCGGATGGTGAGTATTCGGCTGCAGCAATGCAGTATTTTCTGGAGCGGACTGCTGCGAGCCCCTGATCGCGTCGGCAGGCTGTCCGGAAGCAGCGGCCGCACAATTCCGGCGGTGACAGCTGCCAGGGCCAGGACCTGCAATCCGGCCGGCGTCACGTCTTCGTCCGGGTAGGCATCCCGCAATCGCGCAGCTTCCTCGTTCAAAGTGCCACGCAAACCTCCGCTCTGCAGAAATTCAAGCCCGGCCGCCGACGTGCGAAAAAATGTCAACCGCAGTGGATCCCGCAGAATCCAGCCCGCAGCCGAATTCTCACCGCCCCGCTCGCGGCTCAGTTCCATATCGGGGCGCAGCTCCCAGCAGAACCGGCCGCTCACTCGAGGATTTTCAATTGCCGCAGTACGTCCCGGAATCGGCATCAGTTCCGCTCCCCTATGCGCATCTCGACGATTTCTCCGGCCCGCAGATCACTGTTCGCCGAATCCACTTCAGCCCGCACTCGCACGTTCTGATTCACGGCGTCAATCAGGGGACTGACGAACACAAGTTTCCCGCGACCACCAGCTGTTCGATCGCCATCACGCAGCACAAACCTGACCGGGGTACCCGCCTTCAGCTGTGCCGACTGAGCAGGTCCTATAAAACCTTCGACCGTCAGACGATCGCGACGCATCAGCACCAGCACGGACTCACCCGACTCCACCCATTCCCCTGTGAAGCGTTTCAGATCGATGACGACCCCATCAAACGGAGCCTTCAGGAGTCTACGCTGCAGTTTCGCCTCCGCGATCTGCACTGCAGTTCGCAGACTTGCCAGCGACAGTCGCTCCGTTTCCTGAGCGCCGCGAGCCTGATCCAGCTGGAGCATCAGCCGCTGCAGAGAAGCCTTCTGCTGGTCGCTGGCGGCCTGCTTTGATTGGCTTCGCAGCTCCGCAAGTTCTTGTTCCTGCTGAGCACTTTCAAGCCGGATCTGAGCCTGCTCGACTGTGTTGACGGTCTCAAACCACTCCATCTCCGAAATACTCGTCGGCGAAAGACTGCGACTGACCCGGCGACGCTCCAGCACGTCCCTCGCGAGTTCAGCGGCTTTTTCTGCAAGCCGCACGGCTGAATCGTCCTTAGCCTGTGCCCGCGCTGCAGCCGCGTCCTGCTGAGCTTGTTCGGCGACTTTCTTTGCTTCCTCCACGGCCGCAGCCGCGATGTCCACCAGCCTCGATGTCTCCAGCTTCTGCTCGGCCACTCGCAGCTCCTGCCGCGCCAGCTCAACGGCCAGACTGGCCTCCGCGTCGTCTAGCTTTCCCAGCACCTGCCCCGCACGCACTTCGGCTCCGGGCTCTGCCAGAATCTCCAGCAGACTGCCCCGTTCCAGTGCCGGAATCTCGACGGTCTCCCTCGCTGACACATGACAGCTCGGCACGATCACAAGCTCCAGCGGTTTTGTAGCCGTCGGTCTGACCGATGCAGATTCCTGACCCGCAGCATCGCCAGCGGCTCCACACAACATCGCGGCAGCTATCAGAAAACGCACTGATGACTCGCATGGAGTTCGCATGATCACTGTCTACTCCCTGAATTCAGGAATACGCAAGCTACTCATACAGCGCCTGCCCTACAGCAGCGTCTGCCGCAGCAGGACGTCAATGAGCCTTCGAAAATACACATAACCCATGGGTGCCTGTCCGCAATGAATCACCGCCCGCACACCGGCCCCCGGTCGCAAACCATCCGGCAGGTCACCCGAGACCTTCGCCGTGACCGCCGTCACCAGACTTCCTCTTTCATCCAGCTCAGCGGCCCCTGCCACCGCCCCCAGCTCCACCCGATAAGAACGCTCCGGACTGGTTTCCAGAAAATATTCAATCTGCGGCCGCTGTCCGCTTTCCACAGCAGGCAGCGCGTCGTTGCCGGCCCCCGCAATGATGCCCGCCGCTGCAAGCACATGACGAATGTCCAGCTCGTTGACTTTTAGCTGCAGCTCCCAATTTCCCCTCAAATTTCCCACATCACATACATGCTGCCCGCGCTGCACCGGACGCCCCTGAAAACGTTCCCGCAGGTCCTCGCTTAGTATTTTGCCCGCCAGTGGCGAACGGATATCCAGCGCCTCCAGACGCCGCCGCAGAATCACCAGCTGCGCACTCAGCGACTCAGCCCGAACCTCCAGCTCCGCCAATTCCCCGCCCTGGAGCCCAGACTGTTGCCCCTCCCGGCTGGAACGAAGCGCCCCAAGTGCCGCCTGTCGCGCCTGCACACCACTCAATTCTCCCAGCAGCGACTGCTCCTGCAGACGCAGATCATCATTGCGAAGTCGCAGCAACAGGTCTCCCGATCCAACCTCCCCGCCGTCATCCGTCATGACCTCATCGACAGTGCCCGACTCCTGCACATACACACTCTGCCGCCCCGCAGGCTGCAACGCACCAGCAGCAGAAATCGTCAGATCCACTGGAATAAGCGCCAGCAATCCCGCTGCCGCACTCCCGACCGCCAGCCACATCCAGCGTCGTCCCCGCGGCGACCGAGAGTTCAGACTGAGACTGGTGCGATAGTCCAATGCCTGCACGGCATGGCGAACCAATCGCTCCCGCTGATCACTCTCGGCTACGCCACCACCCGAGCCGTGATATTCCAGATGCAGCCCGTATCGACAGTCCTGCCACGTCCCATTCCGGCTCATCGGAATCGTCAGCACTGTCGACTTACTTGGCTGCATTCGCTGCTGATCCCCAGTTCCTCCCTCAGCCGCCTGGCTGACTTCACTACAAATTCTCCGAACTTCGTCCGCCCGCTCATTGACACCGGCTCCGCCAGTGACAGCGACGATTCGCCAGTCATTTCCCGAACGCTCACAGACAGCCGCGCGGAAACATCCGAGCAATGCGGCCGACTCCGTGGTCAGTACCTGCAACAAGTCAGCCACGTCTGTCGCTGTATACAGCCTCCGGATCAACGCGTCCGTGACGTTCAACCGTTCGCTGAGTCGCTGCAGCCGCGATACAAGCTCTCGCCGTCGCAAGTCGGCAAAAATTTCCACTGCACTCTCTGACCACTCCGCCAAGCCCGCGCCGGCAACAAATCCCAGTTCCAGGATCAGCGTGATTCCCGGTGCCAGATCAGCCGCTGCAGCAGCGAAGCGAACACCGTTTGCTGCAACTCGCTCCCGCAGTTCGCCACGGTTTCCCTCCGCCGTCTCGCACAGAAACTCCGTGTGCTCGTTCGCTGCCGCCGCCGCCGCATCCCCAACCGTCAGAACGCCGCGAAGTCCGGAGTCGGAACCCTCACAGACGCGTATCCACACCGCGCCAACGGCCGCACGCAGTCTGTCGAGAAAGATCTCCGACAACGCGCACTCACGCCCGAACTCCACCCCGGCCGAGATGGACTCGTCCAGCACTTCCTGAACCCGCCGCGCGGTCAGTCGAGCGAGGCCTGCTGTCGCCGCATCACGCATCGCCATCATTCCCGGTCTCCTCCCTGGGCCTGATTTCCGCGAAACCCTCCCTGCTTGTCGTCCACTCTCGGTAACTCGAACCATTCGTCCGGATTGCATCATCCCAAGCAGCGGCGAAGTGCACGCAGCGGCAGAATCTGCAAATTAACCCCGAGTGACCCGTCAAAGTTTGCCTGTTTCCGAGCCGTTGTAAGAGGGGGCAAAATCGATTTCAAAACCGACAATCATTTGCTTTGGAAGTTCGGGTTGTACGGGTGGTTCGGGGGTCTTGGGGTGGCTGAGGGATTCATTCCGGATTTGTGCTAATTGATGTTTCTGCGGGGAACCTTCGGGAGAGATTACATGCAGCAGTCTTCACCCAGTTCCGATTAGTCAAGGGGATTAGCATTTGAACCCATGCGGAGTTGATCCACCTGCAGCGGCTGTACAGCCGTTTCTGGCGTTTTGAAGTTCAGGGGTCGCGACTCATGAAATCAGCCTATTCACACGCCTCACCACTTCGTCGGTGGGTTAGTTCTCTGGCCAGCAGGCTCCAGCGAGGCCGGCGACGATCCCGGTTTACAGTTGGGCTGATGCTGTCCTCCCTTGCAGCCGCCGGCTGTGCGACCGCTCCACTGGCGGTTATGCACGAAAAGACAATTGGTAACTCCACAACGGAAGTTGATCGGATTGCCCGAGCGATCGACAGGAATGTTCCTGAGGTGTTTAGCGACGTCGCCCCGGCCCAGCAGCCGCTGACGACCCAGCAGCTGCAGTCCGTGGATAGTTATCAGGATCTGAAGCTCGAGCAGATTCTCGCTCAAGGACTGGGTTCGGCGTCCGTGCTTCGAGACGTTGGTGGCGCGGTGCTCCGAGCACCGGATTCCATGGCCACTTCTGTCAGTCGCCAACTGGCGCAGACAGATCCACGCTACGGCACTGAAGCAGCACTGAGTGCCTTCGATGCACAGCTGGCTGCTGCAGCCAACTTCAATAAGAATGACCGCATCTACAACAACAGCTTCTTCGCGGGTGGTGCAACCGCGTTTCTGCAGGACTACCACGACTATCAGGTGGAACTGTCAAAGCGATCCGCTGCCGGTTCTCTGATGGCCCTTCGCGGGGTAAGCAATTATGACAACAACAATGCTCCGGCGAACAACTTTGCCAGTTCGTGGAACTCCTGGATTGAAGGTGAAATTCGCCAGCCGCTGCTGCAGGGCGGTGGCCTCGAATTCAACCGGATTGCCGGGCCAAACTCCACGCCAGGCTCCTACAATGGTATCATGATCGCCAAAGTCAACAGCGACATGACCGATGTCGATTTTCAGGTGGCTCTTCGTGACTATGTCAGCAACGTTGAAAACGCCTACTGGGATTTGTATCTCGCCTGGCGCGACTATGACGCGAAACGACAGGCACTCGCCGAGATCGAGCAACTGTATGATGAAAAGTACGGTAAGCTACTGGCAGATCCAAAGGCAAGGGACACCGTCAACGCTGTCGATGCCGCCTATGTTCGCCAGCAAATGCTGCAGCTGAAGAATGAAGCTCGCGAAGCACTGCACGGCCGCCTGCTGAACGGCACTGAAGTTCGCAACGGATCGTCAGGCGGCACTATGCAGAATACGAGTGGTGTGCTGGCTGCAGAACGCCGCCTGCGGCTGCTGATCGGACTTCCCGCCACGGATGGCAAGGTCATTCGCCCCAGCGATGAACCCACAACGGCTGAATTCGCATTCAGCTGGGATCTTGTCACCGCAGAAGCTCTTGCACAGCGACCCGAACTGCAGAGATCCAACCTCGCCGTCAAGAAACGTGAACTTGAACTCCTCGCAGCCAAAAACTTCCTCAATCCCAAACTGGATGCTGTTGGACGCTATCGCTTCCGCGGCTTCGGTGACTCACTCATCGCCGGTGGTAATCAGGGCGGCGGATCTCCAGCTTCATCGATTGGCAACCTTGCCGAAGGGGATCAGCAGGAATGGGCTGTTGGCGTCGAGATGACAATTCCCATCGGCTATCGAAAAGCACATGCAGCCGTGTCGCACGCCGAACTCAACCTGATGCGCGAACGCTCAATTCAGCGCGAACAGCAACGCGAAGTGCTGAGCAACCTCACGGGGGCATGGGGAGATAAAGACCGCGCCTATGAATCCATGAAAACGGCACTAGAACAATACCTCGCGGCCCGCGAATACGTGGATGGCATCGTCAGCCGTGAAGAAACCCCCGATGATCGAAAAATTGATGGCTGGAGACGGCTGGCTCAGGCCGAGTCATTGCTGTTCCGAGCACGTGCGGAATACGCCGTTGCGCTTAAGAATATTCACTATGAAAAAGGATCGATTCTTGAGTATAAGAACATGCGAGTGCAGACACCGGAGGTGCACCAGCCCACCCCGATAACACCACCCGCTCCGCCACAAACTCCCGCTGAAATGCCCCAGACGGGTCGGCAAGTCCCTTTCTCAGCCGGCACCGCTGGTCTCGACTCCCCCAAACAGAAAGTCGTCCCAGCAGTTGGCGTGAGTCTCTCCAGCAATTCAAGGCCAGCGGCAAAGCCCACCACCTCCGGGCCCGAGCCTGCTGCAAAGCCCGCGACCTCTGCTAAGGCGGGTGCCGAGGTTCAGCCTGTACCTGAAGAAGACACCAGGAAAAGCTCGCAGTTACCAAATCAGGCAGCAAAACAACCCACATCCGCTGCCCCCGCACACTCGGGAACACCGTGGCTGTCATCACTGCACAGCATTGCTCCGCTGCGCTCGACCCCAAAGGAACGGTTGCATTCCCGTGTGAATCCCGAAACTCCTCCCGAATCACACACGTCGCCTGCCGGCAAGTCAAAAACAGCTACCGCATCACTGGATGACACACCAGCACCCGCGCCCCCGAAATCCTCGAAACCAAACGTCGCCGGTCGCGCTAGTCTTTGACTCTGTTACAGGACGGCGGAATATCGTTACTGCACTTCACTTTCTGACATTTGCGTAGATGTTTGAATCGTGCTGCCGCGCGATTCCCTCGGCAATCTCAAAGGTTCTGCCGCTCAGTCCCAACGGAAGTTTCTGTGGACAGGGTTCCCGAGGATGGTGGCATTCTGCCGCAGAATGTCGGTTGGCGTCCGACACCCCCGGGGCAGAAACTAAGAGCTGGTGTAGTGTCTCATTCAGATGGGACCTTACCGCCTGCGCGACAAGGAGATGTATCCTCCGATTCCCGCACGCAGGTCTGAGATCATTCCGGATTCGTTCGCTGGGAAGCGTCATGATCCTCAGGAACCGTCCGCACTTGATCAGCAGTCGCCTGTGCGACACGCGGCAATCTGAATTGATCCGCAGCAAAGCAATTGTCGCAGCCGCGATTGCTGACAGGGATCGAACCGGAAACCTTCTGTTTGGTGATCGCTGAGTTATCCTCCGGCGTTTGTGATGCCGACAAGCCCCTGGAATTCTCCAGGGTTCCGGAGTCCCTCGTTCCTTACTTCCTCGCCCCCTCCAGCGGACCGGCAGGGGGGCTGGCAGCATTCAGGTGCCGCGGGATTCCAATATCATGCGCAACGTATCAGCAAGAGACAGGCCTTGAGGATTCCGTTTGGCCTTGCTGATCACTCTCCCCAAACGGCATAATTGCTGGCGGAAGGAGTAAGTTATGCCCGGATCCACGGATGTTGCGTCCAACGATGACCTTGAAAATCGCGTTCGACGACTGGAAATGACTGTCCAGTCGCTGCTGCAGACACAACCACGGAATAAGCAGACTGTCGACGCTCTGCCATGGTGGGAGCGAATCGCTGGTACATTCCATGGTGACGAAGAATATCGCCAGGCTATGAGCATCGCCGCCAGTATCCGTCGCGATCAGAAGCCTGAGGACGAATCGCTGTGATTGTTCTCGACACAGACCATTTGAGTTGTCTGGAATGGGGCAGCGAGGAATCGAGTCGCCTCAGGGAGCGACTGGCCGATGTGCCGGAAGGATCTGTTGCTGTCTCCATTATCAGCTACGAAGAACAAATGCGGGGTTGGTTGTCACACCTTGCTCAGAATAAACGCTGGATCGACAGGTTAGCATATATGGGAAACTACGCCGGCATCTGCAGACCTATTGTTCGGTTCCCATTGCCGACTTCACACTGGATGCAGCCAATCGCTTTGAAGATTTGCGCCGCCAACGCCTGCGAGTAGGAACAATGGATCTGAAGATTGCAGCGATCTGCCTCAGCCTCGACGCACTGTTGCTGACGCGAAACACGAGGGATTTCGAGAAGGTTCCCGGCCTGAAGATCGCTGACTGGACGACGCTGCTTTGACCGTGCGGATCGCAGTCTGCCGGCGCGCGGCCAAAATCCCAAAATGCGACACCGCCACCCGTCATGTTCTGCGGCATCTGTCGTCCATGACTGGCGTTCCGGATAGGTCCCGCGGCATCTTCCCCCGCAGCGGACGGATTTTTCGAGGCATGGCTCACATCGATGCTGCGGGAGGGCTGGCGGCGCTCGTCGACCTTCGCTCTGCGCAGAGTTGAAGTTCCTTTCGCGGAGCGAAAGGCGACAATCATAGTGCCATGGGGCCAGTGCCAAGGCTTGAACTGAAGCTTGAACCCGGGTTCGCGACTGGCACGGGGGTGAGCGTGGGCAGCAGTTGCATGCGGGTCAGACAGGCGGTCAGCAGGTTCATCGACTGAGTG